>NZ_JBEYXH010000009.1:0-229089 GCF_040644755.1 Streptomyces sp. NPDC046887
TGCGGATCTACGGCTCGGGGGACGCGACCGGGAACGAGAAGGACGCGCTGCGGGCGCTGGTGGCGCCGGCCGCCCACCCCCTCCGCCGCTCACCAGCCCCGCCCCCGCCCCCACGCCGACCGTTCACTCCCGTCGACAACGACCTATGGCCGAAAACAGCCCCTCCCCCGGCCTCCGGAGCGGACCCCCCACAGCCGGGGCGGATCCCGTACACCGGGGGCGGCGCAACGCGCAGGAGCCGGGGGCAACGCGCCACCGACCGCCCCGATGGGACACCGACGGACCCGGAGGGACCGCGACGGGCCCGGAGGAACACCGGAGGAACCGAAGGACCCGGACGAACACCGAAGGACCCGGAGGAACACCGGAGGAACACCGAAGGACCCGGAGGGCGGCGCAACGGAGGTGGCGCAAAGTGGGCGGCACAACGGGAGGGGGCGCGGCACAAGTCCCCGCCCCCTCCCGCGTGTCCTCCTCCCGCGTGTCCCCGCCCCCCTTCGCGTCCTCAGCCCTCCTTGGTGCCCGCGTACATGTCCTCGATGAGGTGCTTGTACTCGCGCTCCACGACCGGACGCTTCAACTTCAGGCTCGGGGTCAGCTCGCCGTGCTCGATGTCCAGGTCACGCGGCAGCAGCCGGAACTTCTTGATCGTCTGCCAGCGCTGGAGGCCCTCGTTGAGCTGGTCCACATATCCCTGGACCAGGGCGTCGGCCTGCGGGGTGGCGACCACCTCCGCGTACGACTTGCCGCCCAGGCCGTTCTCCTCCGCCCAGCCGAGCAGGGCCGGTTCGTCCAGCGCGATCAGGGCGGTGCAGAAGTTCCGGTCGGCGCCGTGCACCAGGATGTTGGAGACGTACGGGCAGACCGCCTTGAACTGGCCCTCGACCTCGGCGGGCGCGATGTACTTGCCGCCGGAGGTCTTGATCAGGTCCTTCTTGCGGTCGGTGATCCGCAGATAGCCGTCGACGGACAGCTCGCCGATGTCCCCGGTGTGGAACCAGCCGTCCGACTCCAGCACCTCGGCCGTCTTCTCCGGCAGCCCGTGGTAGCCCTCCATGATCCCGGGGCCGCGCAGCAGGATCTCGCCGTCGTCGGCGATCCGCACCTCGGTGCCGGGCAGCGGCTTGCCGACCGTGCCGGTGCGGTAGGCCTCGCCCGGGTTGACGAAGGACGCGGCGCTGGACTCGGTGAGGCCGTAGCCCTCCAGGATGTGGATGCCGGCGCCGGAGAAGAAGTAGCCGATGTCGGGGGCGAGCGCGGCGGAGCCGGACACGGCCGCGCGCAGCCGGCCGCCGAAGGCCTCGCGGAGCTTGGAGTAGACCAGGGCGTCGGCCACCTTGTGCTTGGCGCCGAGGCCGAACGGCACACTGGCGCTGCCGGTGCGGCGGTAGTTGTCCTGGCTGGTCTTCGCGTACTCGCGGGCGACCTCGGCGGCCCACTGGAAGATCTTGTACTTGGCGCCGCCGCCGGCCCGGGCCTTGGCCGCGACCCCGTTGTAGACCTTCTCGAAGATCCGCGGGACGGCGGCCATATAGGTCGGCTGGACCACCGGCAGGTTCTCGATGATCTTGTCGACCCGGCCGTCGACCGCGGTGACGTGACCGACCTCGATCTGCCCGGAGGTCAGCACCTTGCCGAAGACATGGGCCAGCGGCAGCCACAGGTACTGCACGTCCTCGGCGGTGACCAGCCCGGTGGCCGCTATGGCCTTGGCCATGTACGACCAGTTGTCGTGCGGCAGCCGCACACCCTTGGGCCGGCCGGTGGTGCCGGAGGTGTAGATCACGGTGGCGAGCTGGTCCGCGGTGATCGCGCCGACCCGCTCCCGTACCGCCTCGGGGTGCTGCTCCAGGTAGTCCCGGCCGCGCTTCTCCAGATCGGCGAGGGAGAGCACCCAGCCCGCCGGGTCGTCCCCGGCCACCTCGACGCCCTCGTTGTCGATGACGACGACATGGGCGAGATGCGGCAGGTCGGCGCGGCGCTCACGGGCCTTGGCCAGCTGCGCGGCGTCCTCCGCGATCAGCACCCGGCTCTCGGAGTCGGCCAGGAGGTACGAGGACTCCTCGGCGTTGGTCTGCGGGTAGACCGTGGTGGTGGCGGCACCGGCGCACATCACGCCCAGGTCCGAGAGGATCCACTCCACCCGGGTCCCCGAGGCGAGCGCGATCCGCTCCTCGGCCTGTACGCCGAGGTCGATCAGACCCGCCGCGATCGCGAAGACCCGCTCGGCCGCCTGCTCCCAGCTGAGCGACCGCCACTCGTCCGGCCCCTGGCCGGAGGGCGCGGGAACCGGGTAGCGGTACGCCTCCGCGTTCGGAGTCTTCGCCACGCGCTCCAGGAAGAGTGCCGCCACCGAGGGCGGGCGGTTCTCGATCAGGGTCTGTGTGTCGCTCACGGCGTCCTCCGGGCGGCTTGCGGCTCTGGGCTGCACGTCGAGTGGGCTCTGGGCTGCACGTCGAGATTGTTAACTGGCGAGTAACCCTCGGGCGGCCAGGTTAGAGGGCCGGGGTCCGACACGTAAGGGGCTGCGGCCCGGCGCTTGGTTCCCTCTTCATAACGCTTCACCTCATATCGCTTCACCGTCTCCCGTGCCGCTGCTCCGTGTCTGCTGCGCGCTTCCCTGTCTGCTGTGCGCTGTCCCCCCCTGCCTGTCTGCTGTGCGCTGTCCCCCCGCCCGCGCCCCCTTCCTCTTTGGGCAACGAAAAAAGTGCGGCCATCGTGCCGGAGTGGCCCGGAGTGGCGAGGACTCGCCACGTACCGGAGTTGGCGAGCGGGCCCTGCGGGCCGGTCGATGGGGGAACGGGCGGATGGGCCGGGGAGTGCCGTGGTGGCGACCATCCGCCACGACGGGCGCCACCGCGAGTGCCACCGCGTCATGCGGCGAGCGCCCGCCCCTGGGTGAGGGACGGGCGCTCGGAAGCACGGCCGGGCTGTATGCCCCGGCGGGCGGGATGCCCCGGTGGGCGGGCTACTTCTTGGTCTTGCCGCCGCCCGCGGAGTCGTCGCTGGACAGCACCGCGATGAAGGCCTCCTGGGGGACCTCCACCGAGCCGACCATCTTCATCCGCTTCTTGCCTTCCTTCTGCTTCTCCAGCAGCTTCCGCTTACGGGAGATGTCACCGCCGTAGCACTTGGCGAGGACGTCCTTGCGGATGGCGCGGATGGTCTCGCGGGCGATCACCCGGGAGCCGATGGCGGCCTGGATCGGCACCTCGAAGGCCTGGCGCGGGATGAGCTCCCGCAGCTTGGCGACGAGCCGCACCCCGTACGCGTACGCGGCGTCCTTGTGGGTGATGGCGGAGAAGGCGTCCACCTTGTCGCCGTGGAGGAGGATGTCCACCTTCACCAGGGAGCTGGCCTGCTCGCCGGTGGGCTCGTAGTCGAGCGAGGCGTAGCCGCGGGTCTTGGACTTCAGCTGGTCGAAGAAGTCGAAGACGATCTCGGCGAGGGGGAGCGTGTAGCGGATCTCGACCCGGTCCTCGGAGAGGTAGTCCATGCCGAGCAGGGTGCCGCGCCGGGTCTGGCAGAGCTCCATGATCGAGCCGATGAACTCGCTCGGCGCGAGGATGGTGGCCCGGACCACCGGCTCGTACACCTCGCCGATCTTGCCCTCGGGGAACTCGCTGGGGTTGGTGACGGTGTGCTCGGTGCCGTCCTCCATGAGTACCCGGTAGACCACGTTGGGCGCGGTGGCGATCAGGTCGAGCCCGAACTCGCGCTCCAGCCGCTCGCGGATCACGTCCAGGTGGAGCAGGCCGAGGAAGCCGACCCGGAAGCCGAAGCCGAGCGCGGCGGAGGTCTCCGGCTCGTAGACCAGGGCGGCGTCGTTGAGCTGGAGCTTGTCCAGGGCGTCGCGCAGCTCGGGGTAGTCGGAGCCGTCCAGCGGGTAGAGGCCGGAGAACACCATCGGCTTGGGGTCCTTGTAGCCGCCCAGCGCGTCGGTGGCGCCCTTGTGCTGCTGGGTGATGGTGTCGCCGACCTTGGACTGGCGGACGTCCTTCACACCGGTGATCAGGTAGCCGACCTCCCCGACGCCGAGGCCGTCGGCGGGCAGCATCTCCGGGGAGTTGGTGCCGATCTCCAGCAGCTCGTGGGTGGCGCCGGTGGACATCATCCGGATGCGCTCGCGCTTGTTGAGCTGGCCGTCGACCACCCGGACGTAGGTGACGACACCGCGGTACGAGTCGTAGACCGAGTCGAAGATCATCGCGCGGGCGGGCGCGTCGGCGACGCCGACCGGGGCGGGCACGTCCTGGACGACCCGGTCGAGCAGCGCCTCGACGCCGAGGCCGGTCTTGGCGGAGACCCGCAGCACGTCGTCGGGGTCGCAGCCGACCAGGTTGGCCAGCTCCTCGGCGAACTTCTCCGGCTGGGCGGCCGGGAGGTCGATCTTGTTGAGCACCGGGACGATGGTGAGGTCGTTCTCCATCGCCAGGTAGAGGTTGGCGAGGGTCTGCGCCTCGATGCCCTGGGCGGCGTCCACCAGCAGGACCGTGCCCTCGCAGGCGGCCAGGGAGCGCGAGACCTCGTAGGTGAAGTCGACGTGCCCCGGCGTGTCGATCATGTTGAGGATATGGGTGCTGCCCTGGCCGTCGCCGCTGGTGGGCGCCCACGGCAGCCGGACGGCCTGGGACTTGATCGTGATGCCGCGCTCGCGCTCGATGTCCATCCGGTCGAGGTACTGGGCGCGCATCTGCCGCTGCTCGACCACACCGGTCAGCTGAAGCATCCGGTCGGCGAGTGTGGACTTGCCGTGGTCGATGTGCGCGATGATGCAGAAGTTGCGGATCAGCGCCGGGTCGGTACGGCTCGGCTCCGGCACATGGGTAGGGGTCGCGGGCACGCAGGGTCCTGATTCTCGAGACGCCGGGCGCTGCCGGGGGTCTCTGCTCGGGTCGACGTCGGATCGATACGTAGGTTCCATGGTCCCACGGACGGCGGCGGGCCCTGGGTACGGGCCGCGCGGGCTGCGGTTCGGGGTGCGGGGGCTTGGGTTCGCGGCCGTGGGGGGAGCGTGGGTTCGCGGCCGTGGCCGGCTGCGGTTTGGGCCGTTCGGACGCCGACTGCTAGCCTGGGCAGCTGTGTCTTCTGGCCCCTCTCGGCCGGCGGACGCGTCGATCAAATCCTTACGAACCTGAAAAGGCTCTTTCGTGGCGAACATCAAGTCCCAGATCAAGCGGAACAAGACGAACGAGAAGGCGCGGCTGCGCAACAAGGCCGTGAAGTCCTCGCTCAAGACCGCGATCCGCAAGGCCCGCGAGGCCGCCGCCTCGGGTGACGTCGAGAAGGCCACCACGGCCGCTCGCGCCGCCACCCGTCAGCTGGACAAGGCTGTCTCGAAGGGTGTCATCCACAAGAACGCCGCCGCCAACAAGAAGTCGGCGCTGGCTTCCAAGGTCGCCACCCTGCAGGGCTGAGCTCACGCTCTGACTGCTTCTGATGTGACAACCGCCGGTACGGACCAAGCGGGCCCTCTCATCCGCTCCTGACCGGCACCCTGCGTCATACGCGACTGCGTTCGCCACGCGGGTATGGCGCACACTTCTTGATCCGCGAGGCCCCGGTCGCCGTCCTTCCCCAGGACGGTGGCCGGGGCCTTCGGCATGCGGGCGGGAGTTTTTCGGTCGCCGGTCACGGGGCCGGTACGGCTTCCAGGCAGCTGCGGACGAAGTCCTGTACGACGGGGTCGTGGTCGTGGGCGGGTGCCCAGGCGACGCCCACCCGGCTCGGGCCGATGCCGCGCACCGGGCGGTAGACCACGCCGGGGCGGGCGTAGAAGCGGGCGGCCGAGGCGGGCGCGAGCGCGATCCCGTAGCCGTTGGCGATGGCGCTCAGCCAGTCGTCCGGCAGGTCGGTCACCGCGCCGATACGCACGGGCCGGCCCTGGCGCTCGTCGGCGGCCAGCCAGTGGTCGCGCCACCAGCCGGACTCGGCGGGGGCGGCGACGAACGGCTCGTCCAGAAGTTCGCGGAAGTCGATCACCTCGCGGTCGGCGAGCGGGTGCCCGGCGGCGAGCGCCACCCAGCGGTCCTCGCTGAACAGCTCGGCCGTGCGCAGTGCCTCCTGGCCGGGGAAGGGCAGCCGGAGCAGTGCCGCGTCGACCTCTCCGTCGGCCAGTCCGGCGGTGGGCTCGGACCAGGCGGCCTGCCGCATCTCCACTCGCCAGTCCGGTCGCCGTGCGGTGAAGGCGGCCACGATGTCCGGGGTGGCCTCGTTGGCGGCGCTGGCCAGGAAACCGACCCGCAGCACCCGGGCGGCCCGGGCGGCCGCGGCCTTGGTCTCCCGTACCGTCCGGTCCCAGGCCGCCAGCAGGTCCGGTACCCGCTCGGCGAGGGCGCGGCCGGGCCCGGTGAGGGCCATCCCGGTACGGGAGCGGGTGAACAGCCGGACGCCGAGCTGGGTCTCCAGTTGCCGGATCTGCTTGGTCAGCGCGGGCTGCGAGACGAACAGCTCCTCGGCGGCGCGGGTGAGGGTGCCCGTCTCGGCGACGGCGGTGAAGTAGCGGAGCAGCCGGGTGTCCACATCCATGCCTCCAGGTTATGGACGCAGGTATTGGACGGGGTGCCGGGGGCCTGGGGAGGGTGGTGGTGACCCTGTGGGAGACCTGGACCTGGCGGAAGGCACCTCGATGTATCCGGCGTTTGTGATCGTCACCCTTGTCACCGTGCTGGCCAACGCCGCGATCGCCGTGGCGGATCTGCGCGGGGCCGGCTTTGTGCTGGCCAACTCGGCGGAGGTCGGGGTTCCGCGCGGCTGGCTGTGGTGGCTGGGCGCGCTGAAGGGGGCGGGGGCGGCCGGGCTGCTGCTCGGCCTGCTGGGGGTGGTGTGGGTGGGTGAGGCGGCGGCGGTGGGGCTGGTGCTGTTCTTCATGGGCGCGGTGATCGCCCATGTGCGCGCCGGGGTGTACCGGAACATGGCGTTCCCGGGCGGCTTTCTGTGCCTGGCCGTGGCGGTGCTGGTGCTGGGCGCGGCCGCCCGCTGAGTCGGTGCTGCTTCGGCGGGTGGCTCAGCGGCGGGGGCGGGCGGCGTGGGCGATGGCGACGACGGCCTTCTCCAGGGCGTATTCCGGGTCGTCGCCGCCGCCCTTGACCCCGGCGTCGGCCTCGGCGACGGCGCGCAGGGCGGTGGCGACGCCGTCGGGGGTCCAGCCGCGCATCTGCTGCCGTACCCGGTCGATCTTCCACGGCGGCATGCCCAGCTCGCGGGCGAGGTCGGCCGGGCGGCCGCCGCGCGCCGAGGAGAGCTTGCCGATCGCCCGGACGCCCTGGGCGAGGGCGCTGGTGATCAGTACGGGGGCGACGCCGGTGGCCAGCGACCAGCGCAGCGCCTCCAGGGCCTCGGCGGCGCGGCCCTCCACCGCCCGGTCGGCGATGGTGAAGCTGGAGGCCTCGGCGCGGCCGGTGTAGTAGCGGCCCACCACGGCCTCGTCGATGGTGCCCTCGACATCGGCGGTGAGCTGGGAGACGGCGGACGCCAGCTCGCGCAGGTCGCTGCCGATCGCGTCGACCAGCGCCTGGCAGGCCTCCGGAGTCGCGGACCTGCCCAGGGTGCGGAACTCCCCGCGGACGAAGGTCAGCCGCTCGGCCGGCTTGGTGGTCTTGGGGCAGGCCACCTCGCGTGCCCCGGCCTTGCGGGCCGCGTCGAGCAGGCCCTTGCCCTTGGCGCCGCCCGCGTGGAGCAGCACCAGGGTGATCTCCTCGGCGGGGGCGGCGATATAGGCCTTCACGTCCTTGACCGTGTCGGCGGAGAGGTCCTGGGCGTTCCGCACGACCAGGACCTTGCGCTCGGAGAACAGGGACGGGCTGGTCAGCTCGGCGAGCGTGCCGGGCTGGAGCTGGTCGGAGGTGAGATCGCGGACGTCCGTGTCGGCGTCGGCCGCCCGCGCCGCGGCCACCACCTGCTGCACCGCCCGGTCCAGGAGCAGGTCCTCCTGCCCCACGGCGAGGGTGAGGGGGGCGAGGACGTCGTCGGTCTGGTTCTTTCTGCTGGCCATCGCTGCCCAGCATCCCACGCCCCACTGACATCCCGTTCGGGGGCGGTTCCCTCAGGGGCCCGGATTGCTTCTGGGGCGGGCGCGCTTGAGGAACTGCCGCTGGTCGTCCAGGAAGCCGTCCGCGAAGAGCGAGCGGGGGGAGAAGAGCGCGGTGAGTACGGTCCTGGCCTCCGACTGCTCGATGGACTGCTTGAGCAGCGAGTGGGTCGCCTGCGGGTAGTGCTCGACCGTGAGCGCGCCGCCCGGGCCCAGTACCTCGCGGTAGACGCGCTCCGTGTCGGCGGTGTCGACGTTGATGTCCTGGCCCGCGAGGGTCAGCAGCACCGGTATGCCGCGCAGGGCGCTCAGGTCGTGGGTGGCGTCCGCGGTGTGGTTTCTGGCGATGAAGCCCCAGCGGTCGGCGGTCATGCCGTCCGTGTCACCGTGCGTGGCCTTCACGTACTCCTCGAAGGTCGCCCGGCGTTCCAGCAGTCGGCGGGTGGTGTCGCTCCTGGCGATCGCGGCCCGGGTACGGGCCGCCGACGCGCCGTCGGCGCGCAGCTCGGCGAGGAGGTTGTAGCGGCCCTGCCGGAGCCAGTTGATCGCGGGCGAGACGGCGATGACGAAACTCACCGGGGTCCTGGACGCGATCTTCGGCAGGACCCAGCCCGCCTGGCTGGCGCCCCAGAGCCCGATCCGGTCGCCGTCGATGTCCGGGCGGGCGCGCGCCCAGGCGATGGCGGCGGCCGCCTCGTCGGCCCGGTCGTCCATGGACTGGTCGAGCCAGTCGCCGGGGGCACCGGCGACGCCGGGCTTGTCCCAGGACAGGGTGGCGTAACCGGCTTGGGCGTTGGCTTCCCACAGGGGCTGGTAGCCGTCCTCGTGGGTGGCGTCGACGGGGCCGTCGCCGTGGATGTACACGACCAGGCCGTGGCGCTTGCGGCCGTCCCTGGGGGTGGCCAGTACGCCGTGGAGGGTGTGGCCGCCGTGGCGGATCGAGACCCGCTGCTGGTCCATGTCGTAGGAGTGCTGCCACAGCACCGCGCCGGCGAGCCCGGCGGCCACGACCAGGACTATGACGAGCGCGTACACGGCGACGCGGAGCCCGCGCCGCCGGGGTCGGGTTTTCGGACACATGGGAGGAGACCGCCTCTGTTCAGCCGCGTACCGGGAGGTGAAACTATCACCAGCAGAACGGTCGTAGTAAATTTGATAGATTTGGTGTTCCGAGAGGGAGTAGAGAGGGAGGGAACGGCGTGGAAGCTGACGCGAGATCCGGGACCGGATCTGTGGCGGTCCGGCGAGGTGTTCCGGCCGGGGCCGAGCGGCGGGCGGCCGAGCTGTACTGGGACGCCTTCGGCCGCAAACTCGGTCCCGCGCTGAACCCGCCGGGCAAGGCGGTGCCCTTCATCGCCGCCCATCTGAACGCCGACCGCGCGGTCTGCGCGCTCCTCGACGGGCGGCTCGTCGGCCTCGCCGGCTACCAGCTCGGTGGGCGGGCCCTCACCGGGGGATCGGCATCGGACGTGCTGCGGGTGTACGGATACGTCGGAGGGCTGCGCCGGCTCCCGCTCCTGGCTCTGTTCGAGCGCCGGCCGGCCCCCGGGCAGCTCGTGATGGACGGCATCGCCGTCGACCCGGAGCTACGCGGCCTCGGTGTCGGAAGCCTGCTGATCGAAGAGGTGGCCGCCGTCGCGGCGGAGCAGGGCTGCCGGGAGATCCGACTGGACGTGATAGACACCAACCCGCGTGCCAGAGCCCTCTACGAGCGGCGGGGCTTCACGGCCGTACGGACCGAGTCCACGCCCTACCTCCGCGGGCTGCTGGGGTTCGGCGCCGTGACCACCATGCACCGCCCCGTCGGGACGGACGGGCCGAGAGGACCGCGCACACCGTGACCGACCACGTCGAGATCCCCACCCGCCTGCTGGTCCACGCGCTGATCCGGGAGGACGGTACGGTCAGCGCGGACGAGCTGTACACCGTCGCCGGGACCCTCGGGATGAGTGACCAGCAGGTGCGGCTGTGCATCAAGCGCCTGGTGGCCGAGGACCGGTTCAGCCACGAGGGCCGCGGTCGCCGAGCGGTTCTGCACGCCACCGAGGACACCGCGCGGGCACTGGCTCCCCACACGGACTTCCTGCGGCACGCGTTCCGCCAGGACGCCGGGCTCGCCCCCTGGGACGGCGTCTGGCATCTGGCCGCCTTCGCCGTGCCCGAGTCGTCGCGCACCGCCCGGGACGCCCTGCGCGAGACCCTTGTGCACCTCGGCGGCGCCCCGCTCCAGGGCGGACTGTACGTCTGCGCCAACGCCTGGGAACCGTATGTCGAGGACGCCGCGCACCGCCTCGGCGTCCACGGTGCGCTCACCCTCCTCAGCACGACCGACCTGCGCAGGGGCGAGGTCCGGGAGCCCGCCGAACTCGTCCGCGACCTGTGGCCCCTCCAGGAGATCGCCGACCGCTACCACCGCCTCGGCCGCATCGCCCGGCCCCGTCTCGGCCGGCTCACCGGCTCCGCCGCACTCCCCCCGACCGAACTGCTCACCATCGCCGTCGAGCTGGCGGCCGAACTCACCCGCGCCATGGAGCCCGACCCCCTGCTGCCGCCCCAGCTCCTGCCCCAGCCCTGGCCCGGCACCCAGGCCCGGGAGCTCATCGCCCGGTGCTGGGCGGCCCTGCCCGAGCACGGCCATGGCGAGGCCCGCCCGGTCCTGTTCCGCCGGTACGCCGACATCACCCGGGAGGCGGCGGAGCGGGCCGCACGCTGAGGAGGCGGCCGCCGGTACGGGCGGTCCGCCGTCCCGCGCCCCGCCTCAGGGCTCCTCGCGCCAGCCGTCCCAGCGGGCGGCGAACTCGTCCAGTTCGGCGGCGACCAGCCGCCCGTCCGGGTCCTCCAGTACCAGCAGCCACTGGGCGTCCTCGGCGTCGTCCTCCCCGGCGAGGGCGTCGCGCACCAGCTGCGGTTCCTCGGTGACCCCGAACCGCTCCCCCACTTCCTCCGCCGCCTCCTCGGCGGCGTCCCGGTCGGGCAGTACCAGCACATGTCTCAGATCGCTCACCGGACCATTGTCGCCATGCCGATCGCGCCGCCGGTCCGGCCCCGGCGACCGCCCGGGGGTCGGACGGCTGCCGGGGGTCGGACGGCTGCCCGGGGGTCGGACGACCTAGGACCGCCGCCCGATGTGCGAGGGCCCGGACCGCGCCTACCGTGCCGATCATGACGAACCGGGAGCCGGCGCGTACCGCCGAGCAGCGCAAGCGGGACACCCTGAAGCGGCTGGAGAACGACGAGGACGTATGGGTGGCGACCGCTTCGGCCGCGGGGGATCCGGTGCTGGTGCCGCTCTCCTTCGTCTGGGACGGTGCCACCCTCCTGATGTCGACCAAGCGCACCAACCCCACGGCCCGCAACCTGACCCCGCGGGGCACGGTGGTGCTGAGTCTGGGGCACACCCGTGACGTGGTGCTGATCGACGGGGTCGCGGAGGCGGTCGAGGCGGCGGACCTGGAAGGCTCCTCGGCGGACGCCCTCGCGGCCAAGCTCGGCTGGGACCCGAGGGACCTGGCCGCCTGGGTCTATCTGCGGGTGACCCCGCGGAGGGTGAGGGCCTGGCGCGAGGCGAACGAGATCGCCGGCCGCACGCTGATGCGCGAGGGTGCCTGGCTGGTGTGACCTGAGCGGAGCCGGTCCGTACGGTCTCCGCCCTCGCCGGCCGGGCGCTCACGGCGGTGCCGCCGGCCCGCGTGGCACGGCGCGGAGGCCTTGCTCGCCCGTGGTCACGGCGATCGCCCCATGGTCGCTGGTGCTCAGCACCGCCGCTCCCCCGGCGCCCAGCGCGGTCATGGTGCGCGGGGCGGGATGCCCATAGGAGTTGTCCCGGCCCGCCGACACCAGCGCCAGCCGGGGGCGCGCCCGTTGCAGCAGCTCCGGATCCTGGTGGGCCGAGCCGTGGTGGGCGACCTTGAGCACGTCGACGGCCGGCAGGCGGGGGTGGGCCCGGAGCAGCGCCTGCTGGGCGGGCGGCTCCAGGTCGCCGAGGAGCAGCAGACTCAGGCCTCCGGCGGTGCGCACCAGCAGGGTGACGCTGGAGTCGTTGGGTTCGGGGTGGGGCGATGAGGGGTCCCACCCCGGGGACGGTGGGGACGGCAGGGGCGGCCACAGTACGTGCCAGTCCAGCGGGCCCAGTCGACGGCGTTCGCCTGCCACCGCCCGCACCACCGGGACACCGGCGGCGGCCGCGGTCCGGTGGACGAACTCCGCCTGTTCCGGGGGCTGTCGCAGGCCGGTGGTCTGGATGGCACCGACCTGCCTGCCGTCCAGCACGCCCGGCAGCCCTCGCACATGGTCGGCGTGGAAGTGCGTGAGCACCAGGAACGGGACGCGGTGGACGCCCAGTTCGGTGAGGCAGCCGTCGACGAGCCGCGGGTCGGGGCCCGCGTCCACCACCAGCGCCTGGCCCGGGCCGGCCGCCAGCACCAGGGCGTCGCCCTGGCCGACATCGCATATCGCGGCCACCCAGCCCGGTGGCGGCCAGCCGGTGAGCAGCCGGACCACCGGCGGGGGACGGAGTACGGCGAGGAGTAGCAGGATCACACAGGCGCTCACCGCCCAGGCCCGGTGGCGTATCCGCCGTACCGCGACCAGCGCGAGCAGGGTGGCCAGGGCGAGCAGCAGACCGCCGCCCCATCCGCCGGGCCAGGCGGCCTCCGCTCCGGGCAGGGCGGCCCCGGCCCGGGCGATGGACGCGATCCACCCGGCCGGCCAGCCGGCGCAGACGGCCACCCAGCCGGCCAGCGTCCCGGAGACCGGCGCCGTGGCCAGGGTGGCGAACCCCAGGATGGTGGCCGGGGCCACCGCGAGCTCGGCGAGCAGGTTGCAGGGGATGGCGACCAGGCTCATCCGGCCGGCGAAGACGACCACCACGGGCGCGCAGACGGCCTGTGCCGCCGCGGCCGCCGCCAGCGCCTCCGCCAGGCGCCCGGGGACGCCCCGCCGCCGCAGGGCGGCGCTCCATCGGGGCGCGAGGGTGAGCAGGGCGCCGGTGGCGAGCACCGACAGCAGGAAGCCGTACCCGCGTGCCAGCCAGGGGTTCCACAGCACCAGCAGCAGCACGGCGGCGGCCAGCGCGGGCAGCAGGGAGCGGCGGCGCCCGGTGGCGATGGCGAGCAGGGTGATCAGTCCGCAGGCGGCGGCGCGCAGCACGCTCGGTTCGGGGCGGCAGACGAGGACGAAGGCGAGGGTGAGCAGCCCGCCGAGGAGCGCGGTGCCGCGCAGGGTGATGCCCAGCCGGGGCGCCAGGCCTCCGCGTTCGGCCCGCAGGGCGCGGCCGGGCGGCCCGATGAGCAGCAGCAGGACGATGCTGAGGTTGCTTCCGCTGACGGCGAGAAGGTGGAGCAGGTCGGTCGCTTCGAAGGCGTGGTGCAGGTCGTCCGGGATCCGGGAGGTGTCGCCGACGACGAGCCCCGGCAGCAGGGCACGGGCGTCCGGGGGCAGGTGGTCGGTGGCGTCGCGCAGCCCGGCGCGGAGCTCTCCGGCCGTGCGCTGGAGTCGGGTCGGCGCGCCGGTGACGACCGGTCCCGCCGCGTCGGGCCGCAGCACGGCCGCGTATCGGCCGCCCTGCTCACCGGGTGGTTCCAGGCGTCCGCTGAGCCGTAGCCGGGTGGAGGGGAGCAGTGGGCGCCACCGCTGCTGGGCGGTGAAGGTCATCACCAGGACGGGGGTGCGGACCCGGGTCGGAGGGCGGGTGCCGTTGGCGCTCTCGACTCTGGTCACCTCGGCGTCGAGCATCACCCCGGGCGGACCGGTCCGCGGGCCGTCCATGACGGGCCGGGTCAGCCGGGGGTCCGAGGTGACGGTCGCCTCCACCGTCACCCTGGCGTGGTGGCCGGCCAGTTCGGGCACCGGCCCCCGGCGCAGGTCGGCGCCGTGCAGTCCGGCGGAGGCGGCTCCGGCGGCCGCGCACAGCAGCACCGCCGCGGCGGCCGTGGCGTTCTGCCGCCACCAAAGGGCACGGAGCCATCCCGCAGGGGTGCGTCCGCGCTGGCCGCCGTTGGGTGCGAAGGGGTCCGGTGAGTCGGCTCGGGTCCGCTCCGTCGAGCCGTTCGGCCTCCCCGAGATGGGACCGGCCGGTCTCCTCCGCCGGGCGGTCAGCAGCAGGGCCAGGGCCGCCGCCGTACAGAGCGCCACGGCGGCGGCCGTCCAGCCGCCGGGGGCGCCGAGCGCGAGCGCCGCCGCGACCCAGGCGGCCACCGCGGGCCCGACCAGCCGCAGATCGACCGGGCCTTCGGCGGGAACCGGGTGTCCGCTCGGCGCACTACCGGGAGCCACGGCACCGGAGACGGCGGCCCGGCGGGCCATCCGGCGAGTTGCCCCCGCCCTGACGGGCGGGACCAAACCCTCTGCCCCACTCGCCGCCGTGCTCGCCGCCGCGGCCCGGCTCACCGACGCTGTCTCGCCCGGACCCTGACCAGCCGACCCGCTCGCCGCCGCACTGACCGCCGCGGCCCGGCTCACCGACGCCGTCTCGCCCTCGCCCACGGCCGGAGGCCCACCGGCAGCCGGCCTGGTCATGGCCGCACCAGCGACTGGAGTTCGGCGAACCGGCGGTCGCCGATGCCGCTCACCTCACGCAGCTGCTCCACCGAGCGGAAGCCGCCGGTCCGCGTGCGATGGTCAACGATCTTCCGGGCGAGGACCGGGCCGACGCCGGGCAGGGTGTCCAACTGCTCGACGGTGGCGGTGCTGAGGCTGATCGGCCCGGTCGGCGCCGCCCCCGTACCGGTGCCGGCCGCCCCCGGCACACTCGGAACCGGCCCGGCCATCGGGGCGGCCGCCTGCGCCGCCGTGCCGACCACGACCTGCTCGCCGTCCAGCAGCACCCGGGCCCGGTTCAGCCCGCTGACGTCGGTGCCGGGGGTGACCCCGCCGGCGGCCCGCAGTGCGTCGGCGACCCGCGATCCGGCGGGCAGCCGCAGCACCCCGGGGTGGCGCACCTCCCCGCCGACGTCGATGACCACCACCGGCAGCGGTCCGGCCGTGGGCGCCGCCGCCCCGGCCGCGACCGGCGGGCGGGACGGGGCCGCGTGGTGCACCACCTCGGGGGCTCGCACCGGCTCCGGGCGGCCCGACCAGAAGTGCCGTCCCGCCAGCACCGCCGCCACCGCGAGGACGACGGCCAGCGCGGCGAGCGTGCGCGGCTCCATACCGCAGCGGGTCTGCACCCACATCGGTAACCGGTCCCGTACCGCCGACCGCCACCGTTCTCCACGGCCGGGCGCCCGCTCGGGCCCTGGTCCCGGCTCCGGCCTCGCCAGGACCCCTTCGGCCGGACCGGGCACCTCGGGTTCCGGTGCCGTGGCGTCAGTCCCGACAACCGGGTCCGGGGGGTGGCGGCGTGGGCCGGGTGGGGCGAAGAGGCCGTCCGCTCGTCGCCGTGCGGCCAGCAGGGCCTCCGCCGTCGTCCGGGCTCGTCCACCACTCTGTCCGCGTCCGCGTCCGCGCCGCAGTCGGCCGTCGGAGCCCGGGGCTCGTCCGGGGCCGCTGGTGGCGCGGCGGCGGACGGTGGAGCCGGTTGTCACGGAACGTGTTCGTACGGTCATGGCTCAGGACGGTAGACGTCGGAGCGGGCCAGCGGGTGGCCGGTCGCGAATCTGTGGATAGGCTCTGGAATGGGGATACTTCGGCCACTCCGGAGAGTGACAGCGAAGGGTGAAGGAGGGGGTCAGCGGGCGGAGACGACCACGCCCAGCAGTCCCGGGCCGGTGTGTGCGCCGATCACCGCCCCCACCTCGCTGACATGCACCTCGTCCAGTCCGGGCACCCGGGCCCGCAGCCGGTCGGCCAGCGCGGCGGCCCGGTCCGGGGCGGCGAGATGGTGGACCGCGATGTCCACGGCACCGCCCGCCGCCGCACGCTCGGCGGCGATCTCCTCCAGCCGGGCGATCGCCTTGGACGCGGTGCGTACCTTCTCCCGCAGCTCGATCCGTCCGCCCTCCAGCTCCAGCAGCGGCTTCACGGCGAGCGCGGAGCCCAGCAGCGCCTGGGCGGCGCCGATGCGCCCGCCGCGCCGCAGATACTCCAGGGTGTCGACGTAGAAGTACGCGGAGGTCCCGGCCGCGCGCTTCTCGGCGGCGGCCGCCACCTCGTCCAGGGCCGCGCCCGCCTCCGCGGCCTCGGCCGCCGCCAGGGCGCAGAAGCCCAGGGCCATCGCCACCATTCCGGTGTCCACCACCCGTACCGGCACCGCGGCGGTGCGGGCGGCCAGCACGGCCGCGTCGTAGGTGCCGGAGAACTCGGCGGACAGATGCAGGGACACGATGCCGATGGCGCCCCGCTCGGCGGCCTGGGCGTAGGCGGCGGCGAAGGTCTCCGGGCTCGGCCGGGAGGTGGTCACCGAGCGCCGCTTCTGCAGGGCGAGGGCGAGCGAGCGAGCCGAGATCTCGGTGCCCTCCTCAAGGGCCTGGTCGCCGAGGACGACGGTCAGCGGGACCGCGGTGATAGCGTGCCGCTCCATCGTCTGAGGCGGCAGGTAGGCCGTGGAATCGGTGACGATCGCGACATGGCGGGACATGACCGGGAGGTTACCCCGCGGCGACCACCGGGCGGCAGGCCACCCCTTACCCGGCCAGCCCCACGTCTCGGACTCAGTTGGTCGTCTCGGGACGGGCCGTCTTCTGCCAGGAGAAGCTCTGCAGCCGCGGGTCGCGCGCGGTGATCGCCTGCGGACCGGCCTCCTCGGACCGGCCCTCCGCCGGATCCCTGCCGTCCGGGCGGCCGGTGGAGTCGCCGACGGCGGGAGCGCCCTCGTCGGCCGGCCAGACCTGCTCGGAGGAGGTGCTCTGCCGTCCGGTGGGGGCCTCCGGCCAGGCGGAGGCAGCGGCGGAACCACCCGTCGCCGCGCCGGAGCCGGTGGCTCCGGTCCCGCTTCCGGGCTCGTCGGTGGCGGCCCAGTGGCGCAGGGCGCCCGCCTCCATGTCGATCTGGGCGCTCAGCGACTCCAGCTCGTCGTCGGCGAACCGCTGCGCCCGGTCGCGGGCGGCCCAGCGCAGCGAGTCGGCCGCGTGCGTGACCTGCTCGGTGCGCCGGCGGACCTCGTCCAGGTGCGCGGCCACCCGGGACCGGTCGGGGTCGCGCTCCATCCGCCGGAGGTCGGCGTCCAGCTCCTTGCCGTGCGCGCTGAGCCGACCGAACAGCGCCAGTGACTCCTTGAGCGAGGCGTCCTCGGCCACCCCCGCCTCCAGGGCGTCCTGGGTGGCGCGCATCGAGGTGCGCAGGGCGAGCCGCAGCCGGGCCAGCTCGGCCGGCGCCCCGGCCTGGCCGTAGCTGCGGGCGCGCAGGGTGGTGTCCTCGACGGTGCGGCGGGCCTGGTCGATGGTGCGGTCCACACCGCGCTTGGCGGCCTTGACCGCCTTGACGCTCAGATAGGCACCCAGCGCGACGAAGGCGACGAAGAGCAGCGCCAGGATCAGGATCGCCTCTGCCATGCCGGTCCCCTCGGTGTGGATGCCCTCGGTGTCGATGCGGCGGGTGTGGGGGACGCGATGCCCAGCCGTGCCGGGAGCGCGTCGCCGCCGCCGTTCTCCACGGTAAACGGAACGGGCGGGCCACAGGTTCCCCTGGAACCCGCAACCCGCCCGTAGGGGTCATCCCTCAGCCATGCACCCGATCACGCCGGGACGATGTTCACCAGCTTCGGCGCCCGGACGATGACCTTCCGGATGCCGGCGCCGCCCAGCGCGGCGACGACGCCCTCGTCCGCCAGGGCCAGGGCCTCCAGCTCGGCGTCGGTGATGGACGGGGCCACCTCCAGCCGGGCCTTGACCTTGCCCTTGATCTGGACCACGCAGGTCACCGTCTCGTCCACCACATACGCCGGGTCGGCGACCGGGAAGTCCCGGTGGACGACGGACTCGGTGTGGCCCAGCTTGCGCCACAGCTCCTCGGCGATGTGCGGGGCCAGCGGGGCGACCAGCAGCACCAGCCGCTCGGCGACGGTGCGGGGCAGCGCGCCGCCCGCCTTGGTCAGGTGGTTGTTCAGCTCGGTGACCTTGGCGATCGCCGTGTTGAAGCGCATCGCGGCCATGTCCTGGGAGACGCCGTCGACCGCCTTGTGCAGGGCGCGCAGGGTTTCCTCGTCGGGCTCGGCGTCGACCACGGTGGTTTCCCCCGTCGCCTCGTCGACGATGTTGCGCCACAGCCGCTGCAGCAGCCGGAACTGGCCGACCACGGCGCGGGTGTCCCAGGGGCGGGAAACGTCCAGCGGGCCCATCGCCATCTCGTACAGCCGCAGCGTGTCGGCCCCGTACTCGGCGCAGATCTCGTCCGGGGTGACCGCGTTCTTCAGGGACTTGCCCATCTTGCCCAGGACACGGCTGACCTTCTCGCCCTGGTAGTAGTAGGCGCCGTCGCGCTCCTCGACCTCGGCGGCGGGCACCGCGATACCGCGTGCGTCGCGGTAGACGAAGGCCTGGATCATGCCCTGGTTGAACAGCTTGTGGAACGGCTCGGCGGAGGAGACGTACCCCAGGTCGAACAGCACCTTGGACCAGAACCGGGCGTACAGCAGGTGCAGTACGGCGTGCTCGGCGCCGCCCACGTACAGGTCGACGCCGCCGTGCGGCTGCCCCTCGCGCGGGCCCATCCAGTAGCGCTCGATCTCCGGGTCGACCAGCGCGGAGTCGTTGTGCGGGTCCAGGTAGCGCAGCTCGTACCAGCAGGAACCGGCCCAGTTGGGCATGGTGTTGGTCTCGCGGCGGTACTTCTTGGGGCCGTCGCCCAGGTCCAGGGTGACGTTGACCCAGTCCTCGTTGCGGGACAGCGGGGTCTCGGGCTGGGTGTCGGCGTCGTCCGGGTCGAAGGTGCGCGGCGAGTAGTCGTCGACCTCGGGCAGCTCCAGCGGCAGCATCGACTCGGGCAGCGGGTGGGCGATGCCGTCCTCGTCGTAGACGATCGGGAAGGGCTCGCCCCAGTAGCGCTGGCGGCTGAACAGCCAGTCGCGCAGCCGGAAGTTGACGGTGCCCTCGCCGATACCGCGTTCGGCCAGCCAGTCCGTGATCCGGGCCTTGGCCTCGACCACGCCCAGCCCGTCCAGGGTGATGTCACCGTGCGCGGAGTTGACCAGCGCGGCGTCGTACGAGGAGAAGGCGTCGTCCCACTCGGCCGGGTCGGTGGAACGGCCGTCGGTGGGCTGGACCACGCAGCGCATCGGCAGCTCGAAGGCGCGGGCGAAGGCGAAGTCGCGGCTGTCGTGCGCCGGGACGGCCATGATCGCCCCGGTGCCGTAGCCCATCAGCACGTAGTCGGCGATGAAGACGGGGACGCGCTCGCCGCTGACCGGGTTGATCGCGTACGCGCCGGTGAAGACACCGGTCTTGTCCTTGGCCTCGGCCTGGCGCTCCACGTCGGACTTGGAAGCGGCCTGCTTGCGGTAGGCGCCCACGGCGTCGGCGGGGGTGGCGTGGCCGCCGGTCCACACCTGGTGGGTGCCCTCGGGCCAGGCGGCCGGGACGATCTTCCCGACCAGCTCGTGCTCGGGCGCCAGCACCATGTAGGTGGCGCCGAACAGGGTGTCCTGACGGGTGGTGAAGACGGTGATGGCGTCGTCCTCGCCGACGGCGAAGTCGACCCGGGCGCCCTCGGAGCGGCCGATCCAGTTGCGCTGCTGCAGCTTGATGGCCTCGGGCCAGTCCAGCGCGTCCAGGTCGTCCAGCAGCCGGTCGGCGTAGGCGGTGATGCGCATGTTCCACTGGCGCAGCTTGGCCTTGAAGACGGGGAAGTTGCCGCGCTCGGAGCGGCCCTCGGCGGTGACCTCCTCGTTGGCCAGTACGGTGCCCAGCCCGGGGCAC
This sequence comes from Streptomyces sp. NPDC046887, assembly GCF_040644755.1. NCBI lineage: Bacteria > Bacillati > Actinomycetota > Actinomycetes > Kitasatosporales > Streptomycetaceae > Streptomyces > Streptomyces sp. NPDC046887. Next base: position 19,819 of record NZ_JBEYXH010000009.1, read on the forward strand.
CAGTTGACCGGGGCGTCCGAGGCGTACGCCAGGCGGTACTCGCCCAGCAGGTCGGCGCGCTCGGCGGCGGTCAGCCCGGCCCAGCTCCGGCCCTCGCCGGGCACCGGGCGCTCACCGCTCTCGAACTGGGCGACCAGCTCGGCGATCGGGCGGGCCTTGGCGGCCTGCTCGTCGTACCAGGAGTCGAAGATCTTCAGGAAGATCCACTGCGTCCACTGGTAGTAGGACGGGTCGATGGTGGCGAACGAGCGGCGCTTGTCATGGCCCAGGCCCAGCCGGCGCAGCTGGATCTTCATATTGGCCATGTTGGCCTCGGTGGAGGTCCGCGGGTGCGTGCCGGTCTGCACCGCGTACTGCTCGGCGGGCAGGCCGAAGGCGTCGAAGCCCAGGGTGTGCAGGACGTTGTGCCCGGTCATCCGCTGGTGGCGGGCGTAGACGTCGGTGGCGATATAGCCCAGCGGGTGCCCCACGTGCAGCCCCGCCCCGGACGGGTACGGGAACATGTCCATGATGAACTTCTTGGGGCGGGCGGCGACCGCCGGGTCCCCGGCCAGGTCACCGGTGGGGTTGGGCGCCTCGTAGGTGCCGTGCGCGTCCCAGAAGTCCTGCCAGCGTGCCTCGATGTCGGCGGCCATCGCCGCCGTGTAACGATGCGGGGCCGCCTGCTCGGCGGCCGGATTCGTCTCGCTCATGATCCTTTAAGCTCCATCGGGGTCGTCTCTGCCCACCGCCGGCCGGCCTGTGCGCGGAAGTCCGGGCACGGTCCGGGCGCGGAGTCCTCCACGCGCGGATGGCCGGGGCGCGAAACGAAAAATCCCCTCACACAGGAGGGGACGCCGCGCCGACTCCGCGCGGGTGGTGGGAGCCCCGCGTCGGGACTGGTCAGCGCGGCTCGGTAAGCAGAAGGCGTACGGCACGCATGGCGCCAGGGTACCGCAGCGCCCGCAAGGCCCGCAGCGAGGTCCGCCCACCGGACGCGCCCGCGTGAACGCCCTGCGTGACGGCGCGCACCACCTCGTACGCGCCCCGCGCCGCGCCCACCCACCCCCGCCCGCACCCCCTCCCGCCCCGGGGCGCCGAGCCGCCGCGTACCGCCTGGTCCAGACCACTGGCGGGCTCCGAACGGCCGCCCGGGGGTGCCGGGTTACTCCGCGTATCGCCCCTATCCCGGGCAACCCCAGAGTCAGTTGGCGAGGGACCGAAACATAAACGCCCGATTCTCGTACCGGTTGGTATGCGTCGACTTAGCATGCGGCCACGGGACCTCTTTTCCGCACCACAGGAGTCGCCCCCTATGAACCCTCCTCATCGCACGACCCGCTCCTCGCCCACGCGGAAACCCGGCCTCAGCAAGCCGGTACAGGGCGGACTGGCCGCGGCCGTACTGCTCCTCATACCCCTGCTGGCGATCGTCGGCAGCGACCGCTTCCGGGCCGCGCTGGACTTCACCACCGGCGTCCTCTCCCTTGTCTCGCTGACCGCGTCCGTCGCCTGGGGCCTGCTCGCCACCGACCGGCTGCTGCTCTCCGTACGGCACCGGCTGCTCGCCCAGGCCATCCACCGCACCACCGCGGTGGCCTCGCTGGGCTTCCTGCTGCTGCACGCCACCGTGAAGGTGTCACTGGGCCATGTGGAGCTCATCGGCGCGCTGATCCCGTTCAGCCTCGGGCTGACCGGCACTTCCGGGCTGATCGGCCTCGGCTCGCTCGCGGGGCTACTGATGGTGGTCGCCGCCTCCACCGGCGCGGCGCGCAGCGCGCTGGCCGGGCGCGGGCCGATCGCGGCCCGCTGGCGACCGCTGCACATGCTGGCCTATCCGGCCTGGTGCTTCGCGCTGATGCACGGACTCTACGCGGGTCGCCCCGCCGCGACCTGGGTTACCACGATGTACTGCCTGGCCCTGACCGGCGTCGCGGGGGCCGTCTCGATACGGCTGCTGCCGCGCCCGCAGCAGAACAAGCTCGCCGAGCGGCTGCTGGCCCTGCTCGGCCCCGGCGCCGAGCGGAACGCCTCCCCCTCGCGCCGGCGCCGCGACCCCTCGGTCTCCCCGCTCCCGGGTACGGGGGACCTCCCCGCCGCCGCGACCGGCACCGGCCGGGCCGGCCCCGCCCCCTACCCCCCGGAACCCTCCCGTCCACCCGCCTCCCCCTCCCCCGAGTGGAGCGCCGAGCGGCCACCCGTCTCCCCCGAGTGGACGGCCGAGCGGGCGGCCGGCGATCCACCCCGCAGAGCGCGGAAGCGGCGTTCGTCCTCCATATCGGCCGGCTACCGGGCCGTGTCCCTCGGCACCACGGGGGGCACGGCCGCTGCCGCGTCCGGCGGCCCGGCCACCCAGGAGATCCCGTTCGCCGAGCGGGTGCCGATGACGGAGGAGCTGCCGGTGGTCACCGAGGAGCCGGCGACCCGACCGGGCTACTGGCCCACCCCCTCCCCGCCGCCGCCCGCCCAGTCCCCGGCGCCGCCCTCCTCGTACATCCCCCAGCAGCCAACCCGCTCGCCCTTCGACTCCTTCGGGTCCTCCGGCTCGTCGGAGTCCTCCGGCTCCTCAGGGGCCTCCGCGCCCTTCGGCTCCTCCGGCGGTGGCGACCCCTTCAACGGCGGTTTCGCCCCCTCCCCGCCGTCCACCACACCCCCGTCCTACGCCTTCCCCTACGGCTACGGCGACCGCGGCACCCCCGGCGGCTACCCCGCCACCGGCCCCGGCTTCGACACCGGCCCCGACACCGATGTCCACACCGATGTCGACAACGGTGCCGGGACCGGTCAGGCGCCTTTCACCCCCTTCACGCCCTTCGCCGACCCCGCGCAGGGCACCTTCCAGCAGCCACCGGCCGGCGAGCCGTGGACCGCACCCGCAGGAGAACGCCCGTGAACGCCCCGCTCCCCGACGTCCCCGAGGTCCGCGTCGTCGGCCTGCCGCAGCTGACCCAGGGGTTCGACCTGGTCGAGCGGCTGGACCTGCCGATGCACCTCAAGGTGCACGGACCGCTCGAACCGATCGCCGGGGAGCGGCTGGCGCAGCTCGCCGACGACATATCCCTGCGCGGGCGGGGCGGCGCGGGGTTCCCGTTCGGCCGGAAGCTGCGCGCGGTGGCCAAGTCGACCATCCGGCGCGGGGTGCGGCCGGTCGTGGTGGTCAACGGCAGCGAGGGCGAACCGGCCTGCCGCAAGGACACCGTGCTGCTCAACCGCGCCCCGCACCTCATCCTGGACGGCGCGCTGCTGGCCGCCGAGGCCCTGGGCGCGCGCACCCTGGTGGTGGCGGTGACCCGCAATTCCACCGAGGTCTCCATCCGCGCCGCGCTCGCCGAGCGCGGGCTGTCCGACCGGCGCGGGCAGCGGTTGCGGGCCCGGGTGGTGCGCACCCCCGAGCGGATGGTCTCCGGTGAGGCCTCGGCCGTGATCCGGGCGGCGGGCGGCGGACCGGCGCTGCCTCCGGGCCGCCGGGAGCGGGCCGCGGAGTCCGGGGTGGGCGGTGCGCCGACCCTGCTGTCGAACGCCGAGACCTACGCGCAGCTCGCGGTCGCCGCCCGGATCGGCCCGACCCGGTACGCCCACGGCGGGCTGGACAGCGAGCCGGGCACGGTGATGCTGACGATCTCCGGGGCGGTGGCCCGGCCGATGGTGGTGGAGGTGCCGACCGGGGTGCCGCTGCGGTACGTGCTCCAGCTGGCCGGCGCCCCGGCGCAGCCGCAGGGCGTGCTGACCGGTGGCTACCACGGCAACTGGATCGACTCGACGGCCGTGCACAACGCGGTGATCTCCCGGGAGTCGCTGGCGGCGGTGGGCGGTTCGCTGGGGGCGGGGGCGATCCTGCCGATCGGCCCGGAGACCTGTCCGCTGGGTGAGGCGCAGCGGGTGGCGAACTGGCTGGCGGCGGAGACCGCCGGGCAGTGCGGCCCTTGTCGGCTGGGTCTTCCGGCGGCGGCCGGCGGGCTGTCGGATGTGCTCAACGGAGGCGGCCCGGCGGCGCTGGAGGCGTTGCGGGAGGTGACCCAGGCGGTGAAGGGGCGGGGGGTGTGCAAGCACCCGGACGGTTCGGCCCGGTTCTTCGCCTCCACCCTGTCGGCGTTCACCGACGACCTGGCCGCGCATGTGCTGCACGGCGGTTGCGGCCGTCCGACGACCGGGGTGCTGCCGCTGCCGGGACCCGGCTACCAGGACGTGGTGGAGTCCATTCCGAGCGGCCGGAAACTGGCCGTGGACTGGACGCTGTGCAAGGGGCACGGGCTGTGCGCGGACATCGTGCCGGAGCTGGTGCGGATGGGCCGGGACGGCTACCCGGTGCTGGCCGACGCCTCGGTGCCGATGCATCTGCGGGACCGTGCGCAACTGGCGGTGCGCCGCTGCCCCGAGCTGGCGCTGCGGCTGGAGGCGGCCCCGCAGGAGCGGCCGGACCGCCCGGCGCTGCCCCCGGTGACCCGCAAGGCCCTTGGCAGCGGCCAGGGTTGACCCGTAGCCGCTGATCCCGGGCCGGGCCCGTCGCCCCTGGTGACGGGCCCGGCCCGGGCGGGAAACGGCGCGGGCAACACCGGGAAACCCCCCGGGAAACCAGGGAAACGAAAGGGAGGCGGGCCATCCGACCGGATGACCCGCCTCCCACATACTGTGGAGCTAAGGAGAATTGAACTCCTGACCTCCTGCATGCCATGCAGGCGCTCTACCAACTGAGCTATAGCCCCTTGCGGTGCGCCGCCCTCCGGGGCTTCCTCCCGATGGGGTTTCCCTGCTGGTTTCCCTTGGGGTTTCCCTCGCGGCGACAGAGAGAACATTACACGGTCCCCCCGGTGGTTCGCCAAATCGGTTACGGGCCGGGGGCCGCACGGCCGCCCACGGCGGGTGCCGGGCCCCAGCGGCCGCCCGGTAGCGTCCTCCGGGTGACCGTGACCGTGAACCTCCGGGCCCGACTGGCCCGGGCGCCCTTCGCCGCCGCGGCGGCGGCCTGCCTGCTGTCGCTCGCCGCCTTCTGGCTGGCGCAGCGCGCCGCCCACGTGACGATGCTGGACCTGTCCGTGTACCGGGCGGAGGGCGAGACGGTGCTCGCCGGCGGCGACCTGTACGCGATGCGCGCCACCTCGGCGAACCTGCCGACCACCTACCCGCCGTTCGCCGCGCTGCTGTTCACCCCGCTGACCCTGCTCGGGGTGCCGGAGATGCGGACCCTGGCGACGGCCGGGAACCTGCTGCTGCTGGTGGCGCTGGTGCGGCTGTCGCTGCGCCTGGTGCGGCCCGAGGCGCCGGCGCGGGCGCTGTGGACGGCGGCGCTGTGGGCGTCCGCGGTGCTGGTGTGGTGCGAGCCGGTGTGGACCACCCTGCGCTACGGCCAGATCAATCTGCTGATCGCGGTGGCGGTGCTGTGGGACTTCACCCGGCGCGAGGGCCACTGGGGCGCCCGCTGGGCCGGGCTCGGCACGGGTCTGGCGACCGCGGTGAAGCTGACACCGGGGCTGTTCGTGGTGCTGATGCTGGTGGTCGGTGTGCTGCGGCTGCGCCGGGGCGGGGTGCCGGGCAGGGCTTGGGGGGACCCGTGGCTGCGCAAGGCGGTGACGGCGACGGCGGTGTTCCTGGTGGTGACGGTGGTGTCGGCGGTGGTGCTGCCGTATGACTCGCGCCGGTTCTGGACGCGGATGATCTTCGAGACCAGCCGGGTGGGCCGCAAGGAGGAGACCGCCAACCAGTCGCTGAACGGGGTGATCGCCCGGCTGCTGCACACCACCGACCCGGGGGTGTGGTGGCTGCTGGCGGCGGTCGTGGTGGGGGCGGCGGGCCTGGCGGTGGCGGTCCTCGCCGCGCTGCGCGGGGACCGGCCGGTGGCGGTGGTGGCGTGCGGGGTGACGGCGCTGCTGGTGTCCCCGATCTCCTGGTCGCACCACTGGGTGTGGTGTGTGCCCGCCCTGGTGCTGCTGGCGTCGCGGGTGCGGCCGGGCTGGACGGCGGCGGTGGGGCTGGTCTTCGCGTCGTTCGCGCTGTGGTGGGTGCCGCACGCCCCGGCCCCGGTGCGACTCGAACTCCACCAGAACCCGGGGCAGATGCTGCTGTCCGGGCTCTACACCCTGGTGGGGCTGGCCCTGTTGGCGGTGTTCGCGCTGCGGCTGCGTCACGAGGGCCGTACGGCGTCCGGACCGGCCCCGGCGGCGGACGACCGCGTACACCTGCCCGCCCAGGCGACGGGCGACTCACCCCGCGAAGCCGGCGATCAGGCGGCGGCCGGCGATCAGGCTCTGGCGAAGGAGTAGAAGCGTTTGAGGGTGCAGTGCTCGTCGAGCAGGCGCCCGTAGATGGGCTCCCCTTCGAGTTCCCGGTAGGTCTCGATGGGGTCGCCTTTTATGATCAGCGCCCGCGCGCATTCCTCGCACCAGTACTGGTAGCGGGCGTTGACCGGTTCCATGTCGCGGACGATCGGCGTACCGCTGCCGCACCAGTCGCATTTCCGCCTGTGTGCACCCATCGATCAGCTCCAGCTGTGGCCGCAGGACGTGCACACATAGGACACCCCGCCGTTGTCACCGAGTACCTGGGCGACGTGGGCGGAACCGCACGAGGGGCAGCTGAGTCCGGTCCGCGCCCGTGCCGTGTCCACCGCGTCCGCCGCGCCGGAACGGTCGGGAGCCTCTTCGGAACCACTGCCGGCCATCTGCAACTCCCTCCCGTACGCGTACCCGCCGGCGTCCCCTCCGGCCGTCCGATTCTGCCATGGCCACGCACAGCGGTCAGCGGGACGAGGCAGGGAAGCCGGAGAGGAGGCGGAGAGGAGGCAGGGAGCAGGGCAACGGACACGAGACCCGGACCGGGCAGCGGCCCGTATACGACGGAATCCCGCCCCCACCGGGGACGGGATTTCCGTGAACGTGGAGCTAAGGAGAATTGAACTCCTGACCTCCTGCATGCCATGCAGGCGCTCTACCAACTGAGCTATAGCCCCTCGTGTTCTTCGCGCTCCGCGCTGCGAACAAGAAGAACTCTAGCCGGTGACCTGCCGGAAAGGGAAATCCGGTGGCCGGGGCTGCCGACCTGGTGAAGGCGGCCCGGCCGGTCAGGTGTCGTCGCCGAGGACGGGCTCCGGGAGGGTGCCCGCGTTGTGCTCCTGGAGCCGCCAGCCGCGGGCGCCCTCGCCGAGGACCGACCAGCAGCAGTTGGTGAGCCCGCCCAGGCCTTCCCAGTGGTGGGCCTCCAGGCCCAGCAGCCGGCCGATGGTGGTGCGGATGGTGCCGCCGTGGCTGACCACCACCAGGATGCCGCCGTCGGGCAGCTTGTCGGCGTGGCTCAGCACCACCGGGGCGGCCCGGTCGGCGACCTCGGTCTCCAGCTCGCCGCCGCCCCGCCGCACCGGCTCGCCGCGCTTCCAGGCGGCGTACTGCTCGCCGTACCGCGCCACGATCTCCTCGTGGGTCAGCCCCTGCCACTCGCCCGCGTAGGTCTCGCGCAGCGCGGCGTCATGGGCGACCGGCAGCCCGGTCACGGCGGCCAGCTCAGCGGCGGTGGCGGCGGCCCGCCGCAGGTCGGAGGCGACGATCGCGTCCGGCTTCAGGGCGGCGAGCAGCCGGGCGGCCCGGCGGGCCTGGCCGAGACCGGCCTCGGTCAGCTCGATGTCCGTGGTGCCCTGGAAGCGGCGCTCCAGGTTCCACGCGGTCTGGCCGTGGCGCCACAGGACGATACGCCGGCCCCGGCCCGCCTTGCTGCCGTTCAGCTCAGCTCACCGTCCGTACCGTCGGCGCCGCTGAGCCGGGCGTGCTCCTCCGCCTTGCCGCGGGTCTTGACCGCGTCCTCGGGCAGCGGCAGCTCGGGGCAGTCCTTCCACAGCCGCTCCAGGGCGTAGAAGACGCGCTCCTCGCTGTGCTGGACATGGACCACGATGTCCACGTAGTCGAGCAGGATCCAGCGGGCGTCGCGGTCGCCCTCGCGGCGGACCGGCTTGGCGCCGAGGTCCTTGTTCAGGCGCTCCTCGATCTCGTCCACGATCGACTTGACCTGGCGGTCGTTGGGCGCGGAGGCGAGCAGGAAGGCGTCGGTGATGGACAGCACATCGCTGACGTCGTAGGCGATGATGTCGTGCGCGAGCCGGTCGGCAGCCGCCTGGGCGGCGGCGGTCACGAGCTCGATGGAGCGGTCGGTGGCGGTCACATGCTGGCTTTCGTCGGCGGTCCGGGACTCCCCCAGGGTCTCACGTACCGCCGACAGCCCGGCAAACCGATAGCGCTCCCCCGCCCCCCGGCCGCTACCCGGTGCCCTCGCCGTAGTCGGCGCCCAGCACCACGCTCACGCCCGACCCGGCCCCGCCGGAGTCCTTGGTGACCGCGGAGGCCGGCAGCTTGAGGGTCTTGGCGACCTCCTCGGCCACCGTCTTGTCGGCCGGCTCGGCGTAGCGCACCTCGCTGGTCGCCTCGCTGCCCTCGCTGCCGCCGTTGACCACCGTGTAGCCGCCGTTGACCAGCACGATCCGGGCCTCCTCGGCGGCGCCGGGGTCCCCGGAGGCGTTGCGCACGGCGACCCGGACGGCGGCGCCCGTCTCGGGGGCGCTGACCGAGCCGCCCAGCACGTCCTTGACCACGCTCCGCGCGGACTGCTCGCTCAGCGTGCCGTCGGCGCGCACCGGCAGCAGCGCGGTGTCGTGGTCGCCGACCTTGGCGTGCTCGGCGAGCCGGGCCAGCGAGGCGCCGAGGTCCTTCTCGGGCAGAGAGGGGTCCAGCACCTGGGCCAGGGTCTGCACGGTGAGGGTCGCGGAGCCGGGGTCGTCGGAGATCTTGCGCAGCGTGCCGAGGACGACCTGGCCGAACCGCTGGAGCTGCTTGGCCTCCGGCTCGCCCTCGGCGCGGTGGGTGGCGTAGGCGACGGCCATCCGGCCGTTGAGGGTCTGGCCCTCGCCCTTGGGGACGCGCGGCGCGCCGTTCTTGCCGGTGGCGGCGGGCACCTCGGTGTCGGTGTCCACCTCGATGCCGCCGAGGATCTCGACCAGGTTCTCCAGATAGGGGGTGTCCAGCCGCCAGGTGCCGCTGATCCGGGTGCCCAGGAGGGTGCCGACGGCCTCCCGGGTGCCGGTGCCGCCGTCCTCGGCGACGGACTTGGCGAGGGTGGTGGTGGAGCCGTCCTCGTCGGCGACGGAGAGCGAGTTGGGCAGCAGCACGGTGGTGCCGCGCTTGGTGGTGGCGTTGTTCACCAGCAGCGCGGTGGAGGTCTCGTCCCCGCCGGTGGAGTGCAGATGCAGCACGATGACATCGCGCTGCTGCGGTCCGCTCGCGGCGGCGCCGGTCCCGGTGCCCGCCTCTCCGCCGGACCAGGGGAGCTTGCCGGCCGCCCAGAGCCAGCCCACGCCGCCGACCAGGGCGACGGCGAGCACCACGGCCAGCACCACGACCCGGTTGCGGCCGCGGCGCTTGGCCTCCTCACGGCGCTCGGAGCGGCTCTCGGTGAACTTCAGCCAGTCGATGACGTCCTGGGAGTCCTCGTCGGGCTCCTCGACGAAGGAGAACTGCTCGGTGCGGTAGTCCTCGCCGTCCGGGGCCGGCGCCGACGCGGATTCGCCGTCGTCGGCTCGGCGCTGGCCGGGCAGCCGCCGCCCGGTGGCCTCCCGTTCGGCCGGATCACCGGTCCCGGTCGCGGTCCCGGTCGCGGCCTCGGGTGCGGTACGGGGCTCGGGTACGGGCGGCTGCTCGGCGGCCGGGGCCGCGGCGGGCGCCCAGGAACCGGTGGCGGCGGTGTACCCGGCGGCACCCGCCTCGGGGGCCGTCGGGCCCTGCTGCCCGTAGCCGCCGCCGTCGTACGGCTGCGGGTACTGCTCGCCGTACCCCTGCCCGTATCCCTGCCCGTATCCCTGCGGTCCGGTGTACGCGGAGGGGTCCGCCGCCCCGTAGGCGTAGCCCTGCTCCGAGGCCTGGCCCGCGGCATAGGGGTCGTACGGGTCGTAGGAGGCCCCCTGCTGCCACTGCTGTTCCGGGGACTGCTGGTGCTGCTGGTACTGCTGAGCCGTCTGGTCCTGCTGATACTCCTGGTACTCCTGGTACTGCTGCTCGTACACCGGCTGCCCGTAGGCGTCGTAGCCGACGATCCGCGGCCGGCCCGCCGGGTCGTACGGGTCGTGTCCGCCGTACGGGTTGTGCTGGTCGTTCACCGGTGCCCCTCTCCGCGGTTCACTCGCCGCGGTACAACTGGCGCTTGTCGATGTAGCGCACCACACCGTCCGGGACCAGGTACCAGACGGGGTCGCCCCGCCCGACGCGCGCGCGGCAGTCGGACGAGGAGATCGCCAGCGCGGGCACCTCGACCAGGGAGACGCCGCCCTCGGGCAGGCCGTCATCCGACAGGTCGTGGCCGGGCCGGGTCACCCCGATGAAGTGGGCGAGCGAGAACAGCTCCTCGGCGTCCCGCCAGCCCGGCATGATCTGGGAGAGGGCGTCGGCGCCGGTGATGAAGAACAGGTCGGTGTCCGCGTTGAGGTCGCTCAGGTCCCGCAGGGTGTCCACGGTGTACGTCGGCCCGCCCCGGTCGATGTCGATCCGGCTGACCGAGAACTGCGGGTTGGACGCGGTGGCGATGACCGTCATCAGATAGCGGTCCTCGGCCGGGGAGACGGTGCGGTGGCTCTTCTGCCACGGCTGCCCGGTCGGCACGAAGACGACCTCGTCCAGATGGAACAGGGCGGCCACCTCACTGGCGGCCACCAGGTGTCCGTGGTGGATCGGGTCGAACGTTCCGCCCATCACGCCCAGTCGGCGCTTGCCGGGACTGGCGGGCACTTCCAGGTCTCCCATGCGTGCAGAGCCTAACGGCACGGCGGCGCGGCCGGTCCCGGCGGTCGCCCTCACGGTCGCCGCCGACGTCGGCTCGGCGGCCGGCGGCCCGGCGGTCGGCGACTCGGTGGCCGGCGGCTCAGCGGTCGCGGTTGAACCGGGTGGTGATCCACAGCAGCACGACCAGGGCGACCAGGGCGCCGATACCGGTCAGGTACGGGTTGAGGCTCGGGTTGTGCTCGGTGTGCTCGGCGGCGAGCGTGACGAGACCGGTGGCGGAGGTGGGGAGGCTCATCTTCGGCAGGACCTATTCCGTCGGGGCGCGACTCGGGTGGTGACGCCGGGCTGTGACTCGGTGGGTGTGGCTGAGACGTCGCGCACATCGTATGCGGGCGGTCCGGGCACGCTCACGCCGACTCAGTCGTTGTCCTCGTTGTCACTCCCCGCGCCCCGGTATCCGCGCAGCAGGAACCAGGCGAGCAGCACCGCTCCGACGATCGAGACGACCAGGACGATCCGGAGGGTGTTGCCCGGCCCCTGCTGTCCGGAGGCGGCGGCGAGCAGGGCGGCGGCGGTCTGGTGCATGGGGGGCTCCTCGGGTGCGCGGGGCATCCCTTTCCGGGTTGTCCACAGGCCCGTGGGCGGCTTGTCCACAGGCCCGTTCACACCGTAGCCGCAGCACCTACGCTGGGGTCCGGCAGGGGGACGAGACCGTCCGGCCGCACCGGCGCCGTGGGCGCGGGTGGGGGTGGGCACCGACGAGTCGCGTACGAACGATGGGGGCAGGGCATGACCGACAGCAGCCATGAGCGTGTGCCGGGCAGGCAGCGCAGGCGTTTCCCGGAGATATCGTCCCGGGCCTATGAGCACCCGGCGGACCGCTCCGCCCTGGTCGCGCTGCGCAAGCTGAGCGGCTTCGACACCGTCTTCAAGGCCCTGAGCGGGCTGCTGCCGGAGCGCAGTCTGCGGCTGCTGTTCCTCTCCGACTCGGTGCGGGTGGGCGACGAGCAGTTCGCGCATCTGCACACGATGCTGCGGGACGCCTGCTACATCCTGGACCTGGAGAAGGTCCCGGCGATGTATGTGACCCAGGACCCGAAGCCCAACGCCATGTGCATCGGCCTGGACGAGCCGATCATCGTGGTCACCACCGGGCTGGTGGAGCTGCTGGACGAGGAGGAGATGCGCGCGGTCGTCGGCCACGAGGTGGGCCACGCGCTGTCCGGCCACTCGGTCTACCGCACGGTGCTGCTCTTCCTGACCGGTCTCGCGGTCAAGGTGGCGTGGATACCACTGGGCAATGTGGCGATCATGGCCATCGTGACCGCGCTGCGGGAGTGGTTCCGCAAGTCGGAGCTCTCCGCCGACCGGGCCGGGCTGCTGGTGGGCCAGGACCTGCGGGCGTCGATGCGCGGGCTGATGAAGATCGCCGGCGGCAACCATCTGCACGAGATGAACGTGGACGCGTTCCTGGCGCAGGCGGAGGAGTACGAGTCGGGCGGCGACCTGCGGGACTCGGTGCTGAAGATCCTCAATGTGCTGCCCCGTTCGCACCCCTTCACCACGGTCCGGGCGGCCGAGCTGAAGAAGTGGGCGGAGAGCCGGGACTACCAGCGGATCATGGACGGGCACTACCCGCGCCGCACCGAGGACAAGGACACCTCGGTCACCGACTCGTTCCGCGAGTCCGCCTCGCACTACGCGGACACGGTGCGCACCAGCAAGGACCCGCTGATGAAGCTGGTCGGGGACCTGGCGGGCGGCGCCGGCGACCTCGGCGGCCGACTGCGCGACCGCTTCACCGGCAACGGCGGCGGAAGCGGCAACGGCAGCGGGAGCGGCCCCGCGAACGGCGGCGGCAGCGGCAGCGGCGGGAAGGAGGGCCGGGAGGGCGACGGTACGGCCTGACCGGCGGCGGTACGGCCTACGGCTTTACGGAGGGCTGCGGCTTTACGGAGGCCTGCGGCTTTACGGAGGCCTACGGCTTTACGGAGGGCTGGGCGCTGGGGGCGAGGGCGCCGCAGAGGGCGGTGGCGGCGGCACCGGGCGCGTACGGGTCCGTCGCCACGGGCGGTGCCGGCGGGGTGCTCCGTCCGGCCGGTACGGGGTGCAGGGCTGCCGCCGTGTCGGTGCCGCAGGCCTGCGGGCCGGCCAGCACCCGGGCGTTCAGCAGCTCGGCGCGGTGCATCCGCAGATCGTCCCGGTCGAAGCGGAAGGTCAGCTCGCGGCGGACGGTGAACAGCGAGGCGTCCGCCCGGGCCGCCCCCGCCCCGGCGGGCCGGACCGCGTAGACGAAGGTGTGGTCCGAGGCGACCTCCAGGACACCGGGGGCGGCCTCGGAGGCGCGCAGGGTGCCGCGCACCCGCACGGGCGCGTCGGCGAGTGCCGTCTCGTCCGGGTCGAAGCGGACCAGCCAGCCGGTGGCGGCGTGCCGCCCGTCGTCGGCGGGGTTGTCCATGCTGTGGTCGAACTGGTCGTGCAGCCCGGGGTCGAGCAGCAGCCGCACCGGGCGGGTGTCCCGGCCGGACAGCACATCCGGGTCGAGCGAGGACCGGACCAGGTAGTCCTTGGCGATGGCGAGCGCGGCCGTGACCTGGTTCCCGGAGAAGTGGGCGGTGCCCTCGGAGGGGGGCACCGCGACCCCCGCGGCCCCGCTCGGGTACGGGGCGGCGGGGCTGCGGGCGAACAGCTCGGCGGGGCGGCCGCCGGGCACCGCGGACTGCGGGGCCAGCGCCACCACGGTGGTGCGGAGCGGCTCGGCGGCGCGCTCTCCCGGGGCGGGGGTGGTGGTCCGCACCCCCAGATAGAGGACGGAGGCGAAGGCCATCGCGACGACCAGCACCAGCAGCAGCGCGCTCCGTCCGCCCGCGCCGCGCCCCGGTGGCAGCGGGCGGGTGCGCACGGCGGCCGCGTGCTGGGTCAGCCGTTCCTTGGCGGAGGACTCCTGGAGGCGGGCAGCGCGGATGAACGTCTCGTCGAAGACGACGGAACGGTACTCCTCGTCGCCGCCGCCGGGGGCCCCTTCGGGTGTCCCCTCGGGCGGCTCGCCGCGCCCGGTCATACTTTCAGGGTAGGTCGCGGCGCACTCCGGTAAACGCCCTACCCGAAGGCGAGTTGCGGGGAGGGTCAGGGTGTGCCGGGGCCGCTGGTCAGGGTCGGTTCGCCGCGTGGGGCGAGCACGGCGGGGGCGCCGGGGGCGGCTCCGTCCACTCCGCTGCGGGTGGGCGCGGGGACCTGTTCGCCGCGCCCGGAGGAGGTGCCCCGGTACACGGCGCTGAAGGCGAGCGCGACCATCCCGACGCCCATCACCACGGCCAGGATCCAGGCCACCGGGCGGTGCCAGCGGGAGCTGGGCCGGTACGGGCGCAGGGCGCCGCCGTGGGCCCCGTACGGCCCGTCCCCGCACTCGTCCTCGTACTCCCCGTACGCGTCGCCGTCCGGATGGCCGCCGTAGCCGTACCCCGGCCCGTCGTCGGCGCCGCCGTGGCGGAACCGGCGGGCCTCGGCCTCGGCCCGGGCCTCGGCGGCGGCGAGCAGCCGCTCCACGGCGCTGGGCTCGTGGAAGGCGGCGGCCCGTACGAAGTCCTCGTCGAACACCACGGAGGCGAAGTCCTGGTCAGCGCCTCCGCGGTCGTCGTCGGGCTCCCAACCGTCCGGGAACGGCTTGCCCCCCACGTCGTCCGGCACTCGTTCAGAGTAGACCTGGAAGGTGGTTCGCGGCAGCCGGACGGCGAAGCCGGACCGTGATCCGGCCCTCGGGCCCGCGCTCCTGTGCCTACCGGGTGTGGCCGTCGCCGGTGACGATGTACTTGGTGGAGGTCAGCTCGGGCAGGCCCATCGGGCCGCGGGCGTGCAGCTTCTGGGTGGAGATGCCGATCTCCGCGCCGAAGCCGAACTGGCCGCCGTCGGTGAACCGGGTGGAGGCGTTCACGGCGACCGTGGTGGAGTCCACCAACCGGGTGAAGCGGCGGGCGGCGGCCTGCGAGGTGGTGACGATCGCCTCGGTGTGGCCGGAGGACCAGCGGCGGATGTGGGCGACGGCGTCGTCCAGCGAGTCCACCACGGCCGCGGCGATGTCGTAGGAGAGGTACTCGGTGGCCCAGTCCTCTTCGGTGGCGGCGAGCACGGTGGCCTTGGACGCTTCGGCGTATCCCCGCACCCGCTCGTCGCCGTGGACGGTGACCCCGGCCTCGGCGAGCGCGTCCAGGGCGCGGGGCAGGAAGGCACCGGCGGCGTCCCGGTGGACCAGCAGGGTCTCGGCGGCGTTGCAGACGCTGGGGCGCTGGGCCTTGGAGTTGACCAGGATGTCCACCGCCATGTCGAGGTCGGTCTCGGCGTCCACGTAGACATGGCAGTTGCCGGTGCCGGTCTCGATGACCGGGACGGTGGACTCCTCGACCACCGTGCGGATCAGCGAGGCGCCGCCGCGCGGGATGAGGACGTCGACCAGACCGCGGGCGCGCATCAGCTCGCGTACCGAGTCGCGGGACTCGCCGGGCACCAGCTGGACGCTGTCGGCCGGCAGCCCCGCGCCCGCGACGGCGTCCCGCAGGACGGCGACCAGCGCGGAGTTGGAGGCGTACGCGGAGGAGGAGCCGCGCAGCAGCACCGCGTTGCCGGACTTCAGGCAGAGCGCGGCGGCGTCCACGGTCACATTGGGGCGGGCCTCGTAGATGATGCCGACGACACCGAGCGGGACGCGGATCTGGCGGAGGTCGATGCCGTTGGGGAGGGTGGAGCCGCGGACCACCTCGCCGACCGGGTCGGGCAGCGCGGCGACATGGCGGACGTCGGCGGCGATGGCCTGGATCCGCTCCGGGGTGAGGGTCAGCCGGTCGATGACCGTCTCACTGGTACCGGCCGCCCTGGCCCGGTCGGTGTCCTCGGCGTTGGCCGCCACGATCTCGGCGGCCCGGGCCTCCAGGGCGTCCGCCACGGCGAGCAGGGCGGCGTCCTTGGCCGCACGCGGAAGTGGCGCGATCTCGTCGGCGGCCACCCGGGCCCGGCCGGCGGCCTGAAGCACCGCCGACAGCGGCGCGGCGCCGTCGGCGGGCGCGGCCGGGGAGGCCGGGGAGACCTCGGTGGCGGAGGGAGCCGGGGTGGACGCGGAGACGGAGTGCGAGCTCATGCTCGCAGGGTAATGCGGTGCCGGGCCTGGCCCGGCGGGGCGTCCCGCTCCGCGAGACGGGGAGGCCGGTACGTGGACGGGGCGGCGGCGCACGGGACGGCGGGGCCGGCACCGGGGCGCGGAGGTGTCCGGGCCGCGGCCGCCGGTCGTTCGGTCCCGCGCGCCGGGCCTCCGGCCGTGGCCGCCAGAGGCTTCCGGGCCGCGCACCACCGGTCACCCGGCCTCGGTCACTGACCGTCCGGCCCGCCTGTCGCCAGGGGCGTGCGGTGCCGATCGTTCAGGCCCGCTCACCGAACATCCGGCCGGGTCCCGGGGCGTCCGAGCCACGGCAGCGCATGGGGCCCACCCGGCCGCGGCCGCCAGTCCTCCGGGCCCGCCCGGGCCCGGAGGCGCGGAGGCCCTGCGAGGTGAGGCCTCCCTGGCGGAGCCTCGGCGCCGGTCAGTACGGGTGGACGCCGACCGGGGCGGCCGGTGGGGGGCCGTAGCCCTCGGCGACCCGCTGGTGGTAGGTCTCCCGGTCGATGACCTCCAGGCCGACGATCTTCCAGGGCGGCAGCTGGGAGGTCTGGCGGTGCTCGCCCCACAGCCGCAGCGCGACCGCCGCCGCGTCGTGCAGGTCCCGTGCCTCCTCCCAGTACCGGATCTCGGCGTGGTCCCCGGCGTAGCGGCTGGTCAGCAGGAAGGGGTGGTCGTGGGCGAGCTGCTCCAGCGCCCGTCTGACGTCCCGCAGCGGGACCTCGGGCCCGGAGACGCTGAGGGTGACATGCCAGAGCTTGGAGACCGGGCGCTCGGGCGCGGGCCGGCCGTGCCCGCCGTCCGGCCGCCCGGCCGCCGCCTGGTCCGGCGGCTCCCCGCCGAGGGCGGACCGCTCGGTGCCGGCCCCGGCCGGGACACTCGTCAGGGCGCGTTCGGTCGTCCCCCGGGGCGGGCCCCCTGGGCGCGCTCGTCTCACCGGCGGCCTCCAGTTCAGGCGTTGATGTCGAAAAACGGGCGGTTGGCGATGGGCAGAGGGTTGCTCTCTGCGTGCTCCCGGCTTCCGGGACCTGCTCTCCACTGTGCTGTGTCGTACCGGTAGACGAATACGCGGTCGACCGGGTTGGCCCGCCATTCGGACAGCCTTCGGCGAGGCCTCGCCACCGTCGTCACCCGAGACAAAGTTGACCAGCCCCGCGCGGGACGCGGGGCGGTTTTTCCGAAGGTGCCGGTGCGAAGGCCGGTGTTTCAGCCGTTTGACGGCTGAAGGACGACCAGGTCGTCCCTGTGTACGACCTCGCGTTCGTAGGCGGGGCCGAGGGCGCGGGCCAGTTCGCGGGTGGAGCGGCCGAGGAGTTGCGGGATCTCCTTGGCGTCGAAGGAGACCAGGCCGCGGGCGACCGGCCGGCCGGCGGTGTCCCGCAGTTCGACGGGGTCGCCCGCCGAGAACTCGCCCTCGACGGCGGCGATGCCCGCCGGGAGCAGCGAGGTGCGCCGCTCGGTGACGGCCCGTACCGCCCCGTCGTCGAGGACCAGCGCGCCCCGCGGGGTGGAGGCGTGCGCCAGCCAGAGCAGCCGGTCGGCGGAGCGGCGGCCGGTGCGGTGGAACCAGGTGCCGGTGTCGCGGCCGGCCAGGGCGTCGGCGGCCCGGCTGGCGGCGGTCAGGACGACCGGGATGCCGGCGGCGGCGGCGATCCGGGCGGCCTCCACCTTGGTGACCATCCCGCCGGTGCCGACGCCCGCCTTGCCGGCCGAGCCGATCTCGACGCCGGCCAGGTCGGCGGGGCCGCGCACTTCGGCGATCCTGGCGGTGCCGGGCTTGGCCGGGTCGCCGTCGTAGAGCCCGTCCACGTCGGAGAGGAGGACCAGCAGGTCGGCGCGGACCAGATGGGCCACGAGCGCGGCGAGCCGGTCGTTGTCGCCGAAGCGGATCTCGTCGGTGGCGACGGTGTCGTTCTCGTTGACCACCGGCAGGGCGCCCATGGTGAGCAGCTGGTCGAGGGTGCGGTAGGCGTTGCGGTAGTGGGCGCGGCGGCTGGTGTCGTCGGTGGTGAGCAGCACCTGGCCGACGCGGACGCCGTAGCGGGCGAAGGAGGCGGTGTAGCGGGCGACCAGCAGGCCTTGGCCGACGCTGGCGGCCGCCTGCTGCCGGGCCAGGTCCTTGGGGCGGCGGGCCAGGCCCAGCGGGGCGAGTCCGGCGGCGATGGCGCCCGAGGAGACCAGCACGATCTCCTTGTCGCCGCCGGCGCGTACGGTCGCGAGCACGTCCACCAGGGCGTCCACCCGGTCGGCGTCCAGTCCGCCGGAGGCGGTGGTCAGGGAGGAGGAGCCCACCTTGACGACGATCCTGCGGGCTTCCGCCACCTGCTGCCTTGCCTCTGTCACAGCCTTGTTCACAGGGGAAACCTATGCCAGGGCGGAGGGCCGCCGCTCCTCCGTTCCAGCCGATGGGACGACCGCCGGCGGCACCGGTGCCGGGGCGCCACCGCGCCGGTCCCGGCCGTCTGCCGCCGGCCGCCGGCAGATGTCAGCCGTCAGCGGCGCAGCCCGAACCACCGCAGGGTGCGGCCGGCGAGCCGGCGGGCGCGGCGGACCACCGTGCGGGCCGGCCGCCGGGCGCGGCCGAGGGCGGTCCGGAGCGTCCCGGGCCGGCCCGTGAGCTGGTACGCCGAGTCCGGGATACCGGTGGCGCGGTCCCGGAAGCGGGGGTAGGCGAGGTACTCGCCGCGCAGTCCGCGTACCGTCTCCGGGCTGGTGCCGGCCTTGAGGTAGCCGACGATCTCCAGCAGGGCGTCCTGCTTGCCGAGGGCCACGCAGGTGAGCCGGAGCCGGTCTTGCGGCTTGAGCCGGCGGGCCAGGCCCGGGGTGAAGTGGGCGGCCGTCAGCGGAGCGGCCAGCTCGAACTTCCCGGCCAGCACCTCGCGGGACTGGTTGAGCACCACCGGCCCGAACTGGGGCAGCAGGGTGATGGTGAACGGGCGGACCATCAGCTGGTCGCGGCGGTCGCCGGGCGGTACGAGTTCGGCGATCAGCTCCATCAGCCGGCGGGCCGACTCGAAGCGGATGGCATGGCTGCCGCTCTTGGTGAGGTGGACGCCGTCGTCCCGGCCGACCAGGTGGTAGCAGGTGTAGTCGGCGACGACCGAGACGCCGCTGCCCCGCAGATAGGCCTCCAGCGTGAACAGGGCGTCCTCGCCGGTGCGCATGGAGGTGTCGAAGCGCATGCCGTGCCGCACCAGCAGTTCGCGGCGGAACAGCTTCTGCGCGCTGAGCGTGTACATGACGTTGGAGGCGTAGACGTCGGCGTGCTCGACGGTCTTCTTCCACATGGACTTGGGGGCGCCGCGGTTGACGCCGACGACCTTGCCGAGCACCACGTCGGTGCCGGCCCGGTCGGCCATGGCGACCATCCGCTCCAGCGCCTCCTCGCCGAAGTAGTCGTCGGCGTCCAGGAAGAAGACGAACCGGCCACGGGCCAGCGAGAGGCCCTTGTTGCGGGGGCCGCCGGGGCCACCGGAGTTGGCCTGCCGCACCACCCGGGTGGCGACCGCGGAGCGGGCGGCGAACTCCTCCAGGTACTCCCCGGTGCCGTCGGTGGAGCCGTCGTCCACGGCGACGATCTCGATCCGGTCGGCGCCGAGGGTCTGCGCCTCCACGGACTCCAGGCACTTCACCAGGTACGGCATCGCCTGGTAGGCGCCGACCACCACGGTGACGTCGGGGACGGGGCCGCCGGGGGCGGGGCCGCCGGGGGCGGGGCCGTCCGGGACGGCGGCCTCGGCGGAGGCGGCCGGATCGGCGGAGGAGGCGGCTCGAACGGCGGGGTCGGCGGGATCGGCGGAGGGCTTGTCGGTCATCGGACGCCTTAGGGATCTCGGCAGCGGGGCGGCGCGGGAACGGCAGGGGCCCGGAGCCGGCCGCCCCGCGGTGGGGGGTCCGTGCTCCGGGCCGGTACGGGTCAGGGGGCGGCGGCCGCGGTGGTCGGCGCCGCTGCCTCGGCGGGCGCTCCGGCGGCGGCCACGTCCTCGGCGATCGCCGGATCGGCTTCCGCCGCCTCGGCGGCGGCCGGGTCGACCGCGGCCGGGGTGCCGGGCTCGGGCCGCTCGGCCTGCTCCGGCTCCTCGGCGGCGCCCTGTTCGGCGACCGTGTCCACGGCGGCGGCGGGCGGCTCGGTGGCGTCGGCGCCGGCGGCCTCCTCGTCGAGCCGGGCGATCTCCTCGCCGGCCAGCTTCCGGGCGACGCTCGCGTTGCGCGCCTCGGCCTTGGCGGTCAGCGCGCGCACGGCCGCGTTGAACCGCTCCTGGGAGGTCGGCCGGTCGGGCCCGAGCAGGTACCGCTTGAGTTCCCGGCGGGCGCCGGCCAGCCGGTCGGCGGCCGGGTCGGCGACGGCGTCGAGCAGTTCGTCCAGCTCGGCCGCGCTGTTGGAGAGGACGACCGCGGCCCGTACGGCGGTGTTCTGCCGCTTGAACTCCTCGGCGCCCAGCTCGGCGGAGTCGGTCACCGCGTACGGCTTGCCGCTGGTGATGAAGTCGGAGACGACGCTGGAGATGTCGGAGACCATGGCGTCGGCCTCGTTGAAGCAGTCGTACAGCGAGGGCGCGGCCCCGGTCACCACGGTGTGCTCCCACCAGCCCAGCGAGCGCCAGTAGGCGTCGTCGCGCTCGGCGCGCAGCCGCCGGACCTCGGCGAGGCGGTGCGGGTCGGCCAGCGAGGTGCGGGAGGTCTCGGCCTCGTCACTGCCGGGGCGGCCGGTCTCGGTCAGCTCGGCGAGCCGGGCCTCGATCCGGGTGAGTTCGGCGCGGGCGGCGGACCGCTGCCCGGCGGTCTCGGCGGCCTGGCCGGCCCAGCGGGGGTCGGTGGCGCGGGCCGCCGCGGCGGTGGTGATCATCTTCCGGATGCGGGCGTCGACGGCCTTGGCCTTGCGGTTCACCAGCCCGGTGAAGGGGTGCGGCTTGTAGACGACCCGCACCGGGCGGTCGGCCTCCAGCAGCCGCCGGACGATGTTCTCGCCGGCCAGCAGCAGCGAGGTGTTGCCGGCCTTGTGGTCCCAGCCCTCCCAGGTGGGGGCGTACAGGACGGTGGGGATCAGGTGCTTCGGGGTGGCCGCGGCGGGGGTGATGGGCGCCAGCTGCGGGCGGCCGACCTCCACGATGTCCTCGTCGCGCACGCCGACCTCGGCGAGGGCGTACCGGTCGCGACCGGCCTGCCCGGCGGTCCACACCTCGTCGTACACCTTGGAGAACGGGTTGACGCTGGCCAGCTTGTCGCTGTCGCCGTGCCCGATGAAGACGTGCTTCATGTTGGGCTCGCGGAGCATGTGGATGTTCTTGCCGACGTTGGCGGGGTAGAGCGTGACCCGGATGGTGGAGAGGTCCATGGCCATCAGGTGCTGGCCGCCCGGGACGCAGAGCACCGGCACGGTGGTCTGGTGCAGCTTCTCGACCAGGTTGCGCTCGCGCATGATGATGATCGGCCGGCCGTCCAGCCGCTCCAGGGTCTCCAGCCACATGTTGAGCTGGTACGCGGAGTCGGCGCCGCCGGAGAAGTACAGGGCGACGGTCGGCTGGTACTCGCCGAGCCACTTGGTGACGGCCTTGAGCACGGCGCCGGCGGCCGGGGCGCGGCGGCTGCGCCGCAGGTACGGGGCGAGGGCCAGGATGTAGAGCAGGCCGAGCGCGAGGGTGCAGGCGACGCCCGCGTAGCCGTAGGCGTCCCGCCCGGTGATCACCGCGGCCAGCAGGCCGGCCAGCGCCAGGATGTCGACGTGCAGTATCTTCTCGGCGGAGCGGTGCAGCAGGGGGCGCGGCGGGGCGTCGGGGACGCGGACCGCGTGCAGGTCGACGTTGCGGGTGACGACCGGCATGGTGCGGCGCAGCCGGACGAGGGTGGCGAGGGCGCCCTGTGCGGCCTGGAGGCCGTAGAAGACCATCAGGCAGCCGACGGCGGCGTAGAACAGCGGGTGGTCGGCGAGGCCCTCGCGGGCCAGCAGCAGGACCAGCAGCAGCTCGCGCAGCAGGAAGCGGATCGGCAGGCCGAGCCGCACCTGACCGAGCCGGTTGACCAGGTAGCTCTTCTTCTGGTGCAGATACCAGTCGGCGGCGTAGGTGACCGCCGCGGCCCCCGCGAAGAACCACAGGTTCGGTATCAGGGCGGCGGCCAGGACGCTCGGATAGCCGATCCCCATCAGGACGGCCGCGGCCAGCTCGGACCCGCTGCCGACGCGGGCCAGCCGGATGATGGTCGAAATCACGTGGAATCTGCTCCAGAGGGGTCGTTCGCGGCCGGTCGTGCGTCCAGCGGGTGGTGCGCTCGGAGGACCGGGCGTCCGGGAGGGCGTCCGGCGGGCGGTCCCCGCACCGGAGCATCCGGCGGGGGGTCTCCTCACCGCAGCATCCGGCGGGCGGTCCGTTCACCGGAGCGTCCGTCCGGCCGGTGCGCCATTCCTGTGAATTTCCTGTGACCCTGCTGTTTCCGGCAGTGCCCTTATCGGAAATCCGACCTTTGCGGCCGCACCGAAATCACCCGGATCAGAGACGAATATCCGCCGAGTATTACACATCCTCCTGGCGGTCCAGGACCGCCGCGAGGGCCTGCTCGAAGCCGGACGCCTCGCTCGCGCCGGCGGTCGGGTCCTGCTGGCGCACATCGACGACGTGACCGGTCAGTTCCGAGAGCAGGACGTCCAGCGAGGTGCGGGCGACGGCCTCGGAGGAGAGCAGCGAGCCGGCCGGCTCCCGGCCGAAGGCGTTGGTCCGCATCGGGGTGGCGGTGCGCTCGGGATTGACGCAGTTGACCCGGATTCCGTCGGCGGCCCATTCATCGGCAAGGGCCTGGGTGAGATTCACCATGGCGGCCTTGGTGGACGAGTAAAGGCTGTACTCGGCGCGGCCCCGGGTGTAACTGGAGGAGGTGTAGAGCAGCAGCTGCCCCTTGGTCTCGACCAGGTACTTGTAGGCGGCCCGGGCGATCTGCACGGGGGCCAGGTAATTGACGTCCAGCGCTTCCCGGATGGTGGCGTGGTCGGTCTCGGCGAGCCGGCCGATGCGCAGCACCCCGGCGGTGTTGATGACGTGGTCGATGCGGCCGGTCTCCGCGTACGCCGTGGCCAGCGCCTGCTCGACGTGCTCGGGGTTCTCCACGTGGGTGCCGGTGCTGGAGCGGCCGAGGGCGTAGACGGAGGCCCCGTAGCTCTCGGCGAGCCGGGCGATGTCGGCGCCGATGCCGTAGGAGCCGCCGAAGACGACCAGGGTCTTGCCGGCGAGCAGTTCGCGGTAGGCGGCCTCGTCGGCCTGGCGGGGGGCGGCGGTGGAGGCGAGCTGGAACAGCTTGTCGGCGATGAAGACGTCGACCGGCTGGGTCACCTTCATGTTGTACTCGTCGCCCGAGACCACGTGGATCGGCACGTCGGGCAGGTACTTGAGCACCACCGAACAGTCGTCGGTGGCCTGGAAGTTGGGGTCCTCGGCGGCGACCTCGTAGGCCCGGCGGATGGTGGAGAGCTTGAACGCCTGCGGGGTCTGGCCGCGGCGCAGCCGGGAACGGTCCGGGACGTCGGTGATGAACTCGCCGTCCTCGCCGTGGGTGCGGGTGACGATGATGGTGTCCGCGGAGGGGATGGCGACGTCCACGGCCTGGTAGCGGTCGAGGGCGTCGACGCAGTCCTGGATGACGCGCTGGGAGAGCAGCGGGCGCACCGCGTCGTGGAAGAGGACGTTGAGGTCCTCGCCCTCGGCCAGCCCCTCGCCGAGCGCGGCGATGGCCCGCTCGGTGGTCTCGTTGCGGGTCGAGCCGCCCTCGATGACCCGCTTGACCTTGGTCAGTCCGGCCTTGGCGACGATCTTCTCGACATCGCCGGTGAAGCCCGGGGCCATCAGCACGATCACGTCGTCGATGGACTCGGCGTTCTCGAAGATGGTCAGCGTGTGCTCGATGACCGCCTTGCCCGCGATCTTCAGCAGCTGCTTCGGAATGGAGAGCCCCACGCGCTGGCCGGTGCCCCCGGCGAGCACGACAGCTGTGGTGCGGGTCTTTGCTTCACGCGGCGCTGACACAGAACGACCTACCTTGCGGGGATGGGGGACGGCCTGATGGTCGCACTCTGCGTGACTGTCCCGCAAGGCGGACGGCGGCCTGCGCCCACCTCCGCGACACCTGGGGTTCACCCTGCGGTCAGGGGCGTTGGCGGGACCGGCGGCGGGCGGCGGCGTGTCCGACATCACGCGGCCCGCGCACCCGCTCCGCCACCGGCGAGGGCGCGCGCGGGGCCGGACGGCGGGGCCGGGGACGGGGGGGTACGGACCGGGGCGGCCGACCGCCGTTCCCCGGCCGCGGGAGGGGGCGCGGCACCCCTCCCGCGCACCCTGCCGACTACCGTACGTAACCGAAGAGACGGGCCGGGCCTAGAACGGCTCGAAGTCGTCGTAGGCGCGCTCGGCCTCGTCCCGCTCCGCGTCGCGGTCCCTGCGGCGCTGGGCGGCCGGGCGGGGGGCCTCCAGACGGTGGTCCTCGCCGCGGCGGCCGAGCATCTCGGCGCCGGCCATCATCGTCGGCTCCCAGTCGAAGACGACCGCGTCGTCCTCGGGGCCGATGGCGACGCCGTCACCCGCCCGGGCGCCCGCCTTCATCAACTGCTCCTCGACACCGAGGCGGTTGAGCCGGTCGGCCAGGTAGCCGACGGCCTCGTCGTTGTTGAAGTCGGTCTGGCGGACCCAGCGTTCGGGCTTGTCGCCGCGGACCCGGAACAGGCCCTCGTCCTCGCGGGTGACGGTGAACCCGGCGTCGTCCACGGCCTTGGGGCGGATGACGATCCGGGTCGCCTCCTCCTTGGGCCGGGCGGCGCGGGCGGTGGCGACGATCTCGGCGAGCGCGAAGGACAGCTCCTTCAGACCGAGGTGGGCGACGGCGGAGACCTCGAAGACGCGGTAGCCGCGCTCCTCCAGGTCCGGCCGGATCATCTCGGCGAGGTCCTTGCCGTCGGGGATGTCCACCTTGTTGAGGACGACGATCCGGGGGCGGTCGTCCAGCCCGCCGTACTGGCGCAGCTCCTCCTCGATGACGTCGAGGTCGGAGACCGGGTCGCGGTCGGACTCCAGCGTTGCGGTGTCCAGGACGTGCACCAGGACGCTGCACCGCTCGACATGGCGCAGGAACTCCAGGCCCAGGCCGCGGCCCTGGCTGGCGCCGGGGATGAGGCCGGGGACGTCGGCGACCGTGTAGACGGTGGAGCCGGCGGTGACCACGCCCAGGTTGGGGACGAGGGTGGTGAAGGGGTAGTCCGCGATCTTCGGCTTGGCGGCGGAGAGCACCGAGATCAGCGAGGACTTGCCGGCGCTGGGGTAGCCGACCAGGGCCACGTCGGCGACGGTCTTGAGCTCCAGCACGATGTCACCGGACCGGCCGGGCTCGCCGAGCAGGGCGAAGCCGGGGGCCTTGCGGCGGGCGGAGGCCAGCGCCGCGTTGCCGAGGCCGCCGCGGCCGCCCTCGGCGGCGACGAAGGAGGTGCCGTGGCCGACCAGGTCGGCGAGCACCTCGCCCCGCTTGTCCAGCACCACGGTGCCGTCCGGCACGGGCAGGATCAGGTCCTGGCCGTCCTTGCCGGAGCGGTTGCCGCCCTCGCCGGGCTTGCCGTTGGTGGCCTTGCGGTGCGGCGAGTGGTGGTAGTCGAGGAGCGTGGTGACGGACTGGTCGACGACCAGGATGACGTCGCCGCCCCGGCCGCCGTTGCCGCCGTCGGGGCCGCCGAGCGGCTTGAACTTCTCCCGGTGCACGGAGGCGCAGCCGTGGCCTCCGCTACCCGCGGCGACGTGCAGTTCGACGCGGTCCACGAAGGTGGTCATGTGGGTGCCTCCGGTGCGTGTGACGTGCTTTCGGTCTTACGGAAAACAAGCGAGAGGCGGACCCGCTTCCCGTACGGGAAGTGAGGTCCGCCTCCGCGAAAGAAAATCAGGCAGCCGGAACGATGTTCACGACCTTGCGACCGCGGTGGGTGCCGAACTGCACGGCGCCGGCCTGCAGGGCGAACAGCGTGTCGTCGCCGCCGCGGCCCACGCCCGAACCGGGGTGGAAGTGGGTGCCGCGCTGGCGGACCAGGATCTCACCGGCGTTGACGACCTGACCGCCGAAGCGCTTCACGCCGAGCCGCTGAGCGTTGGAGTCGCGACCGTTCCGGGTGGACGATGCGCCCTTCTTGTGTGCCATGTCTCCTCAGTCCCTTACTTCGCGGCCGACGGGATGCCGGTGACCTTGATCGCCGTGTACTGCTGGCGGTGGCCCTGGCGGCGGCGGTAGCCGGTCTTGTTCTTGTAGCGCAGGATGTCGATCTTGGCGCCCTTGTGGTGGTCCACGATCTCGGCCTGGACCTTGATGCCGTCCAGCACCCACGGGTCGCTGGTGACGGAGTCGCCGTCGACCACGAGCAGGGTCGAGAGCTCGACCGTGTCGCCAACCTTGGCAGTGGAAATCTTGTCAACCTCAACGATGTCGCCGACCGCAACCTTGTGCTGGCGACCACCGCTGCGCACGATGGCGTACACGCGGATCTCTCTCTCGCTCGGAACGGGAACCCCTGATGCCAGCCGCCCGCACGGGCCACGCGGGCCCATGACCGTCCGGATGGGATGAGCGGCCTCTCCGGGCGCCCGCGAGGGGCGGCCGGCGGAGGAGGGTGCTCAGGAGTCGGCGCGTACGGAAGACACGCCGACGGTCAAGGTTACGGACGCCCCCGCCGGGGGTCAAACCGGACCGGAACCGCGGCCCGCCGGCGCCCCCGTACCGCACCCCCTTCCGGCGTTCGGGTGCGGCATGATCGGCGCGCCGATCATATAAGCGGCCACGTCGCCCTCTTCGTCCCAGACTCTCCCTGGCATCCCTCCCCTCCCCCGGGGACGGGGCCGCGCGGAGGGAGAGACATGGCGCAGCCGCAGGCCGGCTCGCGGGGCGGGGTGGACACGGCGGCGGCCGGGGCGGGCGCGCCGCTGCGGCTGCCCGCGTCGGGCCGGCGGCCCGCCCGCCGCAGGGCCACCGGGCAGGCGGCCGCCGCGCTGGCCCGCGCCCGGCCGGCGCTGCTGGCGTACGCGGCGGTGCGGGCGCTCGGCCTCGCGCTGGCGCTCGCCCGCACCGACCGGAGCGCGCTCGACCTGCTGGCCGGCCGGTGGGACTCGGCGTGGTACCTGCTGATCGCCGAGCAGGGGTACGCCGGGAGCTGCCCGGCGCAGGGGGAGCTGTGCCGGTACGCGTTCTTCCCCCTCTACCCGGTGCTGATCCGCACCGCCGCCACCCTCACCCCGCTGCCCGCCCCGTGGGCGGCGCTGCTGCTGTCGCTCACCGCGTCGGGGGTGGCCGCGTGGGGGGTGTACGCGGTGGCGGAGCGCTGCGCGGGGCGGCGTACCGCCTTCATCGCCACCGTGCTGTGGGGCGTCCTGCCGCACGCCGTGGTGGAGTCCATGGCGTACACCGAGAGCCTGTTCACCGCGCTCGCCGCCTGGGCGCTGTACGCGGTGCTGACCGGGCGCTGGCCGGCCGCCGGGGCGCTGGCCTGCCTGGCCGGGCTGACCCGGCCGACCGGGATCGCGGTGGCGGCGGCGGTCGGAGTGTCCGCGCTGCTCGCGCTGCGGGCCCGGCCGCTCCCCCGGCGCCCCGCCCTGGCCCTCGCGCTGGCGCCGCTGGGCTGGCTCGGCTGGGTCGCCTGGACCGGCGTCCGGGCCGGCCGCTGGGACGGCTACTTCGTGGTGCAGCGGCGGTGGGGTTCGTACGTGGACGGCGGGGCGTACACCTGGGACCGGCTGGGCCGGCTGTTCGCCCGCCCCGAGACGCCGCTGAGCGCGGCGGCGGTGGCCGCGGTGCTGGCCGGCGCGGCGGTGCTGCTGGTGGTGTGCGTCCTCCAGCGGTGGCCGCTGCCGCTGCTGGTGCACTCCGGGCTCACCCTGCTGATCACCGTCGGCGGGGCGGGCTACTTCCACTCCAAGGGCCGCTTCCTGCTGCCCGCGTTCGCCCTGCTGCTGCCGGTCGCCGCCGCGCTGGGCCGGGCGCGGCCGGGGGTGCTGCGGGCGGTGCTGCTCCCGGCGGCGGTGGTCTCCGGGCTCTTCGGCGGCCATCTGCTGCTGGTCGCCGGGCACTCGCCCTGACGACCGGTACGCCCCGCCGGGCCGCCCTCCGCGCCCCGTATGCTCACGGCGGCGACAGCCGTGTTCGTATCCGTATGGCAGCAATGGAAGCCGGAAGGCAGAGCAGCGTGAACTACAGGGTCCAGCCCACCGCCCAGGTCGCCGAGAGCGCCCGGATCGGCGCCGGCAGCAGCGTGTGGGAGCTCGCCCAGATCCGCGAGGACGCCCAGCTCGGCGAGGGCTGCGTGGTCGGCCGCGGCGCGTACGTCGGCACCGGGGTGCGCATCGGCGACAACGTCAAGCTGCAGAACTACGCGCTGGTCTACGAGCCGGCCGAGCTGGCGGACGGCGTCTTCGTCGGCCCCGCGGTCGTCCTCACCAACGACCACAACCCGCGCTCGGTGGACCCGGCCGGCAAGCAGAAGCGCGGCGGCGACTGGGAGGCGGTCGGCGTCAAGGTCGCCGAGGGCGCCTCGCTCGGCGCCCGCTCGGTGTGCGTCGCCCCGGTCCGGGTCGGCCGCTGGGCGATGGTCGCCGCGGGCGCCGTGGTCACCCGGGACGTCCCCGACTTCGCCCTGGTCGCCGGCGTCCCGGCCCGCCGCCTCGGCTGGGTCGGCCGCACCGGCGTACGCCTGGTGGAGCGCGCCGGCGAGCCGGGCGTCTGGGAGTGCCCGCAGACCGGTGAGCTCTACGACGAGCAGGACGGCACCCTCACCGAACGCCCCACCGGCTGACCCGCCCCCTCTCCGCCCCGGCCGGCCCCGCGAGACGGGCGCCCGACCGGGGCGGCGGCATACGGGGGGGGCAGGGCGCCGACCCCGTACACGGGCCGCCGTCACCGAGGCGAGGCGCGACCGGGCCGCCAAGGCCCCCGCCTCAGACCGCCGTCCAGGCATCCAGGGCGAGGCCGGGCTCGGACTTCTGGCGGGCGACGCGGAGGGTGCCGTCGATGCCGAAGGCGGCGACGACCACCCGGCCGCGGCCGTCCAGGGCGAGCGCGGGGGCACCCAGGCAGGGGGCGCCGGTGAGGGTCCAGGAGGCGCCCAGGGGTTCCTCCTCGGTGGGGTAGGCGGCGATCGCCGGGCGGCCGGTGGCACCGTCCCGGCGGACCATCACCGTGCAGTCGTGGCCGTCCACCGGCGTACGCAGCAGCGCGACGGCACCGCTGCCGCCCGGACCGCCCAGCGGGGCGGGGTCGGCGGCGGCCCCGCCGGGGCCGGCGCGCCAGGTCCGTACCGTGCGGTCCCCGCGGTCGTGCCACACATGGGTGAGCCGCCCCGGGGCGGTCGCCACCCGGGACAGCGAGTCGGGCTCGGGGGCGGCCGGGATGTCCGCGGCGCGGACGAACTTCACCCCGCGCCCGGGCTGGGTCCACCGCATCAGGTGCCGGGGAGTCGGCGCCAGCAGCTCCATCAGCTCGTCGTCCAGCAGCGCGGTCGAGACCCGGCCGGTGATCCGCAGCCCCCCGAGGTCGGCCCACCGGTTCCACTTGCCGGAGGCCACCTGGGCGCGGTGCCGGACCCCGCCGCCCGGGTCGGCGACGAAGACGTGCAGTGAGCCGGTGGTGTCGACGACGGCGGTGGGCGGGCCGATCCGGGCCGCCGCCTCCGGGTCGTCCGGGAACGGGTTGCCGACCGTCTCCCAGGAGCGCACCGCCAGCCCGGACTGGTACTGCAGGGCGCAGACCACCTCGGTGGCGGGCTTCCCGCCGGCGCCGCGGGTGCGGCGCAGCCCGACCAGATGCACATAGGCGTCGGCGCCCTGGGCTATACACACATACGGGTCGTTGCCGGGGGCGGGGATGGTGTCCGGGCCGGCCCAGCCGGGCCCGCCGGGGTGCGCCTCGGTCCACCGCAGCACCGCGTCCTCGACCGCCGCGTAGGCGGTGAGCCGGCCGTCCTTGCCGCGCACCAGCCAGTCGGTGCCGGCGGGCACCGCCGCCCCGGGCAGCCCCGGACCGGAGCCGCCCCGACCCCGGTCCCGCTCCCGGTCCGAAGGGCGAACGCCCGTCTCTCCGTGGGGATTACGCGCGGACCGTCCCGCCATGGCTCACCGCCGACCCTCTCCAGCACACACGCGGGGGCGCCTTGCCGCCCCCGGGCTCGCGTGACGATAACACCGCCCCGGGGCGGGATCCGGACCGGTCGCGGGGCCCGAGGGACGGCCCGGCAGGCGGACGGGAGGGATACGGGAAGGGGACAGGAGGGCCACCGGAGGAGCACGGCAGGGGTGAGGGGGCGGGCGGGCGCCGGTTGTCCCGGAATCGTTATGGCCGGAGCCGCGGACCGACCCCTTCCCGGGATTGCCTACGATGGCACGGCACGTCTCCCTCATCGACCTGTACCCAGTAGAAGAAGAGTGCTCAGTGAAAGTCATCAGCATCGTCGGCGCCCGTCCCCAACTGGTGAAGCTCGCCCCCATCGCGGCGGCCTTCGCCGGAACGGAGCACGAGCACGTCATCGTGCACACCGGGCAGCACTATGACGCGGACCTCTCCGACGTCTTCTTCGACGGACTGGGCATCCCCGACCCGGACGTCCACCTCGGGGTCGGCTCCGGCAGCCACGGCGTGCAGACCGGCACGGTGCTCGCCGCGCTCGACCCGGTGCTGGAGCGCGAGCGCCCGGACTGGGTGCTGGTCTACGGGGACACCAACTCCACCATCGCGGGCGCCCTTTCGGCCGTGAAGATGCACCTGCCGGTGGCGCATCTGGAGGCCGGGCTGCGCTCGTTCAACCGGCGCATGCCCGAGGAGCACAACCGGGTGCTCACCGACCACTGCGCCGACGTGCTGCTCGCGCCGACCGAGGAGGCCATGCGCCACCTCGCCGACGAGGGCCTCAAGGACCGCGCCGTGCTCGCCGGCGACGTGATGGTGGACATCTGCCTGCGCATCCGCGACGACGTGCGGGCCGGCAAGCACCCGGCGCCCTCGCTGCCCGAGGGCATCGACCCCTCCCGGCCGTTCCTGCTGGCCACCCTCCACCGCCCGGACAACACCGACGACCCCGAGCGGCTGTCCGCCATCATCGCGTCGCTGGCCGCGCTGCCGGTGCCGGTCGCCCTGCTGGCCCACCCGCGGCTGGTGGCCCGCGCCGAGGAGCACGGCATCGAGCTGGCCCAGGGCTCGGTGCACGTCGGCCGCCCGCTGCCGTACGCCGGTCTGATCGCCGCCGTGCTGGCCTCCACCGGTGTGGTCACCGACTCCGGCGGCCTGCAGAAGGAGGCCTTCCTGCTGGAGCGGGTCAACACCACGATCCGGCCGGAGACCGAGTGGGTGGAAACCGTGGACACCGGTTGGAACGTCCTCGTACCCGACCCGCACACGCTGTCCGCGGACGACTGGGCCGCCACGGTGACCCGGCCGGCGCCCACCGCCGACCCCGGCACCCCGTACGGGGACGGGCAGGCCGCCCGTAACGTCGTGCGCATCCTCGCGGACCTGCACGAGCAGAAGGGAGGCAGCCGGCACGCGTGAGGGACAAAGGACCCCTCGGGGTCACTTTTCCGTCCATCTCACCGTGCTAGCGTCACCGGTTATGTCAGTGTCTCCCACGTCCCGGCCGCCTGCCTTCGCGGGCGAGCGGCCTCACGTGATCTATCTCGCCATCGGTTTCCCGCCCGCCGCCAAGAGCTGCGCCTACCGCATGCGCGAGACGGCCAACCAGTTCGTCCGCCAGGGCTGGGACGTCACCGTGGTCACCATCGCCCAGGAGTCCTGGGAGCGCGACTCCGGCGTGGACCTCACCCTGCTGGAGCAGGTCGACCCGCGCGTCCGGATCGTCGAACTGCCCCTGTCGCGCGAGGACCTGGAGACCGACATCGGTCTGTACAGCGAGGAGCGCGCGCTCAACCCGAACGGCTGGGTCACCCGGCTGCGCCGCCGCCAGATGGAGCCCTTCCCGGAGCCCAACTTCGGCGACTGGCGCGGCGATCTGGAGCAGGCGGTGCTGAAGGTGCACGCCGAGCAGCCGGCCGACCTGCTGCTCGCCAGCTGCGTCCCCTACGTCAACCTCGCCGCGGCCTGGAAGCTGTGGGAGGAGGCGAAGGTCCCGTACGCGGTGGACTTCCGCGACGGCTGGTCGATCGACGTCATCGAGGGCGTGGAGTGCTTCGCCCGCGACTCCGCCGAGGGGATCTGGGAGCAGCGCATCCTGGACCACGCGGTCTCGCTGTGGGTGGTCAACGACCCGATCGCCGAGCACTACCGCACCCGCTACCCGGAGTTCGCCGACCGCGTGCACGTGGTGCGCAACGGCTACGACGCCGACAGCTCCCCGGGCCGGGTGCACCGCCCGGACACCGGCGCCGGCCTCGCCTTCGGCTACCTGGGCACCGTCAACTTCACCGTCCCGCACCTGGAGACGGTGCTGGACGCCTGGCGGGCCGCCCGGGAGCGGGAGCCGCTGCTGGCCAACGCCACCTTCGAGGTCCGCGGCCACATCGGCAACGGCTCCGGGCGCGAGGCCAACCGGCACGCCGAGGTGCTCAAGCAGGCCGAGCCGGACGGCGTCCGCTTCGGCGGCCCCGCCGCCAAGGCCGAGGTCGCCTCGATCTACGCCCGCTGGGACGCGATGGTCCTCATCCTCATCGGCGGCCGGTACGTCACCTCCGGCAAGGTCTACGAGTACATGGCGACCGGGCTGCCGATCGTCTCCGCCCACGTGGTCGAGCACGACGCGTCCAACGTCCTTGAGGGCCACCCGCTGTGGACCGGCGCTCCCGGGCTGGACGTGGCGGGCCTGACCGAGTCGTTCGTCAGGGCCGCGCACATGGCGGTGGAGACCAGCGACGAGGTGCACGCCGAAGCGATGGCGCACGCCGACCGGTTCACCCGCGAGGCGGTGATGAGCGTCGCGGTGAAGACCCTGATCGACGACCACGCGGCCCTCCACCGGGACAGCGCCGGGGACGCGGCCGCCCTCGCCGACACCCAGCCCGCCGCCGGAGGACCCTCCCAGTGACCAACGTCCTGTTCATCGCCAGCACCAAGCCGCAGATGGGCGTCTTCGCCGACTCGGTGCGCAAGTTCCAGGCGCTGGGAGCGGCCACGTACCTGGGCGGCATCTTCCACCTGCCGTCGGTCGCCGAGCTCGGCACCACCCCGCTGACCGAGACCCACCAGCTGCCGCGCAACCTCAACACCCGCAGCGCCGCGCTGCGCCGCAAGGCCCGCAAGGCGCCCGGCGGGATGAAGGTGTGGCTCCAGGCACGCGGCGACAGCTGGCTGCGCCGCCAGGCCCGGCACGCCGACGTGCTGGTGGCGCTGGACCCCGGCGCCGTGTACACGGTGTGGCGGCTGGCCCAGTACTACCGTGTGGAGGAAGCCCACTTCGGCATCGCGCCGGCCCTCAAGGCGGTCGAGCGGGTCAAGCAGCGCGGCACCTCCGGCACCCGCGCGGCGCTGCCGCCGCTGGACATCGTCAAGGCCAACGCCCGCCGCGCCATGGACGGCCTGCCGGCCGCGGTGATGCGGCACGCCACCGCCCGCCCGGTGATGCGGTCCGCGGTCGGCGCCAAGCTGTGGCGGACAGCCGTCCAGGTGCCGGGCGTCCCGCCCCGGGTGCGCGTCGCCACCTCCCGGTACGTCGCCGAGGGCATGCAGTGGGCGGGCCGCACCAGCGGCGCGTCGCTGACCCTGGCCGCCGCCGCGTCCAAGATCCCCGACCTGACCACCAGGGCGGGGCTGCTGGACGAGGCCGTGATGAACGAGCTGGCCAAGGGCATCAGCCCGCGCGACATGGACAAGGCGGTCGCGGCCCGACTGGCCGAGACCGACGCGGAGTTCGCCAGGGGGGACCAGGTGAAGGCGTCGGCCGCCCTGGACCGGGCGCTGACCCTGGCGTTCCACCGGGTGCTGCACATCGACCAGTTGTCCTCGCCGCTGGCCGAGGACGCCGCCGGGTTCACCGCCCCGCTGTACCGCTCGCCGTCGATGCGGGCGCTGGCCAGACCGCAGGGCCGCCGCACCCCCTACGCCGAGCCGCCGAAGGACCGGCCGCTGCGGCTGCTGGTCACCACCAGCGCGAACGACAACTTCCTGCACCACATCCTGGCCCGTTACGGCAAGCACCAGGACGTGGAGCTGCGCTACCTGGACCTCGCCGCGCAGAGAAGCCTCAAGCGGATAGCGTGGGCCGGACGCCGGGTGCTGGAGGACCGCCTCTCCGGCGGCACCAGCACCTACCAGGAAGAGGTCGAGCGGCTGATGCGGCCCTACCTGGACTGGGCCGACACCGTCTTCCTGGACTGGTCGGTGGGCCCGGCGGCGATGCTCACCACGATCGACCCGGGCACCACCCGGATCATCGTGCGGCTGCACAGCTACGAGGCGTTCACCCGCTGGCCGCACATGACCGACTTCTCCCGGATCGACGACCTGGTGTACGTGGCTCCGCACGTGCGGGACCTGGTCGAGTCGCTGGTGCCGCAGCTGCGCGAGGACACCGCGCCGCGCACGCACCTGGTCGACAACGCCATGGACCTGACCGGCTTCGGCCGCCCGAAGCCGGCCGACGCCCGCTTCAACCTGGGCCTGGTCGGCGTCAGCCAGGTCGCCAAGGACCCGCTGTGGGCCGTGGAGGTGCTGCGCCGGGTCCGCGAGCACGACGAGCGGTACCGGCTGCTGCTGGTCGGCGGGGACATGAACCCAAAGACCAGCATGGCCACCCGGGTGTACCGCCGGGCCATGGAGGCGCAGCTGAAGCCGCTGGTCCAGGAGGGCGTCGTGCTGCGGCTCGGCCCCACCGACGACGTGCCCTCGGCGCTCACCGACATCGGCGTGATCCTCTCCTCGTCGGTGCGCGAGGGCTGCCACGTCGGCCTGATGGAGGGCGCGGCCAGCGCCGCCGTTCCGGTCTCCCGGGACTGGCCCTTCTACGCCGGCAAGCCGAACAGCGCCCGCACCCTGTACCCGCAGGGCTGGGTCGTCGGCTCCGTGGAGGAGGCGGCCC
The DNA here is from genome assembly GCF_040644755.1 of Streptomyces sp. NPDC046887. Classification (NCBI taxonomy): domain Bacteria; kingdom Bacillati; phylum Actinomycetota; class Actinomycetes; order Kitasatosporales; family Streptomycetaceae; genus Streptomyces; species Streptomyces sp. NPDC046887. Next base: position 54,698 of record NZ_JBEYXH010000009.1, read on the forward strand.
AGCGCATCCTGGAGACCACGGCCACCGAGGAGGCCTGGCGGGACGCCGGCAAACTGGCCGCCGACCACGCCCTGTCCACCTGGGACTGGCCGGTGGTGAGCCGCGCGTTCGACGAGCTGTTCCTCGGCGACCGCTAGCCTGCGGCGCGGCCGACGACGAAGGGGCCCCGGGAGACGATCCCGGGGCCCCTTCGCGTACCGCCGGGCGGCGGCGGGTCAGGGGTGGCGCCGGCGCCAGCCGGCCCACGCGGAGGCGACCATCTCCTTGACCCCGTGGCGGGCGGTCCAGCCCAGTTCGGCGTGGATGCGGTCGGCGGCGGCCACCACCCGGGCCGGGTCGCCGGGGCGGCGGCCGGTGACCTCGACGGCGGCGTCCCGGTGGCCGGTGACCTCGCGGATGACGTCGATCATCTCGGTGACCGAGACGCCCTCGCCGCGCCCGATGTTGAGCACCAGCGAGGCATCCGGGTCGGCGGCCAGCCGGCGGGCGGCGGCCACGTGCGCGGAGGCGATGTCCTCCACGTGGATGTAGTCGCGTACGCAGGTGCCGTCCGGCGTCGGGTAGTCGTCGCCGAAGACCCGGGGCCGCTCGCCGGCGTCCAGCCGCTCGAAGACCATCGGCACCAGGTTGAACACCCCGGCGTCGCCCAGCTCCGGGGTGGCCGCGCCGGCCACGTTGAAGTACCGCAGGGACGCGGTGGCCATGCCATGGGCGCGGCCGACGGCGGAGACCAGCCACTCCCCCGCCAGCTTGGACTCGCCGTAGGGGTTGATCGGCGCGCAGGGGGTGTCCTCGGTGACCAGGTCCACGTCCGGCATGCCGTACACCGCGGCGGAGGAGGAGAACAGGAAGCGGCCCGTGCCCGCCTCGGCGGCGGCCTCCAGCAGGACGCGGATGCCCTCCACGTTCTCCCGGTAGTAGTACAGCGGGCGGGCGACCGACTCGGCGACCTGCTTCTTGCCGGCGATGTGCACGATGCCGGTGACGGCGTGCTCGCGCAGCACCCGGTCCACGGTGGCGCGGTCGAGCACGGTGCCGGTCTCCAGCGGGACTCCCGGCGGGAGCCGGTCCGCGCTGCCGGTGGACAGGTCGTCCAGGACGACGGTCCGCTCGCCCGCGGCGGCCATCGCCCGCACCACGTGCGCGCCGATGAAGCCGGCGCCGCCGGTGATCAGCCAGGTCATGGGTTCCTCCTGCGGAGCGGCCCCGCCCCGCGGTGGCGGGGCAGGGCCGGGGTTCGTACGGGCTGTGCGGGGGCCGCCAGGCGCGGTCAGCCGCCGATGACGACGCGGCGGACGCCCTTCCAGGCCTCCGGGTCGGTGGTGCGGCGGCCGTCGACCAGCACGGTGACGTCCGGCAGGTCGGCCGGGGTGAGGGTGCGGTACTCGGCGTGGTCGGCCTGGAGGACCGCCGCGGTGACCTTCTCGCCGCGGTGCGGGGTCAGCCCGTGGTCGGCCAGCTCCTCCGCGGTGTACATCGGGTCCGAGACGAACGGCACCGCGCCGCGCGCCTTCAGCGCCTCCACCGTGCCGAAGACGCCGGAGAACGCGGTCTCCTTGACGCCGCCGCGGTAGGCCGCGCCCAGCACCAGCACGTGGGCGCCGGACAGGTCGCCGTAGGCGGCGGCCAGCAGGTCCACCGCGTACTCCGGCATCGCGGCGTTGGCCTCGCGGGCCGAGCGGACCACGGTGGCCTCCGGGTCGTTCCACAGGTACATCCGCGGGTAGATCGGGATGCAGTGGCCGCCGACGGCGATGCCGGGCTGGTGGATGTGGCTGTACGGCTGGGAGTTGCAGGCCTCGATGACCTTCTTGACGTCGATGCCGTTCTGGTCGGCGAACCGGGCGAACTGGTTGGCCAGCCCGATGTTGACGTCCCGGTAGGTGGTCTCGGCGAGCTTGGCCAGCTCGGAGGCCTCGGCGGTGCCCAGGTCCCACACGCCGTTCGGCTGCGGCAGGTCGGCGCGCTCGTCGAAGTCCAGCACCTGGCGGTAGAAGTCGACGCCGCGGGCGGAGGACGCCTCGTCGATGCCGCCGACCAGCTTGGGGTAGCGGCGCAGGTCGGCGAAGACCCGGCCGGTGAGCACCCGCTCCGGGGAGAACACCAGGTGGAAGTCCTCGCCGGCGGTGAGGCCGGAGCCCTGCTCCAGCATCGGCGCCCAGCGGGTGCGGGTGGTGCCGACCGGCAGGGTGGTCTCGTACGAGACGAGGGTGCCGGGCTTGAGTCCCTTGGCGATGTCCCGGGTGGCGGCGTCCATCCAGCCGAAGTCGGGGGTGCCCTCGGCGTCGACGAACAGCGGGACGACGACCACGACGGCGTCGGACTGCGCCACCGCGGAGGCCGTGTCGGTGGTGGCCGACAGCAGGCCCGCGGAGACGGTCTGCTTGAGGCGGCGGTCCAGGTCGTGCTCGCCGGGGAAGGGCTCGGTGCCGGCGTTGACCAGCTCCACGACCTTCCCGTTGACGTCCGCGCCGATGACCCTGTGGCCCTTCATGGCGAACTGCACGGCGAGCGGCAGACCGATCTTGCCGAGTGCGACTACACAGATGTTCATCGAGACAGTTTCCTCTTCACACGGGACAGAATCCGGCGCACCCGCTTGAGCTTGCCGGACGAGGGCTCCCAGAGCGGAGCCGTGGTGACCACCAGCCGGCCCTTGCCGTTGGCGGTCGCGGAGACGCGGTAGGGCAGCCGCTGCCGCCAGCGCCGGGCCAGCGGCAGCGGACGGCCGCGTACCGGGACCGGGATCTCGTACGCCGAGCCTGCCACGTCCAGGTAGACCCGGATGCCCAGGGTGGCGCGGCGCGCGGGGAGCGGCAGCCGGAGTCGCAGCACCGTGCCGGCGCCGTCCGGGTCGGCCTCGCGGAGCGTCTCGCCCGCCTCGGCGGGGAGTTCGGCGCCGGCCGGCAGCCGGCGCCCGCCGGGCTTGTCGGCGCTGCGCGGCATGGCCTTCGGGGCCGGCCGCAGGGTGAGCGAGGCGGTGTCGGCGGTGACCGGCACCCGCACCGCGAGGCGCACGGCCAGTTCGTCGCCGGTCTGCTCCCACTCGGCGTCCAGGTAGCGGGTGCCGGAGGCGAGCCGGGCGGCGGCGTTCTCGTCCAGGATCTCGAAGACCCGGTCGGGCAGGGCCAGTGCGTCCCGGAATCCCGGGTAGCCGACGTAGGCCCGGCCGTCCTCCAGCAGGACCGGCGGGGTGCCGTGCTCCGCCTCGTCCTCGATGGCCCGGGCCAGCTCCTCCACCGCGCCGCGCTGCGCCAGCGCGATCCGCACCCGGCGCTGGACGTCCATCCGGTCGCGTACGCCGTCGGTGAAGTACTGGTCGGCCAGGGTGGCGACGCCGGCGCACACCTGGCGGCGGGTCTCGGCGTCCAGGGCCGGGAAGTCGTGCTGGACGAGCTTGGCCAGCTCCCACAGGAAGTGGCGGTGGAAGACGGCGTCCCGCTCCGGCCCGGCCGGGATCAGTCCGGCGGTGTGCCGCATGATGTCGGCCACGCAGCGCAACCGGGCCAGGTGGTCGGCCCGGTAGGTGATGTTGGAGGAGTCGCCGCGCTTGACCGCGTAGTAGCAGGTGTAGTCGGCCAGCACGGAGGTCCGGCGGGCGCGCGCCACGGCCTCGATGGTGAACGGCTGGTCGGAGCCGACCGGCATGTCCTCGGGAAAGCGCAGCTTGTGCTTCTCGACCAACTCGCGCCGGAACAGCTTGGTGTTGGCCAGCGTGAACGGCAGCGCCGAGTCGGAGAGCCCGACGTCCGGCTCGTTCTTCTTGTACAGCGCCTGGTGCACGTACCGCCCGTTGGTGCCGACCATCTTGCCGACCACGATGTCCGACTCGTGCCGGTCGGCGTAGCCGACCATCCGCTCCAGGGCCTCTTCGCCGAGGTAGTCGTCGGAGCCCATGAAGTAGACGAAGCGGCCGGTGGCGACCTCCAGCGCGCGGTTGCTGGGGGCCGCCGGTCCGCCGGAGTTCTCCTGGTGGATCACCTTGACGGTGTCCGGGTACCGCGCGGCGAACCGGTCGAGTTCCCGGCCGCTGTCGTCGGTGGAGCCGTCGTCCACCGCGACGACCTCCAGCCGGCCGCGTCCGATGCTCTGCCCCACCAGTGACTCCAGGCACTGGGTGAGGTAGGGCATCGTGTTGTAGACGGCGACCACGACGGTGACGTCGGGGACGGTGACGTCAGGGCTGCTGCCCATGCCCCGCCCCCCGCGTCAGCCGGGTGGCGGGCCCGCCGGGGGCCCGCACCGGAGACTGCTCAGTTGTCATCGTCCGTCCGATTCCCCAGGAAGATCGTGCCGCCGCCGGCGGCCGACTTCAGCACCGCCTCGGCGACCTCCACGGTCCGCAGGCCGTCCCGCAGGGTGCAGATGTCACGGGGCCCGCCGCGCACCGCGTCGCGGAACAGCTCGTGCTCGACCAGCAGCGGCTCGCGCTTGGGGATGGCGTAGCGGACCATGTCGCCCTCGGAGACACCGCGGAAGGCGCGCAGCGCCTCCCACTCGGTGGCCACGGCGGCGTTGGAGTGGAAGGTCAGGTCGGCGGTGAGGGTGTCGGCGACGAAGCAACCGCGCTCACCGGTGACCGAGGTGAACCGCTCCTTGAGCGGGCTCAGCCAGTTGACCAGATGGTTGACCATGGTGCCGTCGGAGAGCTGGCCGACCGCGGAGACCATGTCCTCGTGCACCCGGCCCGACTTGGAGACGGTGTGCGCGGCGATGGTGGTGTAGGTCTGGCCGGTGACCCAGCCGCTGAGGTCGATGTCGTGGGTGGCCAGGTCCTTGACCACGCCGACGTCGGCGATGCGGTGCGGGAAGGGGCCCTGGCGGCGGGTGACGACCTGGTAGACGTCGCCCAGCTCGCCGGCCTCCAGCCGGGTCCGCAGCGAGCGCAGCGCGGGGTTGCACCGCTCGATGTGGCCGACGCCGGCGACCAGGCCGCGGGACTCGAAGGCCTCCATCAGGCGGCGGGCGCCCTCCACGGTGTCCGCGAGGGGCTTCTCGATCAGCGCGTGCACGCCGGCCTCGGCGAGCGCCAGGCCGACCGGCTCGTGGAGCGCGGTGGGGCAGGCCACCACGGCGTAGTCGATGCCGAGGGCGATCAGCTCCTCGACGGTCGCGAGCACCGGGGCGCCCTGCGACCAGCCGTTCTTGTCGCCCATCGGGTCGACCACGCCGACCAGTCGGACGCCGTCCAGGGAGGCCAGGACCCGGGCGTGGTTGCGGCCCATCGAGCCGAGGCCGACGAGCCCGGCGCGCAGCGGCGAGGCGGCGGTGCTCACAGGTTCTCTCCCAGCGCGTTCACGGCGGCGGCGATCCGCTCCAGGTCCCCCTGGCCCAGCGAGGGGTGCACGGGCAGCGAGACCACCTCGGCGGCGGCCTTCTCGGTCTCCGGCAGGTCCCAGCTGCGGCCGGCCTTCTGGTCCGGCTCCCAGTACGGCTTCAGCCGGTGGATGGGGGTCGGGTAGTAGACCGCGTTGCCGACGCCGGCCTCGGTGAGCTTCGCCATGGCGGCGTCCCGGTCGCCGCGGATGCGGACCGTGTACTGGTGGTAGACGTGCCGGGCGCCCGGGGCGACCGGCGGGGTGACCACGTTCGGGGCGGTGATGTGCTCCGTGAGGTACGCGGCGTTGGCGATGCGCTGCTCGGTCCAGCCGTCCAGCTTGCCGAGCTGGACGCGGCCGACGGCGGCGGCCACGTCGGTCAGCCGCATGTTGGCGCCGACGATCTCGTTGGCGTACCGCGTCTCCATGCCCTGGTTACGCAGCAGGCGCAGGGTGCGGGCGGTCTCGGCGTCCGCCGTGGTGACCATGCCGCCTTCGAGCGAGTGCATGTTCTTGGTCGGGTAGAAGCTGAAGGTGCCGCCCGCGCCGAAGGCGCCGACCGGGGTGCCGTTCAGCGCCGCGCCGTGGGCCTGGCAGGCGTCCTCCACCACGGCGAGGCCGTGCTTGCCGGCGATCGCCGTGATCCGGTCCATCGCGGCCGGGTGCCCGTAGAGGTGCACCGGCATGATGGCGGCGGTCCGCGGGGTGATCGCGGCCTCCACGGCGGCCGGGTCGAGGCTGAAGCCGTCCGGCTCGATGTCGACGAACACCGCGTCGGCGCCGACCAGTCGGACCACGTTGGCCGAGGCCGCGAAGGAGAACGAGGGGACGATCACCTCGTCGCCGGGCCCGACCCCCAGCGCCATCAGCAGCAGGTGCAGCGCGGAGGTGCCGGAGTTGACCGCGACGCAGTGGCGGCCGTCGACCAGCGCGGAGAACTCCTCCTCGAACGCGGCGACCTCGGGCCCCTGCACGACGCGACCGCTACGCAGCACGCGTACCGCCGCCTCGATCTCCTCTTCACCGATGACCGGGCGGGCAGCGGGGATGGGCTGCTCGTTGCTGCTCGGCATGGACGTCCTCCTTGAACACCGCGAGAGCTCTTTGTGGCAGAGGTCCTGAGGGCGCCCGCGGACGTGAGGAGTCGCGCGTCCCCCTCCGGCGCGAGCCGACGCCCTGCCGGGGTTGCCGGGGCCTGTCTGCCCCGGAGCCGGATCCGCCACCGGCCGTTATGCGGGCGGCACCCGCCACGACAGCGACCGGGCGTCACATTATCAGGGATCTCCTGGGCCATTTCGGGCCCCTGCGCCCTGCGATGCATCGATTCCGAAACAAAGCCTCCGGCCCGTGGCCGGTGCCTGGTAGGGGTCGCGGGGGTCTGACCGGATACGGCCCCGGGGGTCCCGGCCCGCCGCACCCGCCAAAGCGCCGGACGGGGCCGGATCCGTTCACCCGATGGTCGTCCGGAGTTCCACCGGCAGCCGTCCGAAAAGCATCGTTCGGGCCGGATGGAGCGGAGGCGGCCGGGCCCGCGGGCCCGGCCCGCGGAAAAGCGGGGGGTGGGGGTGCGCCATGGCGCACCCCGCCCCCCGCTCACCGTCACCGGGTCCCGGTCTCCCGGGCCGGCCGCTGCCGGGCTCTTCGCTCCCGGGTCAGTCCTCCGTGGCGGCCGTGACCGCCGACGGCGACTGCTGCTCGGCGGCGACCGTCTTCTTCGCCGCCGCCTTCTTGGTGGTGGCCTTCTTGGCGGTCGTCTTCTTCGCCGCGGTCTTCTTGGCCGCCGTCTTCTTGGTGGCGGCCTTCTTCGCGGTGGCCTTCTTGGCCGCGGTCTTGCGGACCGTCTTCTTGGCCGGCGCCGCCTCCTCGCCCTCGGCGGGTGCCGGGGCCTCGGCCTGCGGGGCCTCAGGCTGCTCCGGCGCGGCCTCGGCGGGAGCCGACACCACCACGACCGCCGCGTCCTCCGCGCCCGTCGGCGAACCGGCCGGGGCGGTGGCCTTGCGGGTGGCGCGGCGGCGGGTACGCGCCGGGGCGGCCGCGGGGGCCTCCTCGGCGGGCGCGGGCTCGGACGGAGCCGCGACCGGCTCGACCGGGGCCGCCGGGGCGGGGGCCACAATCTCGGTCTCCGCCTGCTCCGCGGACTCGGCCGCCTTGGGCGAGCCCGCCGGGGCGGTCGCCTTGCGGGTGGCCCGGCGGCGGGTACGCGCCGGAGCGGCGGCCGGGGCCTCCTCGACCGGGGCCTCCGGGGCCTCGGGCGCCACGGTGGACGCGGCGAGCTCGGGCTCGGCCTGCTCCGGGGCGGCCACGGCGGGCAGCGCCTCGATCTCGATCACCTCGGGCGCCACCTCGGCGACCGCGGGCTGCGGCTCCGGGGCGGGCTCGGCGGCCCGGGGGGCACCGGCCGGGGCGGACGCCCGGCGGGTGGCCCGGCGGCGCCGGCCACGGGTCGCGGCGGCCTCGGCCTCGGCGACCGAGGAGTACAGCTCCTCGTCCGGGGCGACCCGCTCCGGCAGCGGCTCGGCGAGCGAGGTCGGGGCGGCGAGCTCGGCCGCCACCTCCGCCTCGGTCTCGACCGGCTCGGTCGCCACCGACTCGTCGGAGACGTGCTCGTGGACATGGGCGTCGCCGCCCTTGCCGCGCTTCTTGGAGCGCTTGCCGCCGCCACCGCCTCCGAGGGCGGTGGCCTGCTCCATGTGGACGATGACCCCGCGGCCGTTGCAGTGGACGCAGGTCTCGGAGAAGGACTCCAGCAGACCCTGGCCGACCCGCTTGCGGGTCATCTGGACCAGGCCCAGCGAGGTGACCTCGGCGACCTGGTGCTTGGTCCGGTCCCGGCCCAGGCACTCAAGCAGACGGCGCAGCACCAGGTCGCGGTTGGACTCCAGCACCATGTCGATGAAGTCGATGACGACGATGCCGCCCAGGTCGCGCAGCCGCAGCTGGCGCACGATCTCCTCGGCCGCCTCCAGGTTGTTCCTGGTGACGGTCTCCTCCAGGTTGCCGCCCTGGCCGGTGAACTTCCCGGTGTTGACGTCGACCACGATCATGGCCTCGGTCTTGTCGATCACCAGCGAGCCGCCGGACGGCAGCCAGACCTTGCGGTCCAGCGCCTTCATCAGCTGCTCGTCGATCCGGTAGGTGGCGAAGACGTCGGTCTCCGAGGTCCAGCGGGTGAGCCGGTTCGCGAGGTCCGGGGCCACGTGCGAGACATAGCCGTGGATGGTCTCCCAGGCCTCGTCACCGCTGACGATGACCTTGGAGAAGTCCTCGTTGAAGATGTCCCGGACGACCCGGACGGTCATGTCCGGCTCGCCGTAGAGCAGCGTCGGAGCGTTGCCGTTCTTCGACTTCTTCTGGATGTCCTCCCACTGCGCCTGGAGCCGCTCGACGTCGCGGCGCAGCTCGTCCTCGCTGGCGCCCTCGGCGGCGGTGCGCACGATGACGCCCGCGTCCTCGGGGACGATCTTCTTGAGGATGGTCTTCAGCCGGGCCCGCTCGGTGTCGGGCAGCTTGCGGCTGATACCGGTCATCGAGCCCTCGGGCACGTAGACCAGGTAGCGGCCGGGCAGCGACACCTGGCTGGTGAGCCGGGCGCCCTTGTGGCCGATCGGGTCCTTGGTGACCTGGACCAGCACGGACTGGCCGGACTTCAGCGCGGCCTCGATCCGGCGCGGGCCATGGCCCATGCCGAGCGCCTCGAAGTTGACCTCACCGGCGTAGAGCACGGCGTTGCGGCCCTTGCCGATGTCGACGAAGGCGGCCTCCATCGACGGCAGGACGTTCTGCACCTTGCCCAGGTAGACGTTGCCGACGTAGGAGGTCGACTGCTCCTTGTTGACGTAGTGCTCGACCAGGACGTCGTCCTCCAGGACGCCGATCTGGGTGCGCTCGCCGCTCTGGCGGACGACCATGACCCGCTCGACGGCCTCGCGGCGGGCGAGGAACTCGGCCTCGGTGATGATCGGCACCCGGCGGCGGCCCTGCTCGCGGCCCTCGCGGCGGCGCTGCTTCTTCGCCTCCAGACGGGTGGAGCCCTTGATGGACTGCACCTCGTCGGCGGCCTCGCGGGCCGGGCGCGGCTCGCGCACCTTGACGACGGTGCGCACCCCGTCCTCGTCGGCGGCCTCGGCGTCCCCGCCGGTGTCACCGCTGCGGCGGCGGCGACGGCGACGGCGGCGGGAGCTGCTGGTGCCGGCGGCGGACGGCGTACCGCCCTCCTCCGCGTCCTCCTCGTCGCCTTCCTCGTCCTCGTCCTGGTCCTGATCCTGGTCCTGGTCCTCGGTGTGCTGCTCGGCGGAGGTCTCGTCCCCCTCCTCCGCGTCGGCGGCCTCGCCGCGGCGACGGCGGCGACCACCGCGACGGCGGCGGCGCGAGGGGCGGTCCTCGGACTCGTCCGCCTCGTGGTCCTGCTCCTGCTCCGGCTCCTCGACGGCCTCCGGCTCGGCGTCCTCGGCCGCCCGCGCCTCGACGGCCTCGGCCTCGGCGGCCCTCGTCTCGGCGGCCTTCGCCTCGGCCGCCTTCGCGCGGGCCGGCTTCTCCCGGGCCTGCTTCTCCTCGGCGGCGGGCGCGGCCTGCTCGGGCTGCTCGGCGGGCTCGCCACGCCGGCGGCGGCGACGGCGGCCACCGCTCTCCGGCTGCTCGCCCCGCTCCTCACGCCTCGGGGCGTCCCCGCCCCGCTCGGCCTTCTCCTCGCGGACTTCCTCGCCCCGGGTGGCGGCCTCGGCGGCGGCCGCAGCGGCGGCGGTCTCCGGGGTCTGGAACATCGGCTCGGTGAACACCGGCGCCTGGAAGACCGCTACGGCGGGCCGTGCGGCCCGGCGGCCGCGGCCCTGCTCGGGCGCGTCCTGACGCGCCACCGCACCGGCGGTGAACTGCGGCGAGGACGCCCGGCGGCGGCCTCGGCCACGGGTGGCGGCCTCCTCGGCGGCGGCGACCTCGGGCTCGTCGGCGGCGATCTGCGCGACGGTGGCGGCGGGCGGGGTCTCCCCGGCGGCGGCCTCCTCGCCCTGCGCGGGCGCGGCGGTCTTACGGGTGGCCCGGCGGCGGGTACGCGCCGGGGCGGCGGTCTCCTGCGGCGCGGCCACCGGCTGGGCGGTCTCCTCCGCGAGCTCCTCGGCCGTCTCCTCGGCGTCCTCCACCGCGGCCTCGACCTCGGGGGCCCCGGTCGGCGCGGCGGCGGCACGGGTGGCGCGGCGGCGGGTGCGGGCCGGAGCGGTCGGCGCCTCCTCGGCGGCGGGCTGCTCGACGGCCGGGGTCTCCTCGGCGGCGGGGGCGGTGGCCTTGCGGGTGGCGCGGCGGCGGGTACGGGCCGGGGGCGCGGTCTCCTCGGGCAGGGCCGGGACCTGCTCGGCGGCGGCCGGGGCCTGGGCCACGGCGGCCTCCACCTCGGCGGCCTCGGGCGCGCCGGCCGGGGCGGTGGCCTTGCGGGTGGCCCGGCGGCGGGTACGCGGCGCCGGGGCGGCGGCCTCTTCGGCAGCGGGCGTCTCCACGGCCGTTCCCACGGTCTCCGCGACCGTCTCGGCGCTCTCCGCGCCCTCCTCCGCGGCGGGCGGGGGGCCGGCGGCGGCGGTGGCCTTGCGGGTGGCGCGGCGGCGGGTACGGGCCGGGGGTGCGGCCTCCTCGGCGGGGGCCTCGGCCGCGAGGGCGTCGGCACTCACGGGTGCGGCGGCGGCCTCGGCGGTCACCTCGGCGGCCTCCGCGGGGGCGGCGGCACCGGCCGGGGGGCCCGCCGGGCGGGAGGCGGCCCGGCGACGGCGGCGCGGCGGCAGCGTATCGCTGGGCGAGTTCCCGTCGTTGTGGTTCTTGTCCTCGTTGGTACCGGCGGTGCCGGATTCGTTCACTTCGCGCATGCGGGCGGTTCTCCCGTCACGCTCCCGGGCGCCGCGTCAGGCGCGGCCGCCGCACGGGAGCTCTGATGTCTGGCTCGCCGGTTCCGTACGTGGTGTGCGCAGGCCTGGCGAAAGTCTCCGGTGGATGTACGCGGCCGGACCCAGATGGCTCCCGAGTGCCTGGGCCGCGCGGTGACAGCGCTCCTACGCGGGACCCGCACCTGCCGGCTCCGGGGCGGCGGCGGGTCCGGCGGCCGTGGGTGGGGCGGGCCGGGCTGCCTCGCGGTCGGGCGCGAGCGGGTCGGTCACCGTGCCGGACTCCTCGTCGAAGAGCCCCTGCGCCAGCCTGGTCACCGCTGCGGGGACCGGCGGCGCCAGGTCGGCCACAGCTCGGAGACCGGACAGGACGTCGTCGGGTCGTACGGCAGGTGTCACGTGCCGAACAACTAGGCGCAGTATCGCACAGGGGCTCTGGCCCGGCCCATCGGACGGGCCGGATACGGCCTCAAGCCCGGCCACGGCGGCCCGGGCGTCGAACGTGCGTACCCCGTTCTTGGCGGTGCGGCTTACCTCAACGGTCTCCGCGGCGAGGAACTTCCCGACCGCGTCCGCGGCCTCCTCCGCCCCCACTCCCGTCAACCGCAGCTCCCACACCGACCCCGTGAGCCGGTCGGCGAGCCCCGGCGTACGCGCCTCCACGGCGTCGGTGATGTCCAGCCCGTCCGGCAGCGACTCGTCGAGCAGCTGCCGCAGGAGGCCCGGGTCGCGGTGGGCGGTAAGGGCGATCTCCAGGTACTCGGCCTCGGAGCCGGTCCCGGTGGGGGCGGCGTTGGCGTAGGAGACCTTGGGGTGCGGGGTGAAGCCCGCCGAGTACGCCATGGGCACCTCGGCGCGCCGCAGCGCCCGCTCGAACGCGCGCTGGAAGTCGCGGTGGCTGGTGAACCGGAGGCGGCCGCGCTTGGTGTAACGCAGTCGGATGCGCTGCACCGCCGGTGCCGGCGGCGGGCCTTCGGGCTGTCGCTTGCCCAGTGGTTCTTCTCCTCGGTGCGGGGCGGGCGCGGTGGCGCACCGCCCACAAAGCTTGGCGGCCCCGGGGGCCCCGTCCGGCTCACCCCCGCCACCAGGTGGGGGGCGGGGAGATCTCGGCGACGGGTCCGCGCCGGGAGCGTCTGTCCTACCCAGAGTACGCCCGGGCCTGCCGGACGGTTCCCTGGGCTGCGTTCTGCCAGGTCAGAAGGGTGCACCCGAATGGCCTCCGGCCACACCGATCACCCTCCGCCTACCCCCGCACCGGCCGGGTCATGTCACCCGCGACCCGCGGAGGTGGGTCGGCGCGGTGCGGCGAGCCGCGCCCCCGTGGTCCTGGGCTGAGCCCCCACCCCCGTCACCGGCCCCCGAAGAACACCCCCGGCACCGGACAGGCCTCCAACTGCTCCCCGGGCCGGTCGGCCCAACGCCACCACACATGGCGGTCGGTGCAGCCCCACAGCATCCGGCACACCCGCCGCCCGTCCTCCTCCCGCAAGGCGAGCAGAAAGCCCCCGGCCCGCATCGGCTCGCCGCACTCCGGGCAGGCCATGACGTCATCGCTCACCCGCGCACCGTAGCCAGCCGCCCGTGCGCCCTCCTCACCCGGCCCGTGAACCGGCCCCGCCCATGCGCCGCAAGGACACACCGACGGGGGCCGACTTCACGGAGGCGTGCCGGAGTTCCCGCAGCGCTGGGCCGAGCCCTCCCCTGTTCACTCGCCGTGCTCTGCCCACCAGTCGGCGAAGGGCACCGCCCATGCCAAGGCTCGGGCGCGGTAGGCGCGGTACTCCGGAAGCCGGTCGGGGGGCAGGGGTTCGGCGCCGGTGAGGTCGCCCTCGGGGGTGTGGTGCAGCCGGTAGAGGTCGCGGTCGTCGAAGAGCCAGAAGTCGTGGTCGGGCAGGCCCTGCACGTCCCGCTCCGCGCGGTCGATGATCCCGATGGACTCCCCCGCCGCGATGTCGCTTCGGAAGGCGGCCAGCTCGTGACGGAGAAGGGCGTTGAGGGGGGAGCGGAGAATGTGCACCCGGGACAGGCTCTTGCCCTGGTCGGTCATCGAGCGCACCCAGGCGTTGCCGCCCCGCCCCGACGGCCCCAGGACCTCGGTGTCGAGGAACTGCCAGAGCTCCGCCCAGTCCTCCTCCGTATGGGGCTTGTCCAGCGACTCCAGGCGGAACGCCGTCTGCTCGAAGGCGCCCAGGAGGCGTTCCAGGTCCGTACCGGTCAGCATCGGCGTACCCCCTTCGGCCTTGCGGCCGCGTCCTGTCCGACCGGTCGATGGTCCCGCCTCGTGGGCGCCCTGGGCAATGCCCTCAGACAGCGGTCACCTGGGTGGTGAGGAAGTGCAGCAGCACGCTGTTGAAGCGTTCGGGCTGCTCGGCGCCCGGGAGGTGGCCGGACTGGTCGATGACGGACAGGGTGGCGTGCGGGGCGAGGCGGTGGATCGCCTCGGCGGCCGCGACGGGGGTGTAGACGTCGTCCGCGCCGACCACGATCAGGACGGGCTTGCCGACCGCGGCCACGGTGTCCGCGTAGTCGGGGCGTTCGGCTCGGCCGCGCAGGGCCGCGGCGGCGCCGCGCGGGTCGGTGGCCCGCATCATCGCGAGGACGCGCTCGGCGACCTCCGGCAGCGCGGTGACGTTGTACGGGGCGAGCATCTTGTCGATCACCTCGTCCGCGTAGCCGCTCATGCCCTCGGCGAGCAGCCGGTCGGCCAGGCGGTTGCGGAACTCCCTGCCCTCCTCGGTCTCGGCGGGGGTCGAGGTGTCGGACAGGACCAGGGCGAGCACGCGGTGCGGGTGGCGGAGCTGGAGTTCCATGGTGATCTGGCCGCCCATGGAGACCCCGCCCACCACGGCCCGCTCGATGCCCAGATGATCCAGGAGCGCGGCGAGGTCGTCGGCGAAGTCGGCGAGGAGGATTTTCCCGGGGGTGACGGCGCTGGCGCCGTAGCCGCGCAGGTCGGGGGTGACGACCCGGTAGCCGGCCGCGGTCAGGGCCTCGGCCTGGGGCGCCCACAGGGTCCGGTTGAAGGGGTGCCCGTGGATCAGGAGGACCGGAAGGCCGTCTCTTGGGCCGAGGTCGTCGTAGTGGATGGTGGTGCCGCGCAGGGCTATGGCGTTCATGAGGGGACCCTAGCGTCCATGATCGGCAGACCTCGGGAGAGGATCCGGGTCCGTTGGAGGAAGAAGGAGGGGTCGTGGTGCGGGAGTTCGGCTACGGGGATATCGAGGCGGCGGCCGACCGGATCGCGGGGCGGGTTCGGCCCGTGGCCGTGGCGCCGGTCGGCCTCGGCGGCGGCGGGCCGCGGGGCCAGGAGGTCTGGCTGGCGCTGGAGTTCCTGCAGCACACCGGCAGCTTCAAGGCCCGGGGCGCGCAGAACTTCCTCCGGGCGCACCGGGACGCGGGCACCCTTCCGGACACCGGGGTGACGATCGCCTCCGGTGGCAACGCGGGGCTGGCGTGCGCCTGGGCCGCCCGGCAGTCGGGCGTCCCGGCCACGGTGTTCCTGCCGGCCACCGCCCCCGCGGTCAAGGCGGCCCGGCTGCGCTCCTACGGGGCCGATGTCCGGCTGGTGGGTACGGAGTACGCCGAGGCGCTGGCCGCCTGCGAGGAGTTCGCGGCCACCAGCGGCGCGCTCACCTCGCACGCGTACGACCATCCGCTGATCGCGGCCGGCGCGGGCACCCTGCTGGACGAGATCCTGGCCCGGGTGCCCGAGCTGGACACGGTCGTGGTGGCGGTGGGCGGCGGGGGGTTGTTCGCCGGGGTCGCCACCGCCGCCCGGCACCACGGCATCCGTACCGTCGCGGTCGAGCCGCGGAACTGCCGCGCGCTGCACGCCGCCCTGGAGGCGGGCCGCCCGGTGGACGTCGCCGTGGACTCGGTGGCCGCCGACTCCCTCGGCGCCCGCCGGGCCTCCGCCCTGGCCCTGCACGCGGCCCGGCAGGACGGGGTGCGCGGCGTCCTCGTACCGGACGAGGAGATCGTCCGGGCGCGGCAGCTGCTCTGGGACGAGCACCGGCTGGCGGTCGAGCACGCCGCGGCCACCGCCTTCGCCGCCCTCACCTCGGCGCCGGGCCTCGCGGGCGAGGGCGGAAAGGTCGCCGTGGTGCTGTGCGGGGCCAACACCGACCCGGGCGATCTGGCCCGCTGATCGCGCGTTCTTCCGGGCGCTGGGCCGGGAACGCCGTCGCCCCTCCCACCGGGTGGCGGGAGGGGCGGACAGAGACCAGGGCGGCTACTTGACCACGGTCAGCGGGAGCAGCTTCTTGCCGGTGGGGCCGATCTGGATGGAGGTGTCCATCTGGGGGCAGACGCCGCAGTCGAAGCAGGGGGTCCAGCGGCAGTCCTCGACCTCGGTCTCGTCCAGGGCGTCCTGCCAGTCCTCCCAGAGCCAGTCCTTGTCCAGGCCCGAGTCGAGGTGGTCCCAGGGCAGGACCTCCTCGTAGCCGCGCTCGCGGGTGGTGTACCAGGCGAGGTCCACGCCGTGCTCGGGAAGGGCCTTGTCGGCGCAGGCGATCCAGCGGTCGTAGGAGAAGTGCTCGCGCCAGCCGTCGAAGCGGCCGCCGTCCTCCCAGACCGCGCGGATGACGTCGCCGACCCGGCGGTCGCCGCGGGAGAGCAGGCCCTCGATGATGCCGGGCTTGCCGTCGTGGTAGCGGAAGCCGATGGAGCGGCCGTACTTCTTGTCGCCGCGGATCTTGTCGCGCAGCTTCTCCAGCCGGGCGTCGGTCTCCTCGGCGGAGAGCTGCGGCGCCCACTGGAACGGGGTGTGCGGCTTGGGGACGAAGCCGCCGATGGAGACGGTGCAGCGGATGTCGCCGGAGCCGGAGACCTCGCGGCCCTTGGCGATCACGTTCATCGCCATGTCGGCGATCTGGAGCACGTCCTCGTCGGTCTCGGTGGGCAGACCGCACATGAAGTACAGCTTCACCTGGCGCCAGCCGTTGCCGTAGGCGGTGGCGACCGTGCGGATCAGGTCCTCCTCGGAGACCATCTTGTTGATGACCTTCCGCATCCGCTCGGAGCCGCCCTCGGGGGCGAAGGTGAGCCCGGAGCGGCGGCCGTTGCGGGTCAGCTCGTTGGCCAGGTCCACGTTGAAGGCGTCCACGCGGGTGGAGGGCAGCGAGAGGCCGATCTTGTCCTCGGTGTAGCGGTCGGCCAGGCCCTTGGCGATGTCGCCGATCTCGGAGTGGTCGGCTGAGGAGAGGGAGAGCAGGCCCACCTCCTCGAAGCCGGTGGCCTTCAGCCCCTTGTCCACCATCTCGCCGATGCCGGTGATGCTTCGCTCCCGCACGGGGCGCGTGATCATGCCGGCCTGGCAGAAACGGCAGCCGCGGGTGCAGCCGCGGAAGATCTCGACGGACATCCGCTCATGGACGGTCTCGGCGAGCGGGACCAGCGGCTGCTTGGGGTAGGGCCACTCGTCCAGGTCCATGACGGTGTGCTTGGAGACCCGCCACGGGACGCCGGAGCGGTTGGGCACCACGCGGCCGATGCGGCCGTCGGGCAGGTACTCCACGTCGTAGAAGGCGGGGATGTAGACGCCGCCGGTCTTCGCCAGGCGGAGGAGGACCTCCTCGCGGCCGCCGGGGCGGCCCTCGGCCTTCCAGGCGCGGATGATCCGGGTCATGTCGAGGACGGCCTGCTCGCCGTCGCCGATGACCGCCGCGTCGATGTAGTCGGCGATCGGCTCCGGGTTGAAGGCCGCGTGGCCGCCGGCCAGGACGATCGGGTCGTCGACGGTGCGGTCCTTGGACTCCAGGGGGATGCCCGCGAGGTCCAGCGCGGTGAACATGTTGGTGTAACCCAGCTCGGTGGAGAAGCTGAGGCCCAGCACGTCGAAGGCCTTGACCGGGCGGTGGCTGTCCACCGTGAACTGGGGGACGCCGTGCTCGCGCATCAGCTCCTCCAGGTCCGGCCAGACGCTGTAGGTGCGCTCGGCGAGGACCCCGGCCTGCTCGTTGAGCACCTCGTAGAGGATCATGACGCCCTGGTTGGGCAGCCCCACCTCGTAGGCGTCCGGGTACATGAGGGCCCAGCGGACATCGCACTCGTCCCAGGGCTTGACGGTGCTGTTGAGCTCACCGCCGACGTACTGGATGGGCTTCTGCACATGCGGGAGCAGGGCTTCCAGCTGGGGGAAGACCGACTCCGCGGTCGGACCCGCGGGCAGTTCCGCGGACGGGCCCGCGGACGACGCGGCGGGCGGCACGGCAGCGGCAGACGACTCGGAAGACATCGGGAACCTTCGTGGGCGGCAGGGCGACTTACCAGCGTACCCGGGATCGGGGACGTCCCGTACGCCCTCAGAGGTTCCGCAGTGTGCTGGTGCGGCCTTGCTCGGCCGTCTGCGCCCACACCTCGGGCAGGTCGCGTTCGACCCGCTCGGCCTCGCCCTCCTCGCGGCCGTAGAGCAGGCCCCAGGTGAACGCGGTCTCGCCGGCCGCGTGGGCCTTGATCGCCAGCTGCCGCAGCTGCTCGCGGGCGACCACGCCGTCCTGGTGGTCGCCGAGCAGCTTCTGTACGCCCTTGACCGCCTTGGCCAGCTTCTTCGCGGGCTTGCCCAGGGCGGGCCGGGCGGCCTCGGCGGCGTACCGGGCGCGCTTGGCGGCCTTGCGGGCCTCGTGCAGGGCGAGGTCGCGGTCGTGGCCCGCCGGGGTGTCGAGGGCGGTGCCGATCCGGCGGGCGAGGCGGTCGAAGTCCTTGAGGACGGCCTTGGCGAGGACGGGCTCGGCATCCTTGCGGGCGGGCTTGCGGAAGGGCGGGTCGGCGAGGAGGGCGTGCAGGGCGTCAAGGAGGCGGGCGTACCGCTCGCTGTCGAGCGTGGCGAGGGTGTGCTGGTGCGAGGAGGTGCGGCCGGCGGCGGCCCAGGCGGTGAGGCGGGCGCGGACGGGGCCGAGGAGGAGGGTGGTGGGGACGGCGTCAAGGTGCGCGGTGAGCCGTTCGGTCAGCACCTCGTGGTCGCGGTCGGTGCCGAGCTCGCCGGCCAGCCACTTCAGCTCGTCGGCGAGCGGGGTGGTGGCGGCCGGGTCCAGGACCTTCTTGTACGTCTTGAAGGCGCTGCGCATCCGGCGGGTGGCGACCCGCATCTTGTGCACGGAGTCGGGCAGGTCGCGGCGGACGGCGGCGTCGTAGGTGGTGAGCGCCTCGGCCTGCTCGTACAGGTAGGCCAGGACCCGGTCGCCGGCGGTGGAGCCGGTGGGCGGGGTGCGGTCGGGGACGCGGCGGCCGGTCTCGGCGAGGGCGCGGGCGAGCTTGGAGGGGGCGTCGGAGACGGTGACCCCGGCCTTGCGCAGCCGCTTGGTGACGGCGTCCAGGAGGGCGGGGTCGGTGCCGTCGGCGAGTTCGACCTCTATCTCGGTCCAGGTGACCGCGGTGACCTTCTTCCCGCCGAGGCGCTGGGCGCGGACGGTGTCGGTGGACAGCTCGGCGAGCGGGGTGCCGTCGGCGGCGAGGAGATGGCGGATCTCGCGGCGGGAGCGGAGCCGGACCAGCGGGGCGAGGGCGGCGTCCCGGGTGCGGGCGCGGACCAGGGCGGCCAGGTCGTCGGGGACGGTGTCGCTGAGCGGGGCGTGCAGCTCGTCCCGTACGCCGGGGGCGACCGGGAGCTTGAGGTGCCAGCCGGCGTCCGAGCCGCCGGTGCGGCGGCGCAGGGTGATCCCGGCGGCGGCCAGCCGCAGGTCGGCGGTGTCGTGGTAGACGGCGTCCAGCTCGACCGTGCCCTGGTCGGCGACGCTGCTGATACCGGCGGTGCCGGTGAGGTCGGGGAGCCGCGTACCGGGGGTGGCCTCGTACTTGCGTTCGATCTCGCGCCTGGTGTCCGCCATGGTCGTAAAGTGCCCCGGTGGCGGCTTCCTATGCCGTCACCGGGGCTTGCACCAGGGCCGTCAGGCGCTCATGGGTCGCTGCACCCGGATGGACTGGAGCAGTCCGACCGCCACCCAGACGGCGAACATCGCCGACCCTCCGTAGGAGACGAACGGCAGCGGCAGTCCGGCGACCGGCATGATGCCGAGCGTCATCCCGATGTTCTCGAAGGACTGGAAGGCGAACCAGGCGATGATCCCGGCGGCGACGACCGTCCCGTAGAGCTCGGTGGTCTCCCGGGCGATCCGGCAGGCCCGCCAGAGCACCACGCCGAGCAGCGCGATGATCGCACCGGCGCCGATGAAGCCCAGCTCCTCGCCGGCCACCGTGAAGATGAAGTCGGTCTGCTGCTCGGGCACGAACTGGCCGGTGGTCTGGTGGCCGTTGAACAGCCCCTCCCCGTACAGCCCGCCGGAGCCGATGGCGATCCGGGCCTGGTTGGTGTTGTAGCCGGCGCCGGCCGGGTCGAGTTCGGGGTTGGCGAACGCCGCGAAGCGGTTGATCTGGTACTGGTCGAGCACCCCGAGCGCGGCCACCGCCACCGCGCCCGCGATCCCGGCGCCGATCAGGCCGAAGATCCAGCGGTTGGAGGCGCCGGAGGCGAGCAGCACCCCGAGCACGATCACCACCATGACCATCACCGAGCCGAGGTCCGGCATCAGCATCACGATGGCCATCGGGAGCACCGCGATGCCCAGGGACTTGGCGACGGTGCGGTGGTCGGGGTGGAGCTGGTCGCCGGCGTCCACCTTGGCGGCGAGCAGCATCGCCATCCCGAGGATGATGGTGACCTTGACGAACTCCGAGGGCTGGAGCGAGAGCCCGCCGACCTTGATCCAGGCGTGCGCGCCGTTGATGGTGGCGCCCAGCGGGGTGAGCACCAGCAGCACCAGGACCACCGACAGGATGTAGAGCACCGGGACGGCGCCGCGCAGGGTGCGGTGGCCGAGCCAGATGGTGCCGACCATCAGGGCGAGCCCGATGCCGGTGTTCATGGCGTGCCGGAAGAGGAACGAGTAGGGGTCGCCGCCGTTGAGCTCGGTGCGGCCCCGAGTGGCGGACCACACCAGCAGGCAGCCGAGCACGGACAGCGCCAGCGCGGCGCCCAGCAGCGGCCAGTCCAGCCGGCGCACCATCGAGTCGCGCGCGGTCATCCTGGCCCAGGTGCCGCCCTTGTCGGGGGCGTAGCGGGGGACGGAGAAGTGGTTGGCGGCCATGGCGTCAGTCCCTCCGGGCCGGTGGGGTGCCGGCGTGCGGTGGCGGACCGGCGAGCTGCTCCTGCCCGGTGTACTCGTTCGGGTCGACCTTCTGGGCGTTGGGGTCGTACGGGGCGATGGGCGGCGCCTCGATGGAGCCGTCCGCCTGGACCTTCGGCAGCTGCTTCTGCGGCCCGGGCAGCAGGGCCCGCTTGAGGTCCTGCTTGCCGGAGTCGTCCAGGCCGTACAGGGCGTCGTAGATGTTGCGCACGGCGGGGCCGGAGGCGCCGGAGCCGGTGCCGCCCTGGGAGATCGTCATCACGATGGTGAAGTCGTCGGTGTAGGTGGCGAACCAGGAGGTGGTCTGCTTGTCGTAGACCTGGGCGGTGCCGGTCTTGGCCCGCATGGGGATCTTGTCCTGGGGCCAGCCGCCGAACCGCCAGGCGGCGGTGCCGCCGGGCTCGACCACGGACCGCAGGCCCTTGTCGAGGTTCTTGATGGTCTTGGCGTCGACCGGCAGCTTCCCGTGCGCCTGCGGCTTGATCTCCTCGACCCGCTTGCCGTCGGGGCTGATCACGGCCTTGCCGACGGTGGGGTTGAAGAGGGTGCCGCCGTTGCTGATGGCGGCGTAGGCGGTGGCCATCTGGATGGGGGTGACCAGCACGTCACCCTGGCCGATGGCGTAGTTGATGCTGTCGAACGCCTTCAGCTGGTTGCCCTCCAGGCAGCTCTCGTAGGCGATCTGCTGGACGTAGCTGCCGCCCTTCTTGCCCTGCTTGCACCAGATGCCCTTGTTGGCCTCCCAGAAGGCCTGCTTCCAGCGGCGGTCCGGGATGCGGCCCTTGACCTCGTTGGGCAGGTCGATGCCGGTCTCGGCGCCGAGCCCGAAGTCATGGGCGGTGCGGTAGAACCAGTCGTGGGCGCCCTTCTTGGGCTTCAGCCCGCCGTCCCGCTGCCACTCCTCGTGGCCCAGGCGGTAGAAGACGGTGTTGCAGGAGAACTTCAGGGCGTCGCCGAGCGAGATGGGGCCGTGGCCCTGGGACTCGAAGTTGGCGAAGCTGCGGCTGCCCAGGCTGTAGGAGCTGGAGCAGTTGTAGCGGCCGTCGAAGTCGTAGCCGGCCCGGACGGCGGCGCTGGCGGAGACCACCTTGAAGATGGAGCCGGCCGGCGCCTGGCCCTGGATGGCCCGGTTGAGCAGCGGATAGTTGGACTTCTTGCCGGTCATCCGGGCGTACTCCTTGCCGGAGATGCCGCCCACCCAGGCGTTGGGGTCGTAGTCCGGCTGGGAGGCCATGGCCACGATCCGGCCGGTCCTGGACTCCATCACCACCACGGCCCCGGAGTCGGCCTCGTACGGACGGCCGGTGACCTTGTCGGTCTCCTTCCGCACGGTCTTCATCGCCTGGTACAGCTCATGCTCGGCGACCGCCTGCACCCGGGCGTCGATGGAGGTGACCACCGAGGAGCCGGGGCGGCCCGGGTCACTCGCCGCCTCGCCGAGCACCCGGCCGAGGTTGTCCACCTCGTAGCGGGTGACCCCGGCCTTGCCGCGCAGCGCCTTGTCGTAGGTGCGCTCCAGTCCGGAGCGGCCGACCATGTCGGAGCGGAGGAACGGCGAGTCGCTGTCCTTGGCCTTCTGGATCTCCTCGTCGGTGACCGGCGAGAGGTAGCCGAGGACCTGGGAGGTGCGGGACTTGCCGGGGGCCGGGTAGCGGCGTACGGCGGTGGGTTCGGCGGTGATGCCGGGGAAGTCCTCGGCGCGCTCCCGGATCTGCAGGGCCTGCTGGGTGGTGGCCTCGTCGGTGACCGGGATGGGCTGGAAGGGCGAACCGTTCCAGCAGGGCTGCGGGGTCTCGGCGTCGCAGAGCCGGACCTTGTCGGTGACGTCCTTGGGCTTCATCTTCAGCACCCCGGCGAGCCGGGTCAGGACGCCCTTGCCGTCGTCCTTCATCTTCATCAGCTCGGTGCGCGAGGCGGAGACCACCAGCCGGGTCTCGTTGTCGGCGAGCGGGATGCCGCGGGCGTCCAGGATGGAGCCGCGCACGGCGGGCTGGACGACCTGCTGGACGTGGTTGTTCTTCGCCTCGTCGGTGTACTCCTTGCCCTGCCGGATCTGCAGGTACCACAGGCGCCCGCCGAGGGTGAGCAGCAGGGAGAAGACCAGGACCTGGATGACGATCAGCCGCACCTGGACACGGGGCGTCCGGCCGGTCTCGGGGATGTTGGTCACGTGAGGCTCACAGTCGCTTGACGCTCTTGATGCGGCCGGCCCGGGCGGCCCGGTTGCGGGCGGCCTTGACGCGCAGTCCGCCGCGCTGGTCGCCGATGCGCAGCCCGGTGCCGAAGGCGCTCCAGCCGCCGGCCACGTCCGAGCCGGAGGAGCCGGGCGACTCGGCGAGCGGGTCGCTGTCGGCGCGTCTGGCCAGCGCCATGATCAGCGGCACGGTGAAGGGCGCGAGCAGCAGGTCGTAGATGACGGCGGTGATCAGCAGGGAGACCAGGCCGACATGGCGGGCGGCGGTGTCGCCGACCAGGGCGCCGACGCCCGCGTAGAGCAGGGTGGAGCCGACGGCGGCGAGCGCCACCATGGCCATCGGGATGGTGATGGAGCGCAGCGGCCCGGTGGTCGGCTTGGCCAGCCCGACCACATAGCCGACCACGCAGAGCACCAGGGCGTAGCGCCCGGCGGCGTGCTCGGCGGGCGGGGCGAAGTCGGCGAGCAGCCCGGCGGCGAAGCCGACCAGGGCGCCGCTGACATGCCCGTACACCAGGGCCAGGCCCACCACGGTGAGCAGCAGCAGGTCGGGGACGGCGCCGGGCAGTTGCAGCCGGGCCAGCACCGAGACCTGGAGGACCAGGGCGACGAAGAGGAGGGCCGCGGAGAGCAGGATCCGGTTGACGCGCATCGCCTTACTCATCCCCCGCCGGGTCGTTGGCCGCCGGCTGGTCGGCCGGGTCGTTCTCGTCGCGGACCGCCGGGTCCTGCGGCTGGGCGTTGGGCGCCGTGGACGGGCCGCCGCTGGGGCCGGCGGTGGGTGTCGGGGTCACCGTGACGGTGACGGTGGGCTCGGGCTTCGGCTTGGGCGGCAGGACCGTGTCGCGCGGGTCGGTGCGCGGGGCCTGGACCACGACGCCGACCACGTCGAGCTTGCTGAAGGAGGCGTACGGGCGGACGAAGACGTTCTTGGTCAGCTCGCCGCCGGAGGGGTCCACCCGGACCACCTCGCCGACCGGGACCCCGGCCACGAACGGCTTGTCGGCCTGGGAGCCGAAGGTGACCAGCCGGTCGCCGGGCTTGATCCGGGCCTTGCCGTTGAGGAACTGCACCGACAGCGGGCGGTCGCCCTGGCCGGTGGCGAAGCCGAGTTCGTCGGTCTTCTCCATCCGGGTGCCCACGGTGAAGTCGGGGTCGTTGGCGAGCAGCACGGTGGAGGTGGAGGGGCCGACGGTGGTGACCCGGCCGACCAGTCCGTCGCCGTTGATGACGGTCATGTCCCGCTTGATGCCGTCGTTGGCGCCGGCGTCGATGGTGACGGTCCAGGAGAAGCCCTGCGCGGATCCTATGGCGACGACCTCGGCGGCCTTGATGCCGTACTGGCCGGCGCCGGCCTTGCGCAGCAGGTTGTCCAGTTCGCGCACTCTGCTGCGGTTGCGGTCGTCGCTGCCGAGTCTGGTCTTCAGCGCGGCGTTCTCGCGTTCCAGGGCGGCGATGCGGTTGTGGCGCTCGCCCGAGTCCCGGACGGCCCCGATGGCGTTGCCCACCGGGTCGACGGCGGACGCGACGCTGTTCTCGACCGGGCCGAAGACCGTGGCGGCGGCCCGCCGGGCGCCGTCGACGGGTGACTCCTCGCCGCCGCGGATGTCCACCGTGATCAGTGCGAACGCGATGACGACCAGCAGCACCAGGAGCAGCCGGCTCTCTCGTGTGTCCCTCACGCGGGCGGCCGTGCCTTCCTCGTAGCGATGTGTATGCCGTTATACCAACCGCGGCCGGGGCCCGCCCGGTAGGCGGCCCCGGCCGGAGCCAGGGTGCTGCTTACCCGCGGGTTACCTGCGGGGCTGGGCGTCCAGCACCTGCTGGAGCGCCTCGAACTCCTCCACGCACTTGCCGGATCCCAGCGCCACCGAGTCCAGCGGGTCCTCGGCGATATGGATCGGCATGCCGGTCTCCCGGCGCAGCCGCTCGTCCAGGCCGCGCAGCAGCGCGCCGCCGCCGGTGAGGACGATGCCCCGGTCCATGACGTCGCCGGACAGCTCCGGCGGGCACTTGTCCAGGGTGGTCTTGACCGCGTCCACGATGGCGTTGACCGGCTCCTCGATGGCCTTGCGCACCTCGGCGGCGGAGATGACCACCGTCTTGGGCAGCCCGGAGACCAGGTCGCGGCCGCGGATCTCGGTGTGCTCGTCGGTCTCCAGGTCGTACGCGGAGCCGATGGTGATCTTGATCTGCTCGGCGGTGCGCTCACCGAGGAGGAGGCTGTACTCCTTCTTGATGTGCTGGATGATCGCGTTGTCCAGCTCGTCGCCGGCCACCCGGATGGACTGCGCGGTGACGATTCCGCCGAGCGAGATGACGGCCACCTCGGTGGTGCCGCCGCCGATGTCCACCACCATGTTGCCGGTGGCCTCGTGCACCGGCAGCCCGGAGCCGATGGCCGCGGCCATGGGCTCCTCGATGATGTGCACCTGGCGGGCGCCGGCCTGGGTGGACGCCTCGATCACGGCGCGGCGCTCCACTCCGGTGATGCCGGAGGGCACGCAGACCACGACCCGCGGGCGGGCCAGGTAGCGGCGCTTGTGGATCTTGAGGATGAAGTAGCGGAGCATCCGCTCGGTGATCTCGAAGTCGGCGATCACGCCGTCCTTCAGGGGCCGCACCGCCACGATGTTGCCGGGCGTGCGGCCGATCATCTTCTTGGCCTCGGCGCCGACCGCCAGGATGCCACCGGTGTTGGTGTTGATCGCGACGACGGACGGCTCGTTCAGGACGATGCCGCGACCCCTCACGTACACCAGCGTGTTGGCGGTCCCGAGGTCGACAGCCATGTCACGGCCGATGAACGACATTGAGTTCCCCTTGTTTCCCATGAGGATGCGTCGGACCTCCCCAATCAGAGCTTGACGGCTTCTCAGGTCGGCGAGGTGGTGGGTGGGTGCGAGCGAGGAGTTTCATCGTAGTGCCGACCGCCCGGAACCGGCGCGGTGGGCCGCCCGCTCACACCTCTGTACAGGTGACACCTCTGTACAGGTGACGAGGCATCGGACCGATGCGTTCCCTTAGGTTGCGCTCATATGCCGAAGGGCGACCGAAATTCCATCGGTCGCCCCAGGGCTTTGATCGCCGTATGCGCTGTATGGCGGACAGCGGGCCGCGGATTGCCGACTCCGCGGCGTCCCGGCGCGGGCCTGATCGCGGATCAGGAAATGCCGGGGAAGAAAATCTTCAGCTCCCGAATGGCGGACTCCTCGGAGTCCGAGGCGTGGATCAGGTTCTCCCGGACGATGGTGCCGAAGTCGCCCCGGATGGAGCCGGGCTCCGCCGCGATCGGGTCGGTGGGGCCGGCCAGCCGGCGCACGCCCTCGATCACCCGTTCGCCCTCGACCACCAGCGCCACCACCGGGCCGGAGGCCATGAAGGCGACCAGCGGCTCGTAGAACGGCTTGCCCTGGTGCTCGCCGTAGTGCAGCTCCAGCGTGTCCTGCCCGAGCTCCCGCAGCTCCATCGCGGTGATGGTCCAGTCGGCCTTCCGCTCGATCCGACCGATGATCTCCCCGATCAGGCCGCGGCGGACCGCGTCGGGCTTAAGGAGGACGAGGGTGCGCTGGGACATGTGTGGCGGCTCCTTGCAGGCGTGCGGTGCGGTGAGCTGAGGCTACAGGGCGGCAAGCGGCCGCTTGTACGCCGGTGGGGTGACCCCGGCACCCGCCCCGGAGGGCCTCAGGACGCCGGGGCGCCTTCCGTCTCCTCGGCCTGGGCGGCCCAGCGCGCCTTGGCCTCGTCGATCTTCCGTCCGTAGTGGATGGACGCCCACCACAGCCCGCCGAACACCACGCCCAGGAAGAACATCAGCGGGACCACGAAGCCGCTGGCGATCAGCGCGATCTGCAGCGCCCAGCCGAGCTGGAGGCCGCCGGGGCGAGTGATCATCCCGCACAGCAGCACGCTGAGCGCCATCAGCACCCCGCACACCGTCCAGACCGTGCCCAGGGACAGGGTGTCGTCCTTCATCGCCACCAGCCCGGCGAAGCCGATCACGAAGAACTCGCCGATCAGGGTGGAGGCGCAGAGCGTACGCATGGGCTTCAGCCCTTTCCGAGCAGCAGCCGGGCCTCGCCGACCGTGATGACCGAACCGGTGACCAGCACGCCCGCGCCGGCGTACTCGTCCTCCTCCTCCGCGAGGGTGATCGCCGCCTCCAGCGCGTCGTCCAGCCGGGGCTCCACCACCACCCGCTCGTCGCCGAAGACCTCGACCGCGAGGGCGGCCAGCTCGTCGGCGTCCATGGCGCGATGGGTGGAGTTCTGCGTGACGACCACCTCGGCGAGGATCGGCTCCAGGGCTTCGAGCAGCCCCCGGACGTCCTTGTCGGCGCTGGTGCCGACGACGCCGATGAGCCGGGAGAAGGAGAACGCCTCGCGCACCCCCTCGGCGGCGGCCAGCGCGCCCGCCGGGTTGTGCGCCGCGTCCAGCACGACGGTGGGGCTGCGGCGGACCACCTCCAGCCGGCCCGGGGAGGCCACCGTGGCGAAGGCCCGCCGGACGGTGTCCACGTCCAGGGTCCGGGACGCCTCCGCGCCGACGCCGAAGAAGGCCTCCACCGAGGCGAGCGCCACGGCCGCGTTGTGCGCCTGGTGGGCCCCGTACAGCGGGAGGAAAACCTCCTCGTACTCCCCGCCGAGCCCGCGCAGGGTGAGCAGCTGCCCGCCGACCGCCACCTCGCGGGCGGCCACGCCGAACTCCATGCCCTCCCGCGCCACCGTGGCGTCCACCTCGACGGCCCGCTTCAGCAGCACCTGCGCCGCGTCCACCGGCTGCTGGGCCATCACCACGGTCGCGCCCGGCTTGATGATCCCGGCCTTCTCGGCGGCGATCTCGGCGGTGGTGGAGCCCAGCCGGTCGGTGTGGTCCAGGCTGATCGGGGTGACCACGGCCACCGAGCCGTCGATCACATTGGTGGCGTCCCAGGTGCCGCCCATGCCGACCTCGACCACGGCGACATCGACCGGCGCGTCCGCGAAGGCGGCGTACGCCATACCGGTCAGCACCTCGAAGAAGGAGAGCCGGTACTCCTGGGCCGCGTCGGTCATCTCGACGTACGGCTGGATGTCCCGGTAGGTCTCCACGAACCGCTCATGGCTGATCGGGGCGCCGTCCAGGCTGATCCGCTCGGTCACCGACTGCACATGCGGCGAGGTGTAGCGGCCGGTGCGCAGGTCGAAGGCGGTGAGCAGGGCCTCGATCATCCGGGCCGTGGAGGTCTTGCCGTTGGTGCCGGTGAGGTGGATAGAGGGGTACGAGCGCTGCGGCTCGCCCAGCACGTCCATCAGGGCCGCGATCCGGCTGACCGAGGGCTCCAGCTTGGTCTCGCCCCAGCGGCCCGCGAGCTCCGCCTCGACCTCCCGCAGGGCCTTGTCCACCTCGGGGTCGGCGGGCCGGGCGGCCGGCACCGGGTCGGCCTGCGGCGGTCCGGCCTGGGCGCGCAGCGTACGGCTGCCGGCCTCGATCACCGCCAGGTCCGGATCCCGGTCCGTCTCGGCGGCCACGATCTGCTCGAAGTCGTCGGGGTTGGTCTCGTCACTGGGCTCGGGGGGCTGCTCGCTCACGCCCCTCAGTCTACGGAAGGCGGCGGGGGCCTTCGG
Organism: Streptomyces sp. NPDC046887; assembly: GCF_040644755.1. NCBI lineage: Bacteria > Bacillati > Actinomycetota > Actinomycetes > Kitasatosporales > Streptomycetaceae > Streptomyces > Streptomyces sp. NPDC046887. Next base: position 82,796 of record NZ_JBEYXH010000009.1, read on the forward strand.
AAGGCGGCGGCCCCTCCCGGGCCGGCCCTCCGCGCCTCCCGGGAAAAATCTTCAAGACTTCCCCCTCCCCCGCGATGAGTTTCCGATCCGGCCCCGGTCTGTATCTGTGTAGACCGGCACACATGGAGCGGAGACCCCGATGTACCAGCAGATGATCTTCCCGAACCTGGCCGTGAGCGACCTGGAGGTCTCCAAGAAGTTCTTCACCGACCTCGGCTACTCGCTGAACCCGCAGTTCTCCGACGAGAACTGCGCCTCGGTCGTGATCAGCGAGCAGATCGTGCTGATGCTGCTGCTGAAGCCCCGGTACGCGGACTTCACCTCGAAGGCCATCGCGGACTCGACCACCACCAGCGAGGTGCTGCTGGCGCTGAACGCGGAGAGCCGCGAGAAGGTGGACGAGCTGGTGGAGAAGGCGGTCGCGGCCGGCGGCAAGGAGACCCGGGACCCGCAGGACCACGGCTTCATGTACGGCCGGTCCTTCGACGACCCGGACGGCCACACCTTCGAGGTGTTCTGGATGGACCCGGCGACCGTCGAGGGCTGAGCCGACGGCGGTACCAGCGGTACGCGGACGGGCACCGCACCCACGGGGGGTGCGGTGCCCGTCGCCGTACGGGACCGGGGTGGGCCGGTCAGGCCGCCGGAAGGTTCTCCAGCTGGCGGGTGATGCGGGCGATGTCCTCGTCCGCGCCAGCCAGCCGGGTGCGGATCTTCTCCACCACCTGGTCGGGGGCCTTGGCCAGGAAGGCCTCGTTCCCCAGCTTGGCGTTGGCCTGGGCCTTCTCCTTCTCGGCGGCGGCCAGGTCCTTGGCCAGCCGCTTGCGCTCGGCGGCCACGTCGATGGTGCCGGACAGGTCGATGGCGACCGTGGCGCCCGCGACCGGCAGCGAGGCGGTGGCGGCGAAGGACTCGCCCTCCGGCTGGAGCCGCAGCAGCTGGCGGATGGCCGCCTCGTGCGGGGCCAGCGCGGTGTCGCCGAGCTCGAAGCGGGCCGGGACCTTCTGGCCGTCCTTGAGCCCCTGGTCCTTGCGGAAGCGGCGGACCTCGGTGACCACCTGCTGGACCAGCGCGATCTCCCGCTCGGCGGCCTCGTCGCGGAAGCCGCTGTCCTTCGGCCAGTCGGCGATGACCAGCGACTCCCCGCCGGTCAGGGCCGTCCACAGCTTCTCGGTGACGAACGGGACGACCGGGTGCAGCAGCCGCAGGGTGACGTCCAGGACCTCGCCGAGGACGCGGGCGGAGACCTTCGCCTGCTCGCCGCCGGCGAAGAAGGTGGTCTTGGACAGCTCGACGTACCAGTCGAAGACCTCGTCCCAGGCGAAGTGGAACAGCGCGTCCGACAGCTTGGCGAACTGGAAGTCCTCGTAGAGGGCGTCCACCTCGGCGACCGTGGTGTTCAGCCGGGAGAGGATCCAGCGGTCGGTGGCGGTCAGCCGCTCCGGCTCGGGCAGCGGGCCCTCGACGGTGGCGCCGTTCATCAGGGCGAACCGGGTGGCGTTCCAGATCTTGTTGGCGAAGTTCCGGGAGGCCTGGACCCAGTCCTCACCGATCGGGACGTCGATACCGGGGTTGGCGCCGCGGGCCAGGGTGAAGCGGAGCGCGTCGGAGCCATACGTGTCCATCCAGTCCAGCGGGTTGACCGCGTTGCCGAAGGACTTCGACATCTTCTTGCCGAACTGGTCGCGGACCATGCCGTGCAGGGCGATGGTGCGGAACGGGACCTCGCCGTCCATCGCGTACAGGCCGAACATCATCATCCGGGCGACCCAGAAGAAGAGGATGTCGTAGCCGGTGACCAGGACCGCGTTCGGGTAGAACTTCGCCAGCTCCGGGGTCTGTTCGGGCCAGCCCATGGTGGAGAAGGGCCAGAGCCCGGAGGAGAACCAGGTGTCCAGGACGTCGGTGTCCTGGTGCCAGCCCTCGCCGCTCGGCGGCTCCTCGTCGGGGCCGACGCAGACGACCTCGCCGTCCGGGCCGTACCAGACCGGGATGCGGTGGCCCCACCACAGCTGGCGCGAGATGCACCAGTCGTGGAGGTTGTCGACCCAGTCGAAGTACCGCTTCTCCATCTCCTGCGGGTGGATGGCGACCCGGCCGTCGCGGACCGCGTCCCCGGCGGCCTGGGCGAGCGGGCCGACCTTGACCCACCACTGCATGGACAGCCGGGGCTCGATGGTGGTCTTGCAGCGGGAGCAGTGCCCGACGGAGTGCTTGTACGGGCGCTTCTCGGCGACGATCCGGCCCTCGGCGCGCAGGGCGGCGACGACGGCGCTGCGCGCCTCCAGGCGGTCCAGGCCCTGGAAGGGGCCGTGCGCGGTGATCACGGCGCGCTCGTCCATGACCGAGAGGTTGGCCAGCCCGTGGCGGCGGCCGATCTCGAAGTCGTTGGGGTCGTGGGCCGGGGTGACCTTGACCGCGCCGGTGCCGAAGGACGGGTCCACGTGCTCGTCGGCGACGACCGGGATACGGCGGCCGGTGAGCGGCAGTTCGACCTCGGTGCCGACCAGGTGCTTGTACCGCTCGTCGTCCGGGTGGACGGCGACCGCGGTGTCACCGAGCATCGTCTCGGCGCGGGTGGTGGCGACGACCAGCGCGGCGTCCCCGTCCCCGTAGCGGATGGAGACCAGCTCGCCGTCGTCCTCCTGGTACTCCACCTCGATGTCGGAGATGGCGGTCAGACAGCGGGGGCACCAGTTGATGATCCGCTCGGCGCGGTAGATCAGCTCGTCGTCGTAGAGCTTCTTGAAGATGGTCTGGACGGCCTTGGACAGGCCCTCGTCCATGGTGAAGCGCTCACGGGACCAGGCGACGCCGTCGCCGAGGCGGCGCATCTGGCCGGAGATCTGGCCGCCGGACTCGCCCTTCCACTGCCAGACCCGCTCGACGAAGGCCTCCCGGCCCAGGTCGTGGCGGGACTTGCCCTCCTTGGCGAGCTCGCGCTCGACCACGTTCTGGGTGGCGATGCCGGCGTGGTCCATGCCGGGCTGCCACAGCGTCTCGTACCCCTGCATCCGCTTGCGGCGGGTGAGGGCGTCGATCAGCGTGTGTTCGAAGGCGTGGCCCAGGTGGAGGCTGCCGGTGACGTTGGGCGGGGGGATGACGACGGTGTACGCGGGCTTGTCGCTGCTCGCGTCCGCGTCGAAGTAGCCCCGCTCCACCCAGCGCTCGTACAACTGCCCCTCTACATCGGCCGGCGCGTACTGGGTCGGCAGGTCGGGGGCGGTCGCGTGGTGCTGCGCTGAGTTCTCGGTCACGGGCCCAGTTTAGGGGTGTCACGGGGACGTACTGAAACGGGATTGTTCGGTAACGGTCCGACCCCCGGCGTGCCGCACGGACAAGCTTTCGGCCAGGATGTCAGCGACGCATAAGCATTCGGAGGGGGACCCCTTTCATGAGCACCGACCAGCCGGGTCCGTACGGCGGACAGCCCAACCCGTACGGCCAGCCCGGCCCCTACGGCCAGCAGCAGCCGCCGGCCCAGGCCCCCCAGCCCGGCTACGGGTACCCCCAGCAGGCCCCGCAGGGCGTGCCGCCGCAGCAGCAGGGCTACGGCTACCCCCAGGGCGCGCCGCAGCAGCAGCCTTATGGCCAGCCCCAGGCCCCCGGCCCGTACGGGCAGCCGCCGCAGCAGCCGCCCTACGGCGCGGCCCCCGGCCAGTACCCGCCGCCCCCGCCGGCCCCCGCCGGTGGCGGCGGCAAGAAGGCCGGTCTGATCCTGGGCGCGGTCGCGGTGGTCGCGGCGATCGCGGTGGGCGCGTACTTCGTGTTCGGCAACGGCGGCGGCTCCGACATCGCGGACGACGGGCCGCACAAGCTCATCACCCCGGAGACGGTGCTGGGCGAGTACAAGAAGGACGGCTCCGGCTCGTCCTCGGACGACGAGATCCTCAAGAACGCCTCCAAGTGGGGCGTGCAGGACCCCAAGGACGTCAGCTCCGCCTACGAGGCCGGGGACAAGGCGAACCCGCTCGGCGGCAAGCTGATCACCTTCGGCGGCGTCTACGGGAAGATCGAGGACCCGGAGAAGGTCGTGGACGGCTTCTTCGCCTTCATGAAGACCAAGGCCGCCCAGGACGACGAGGACATGAAGATGAACTTCGTCGGCGAGCCGAAGGAGTACCAGCCGGCCGGCTTCGAGGGCGCCGTCCTCAAGTGCCAGCAGGCCAAGGGCACTCCGAAGGAGGAGGCCCCCACCGGTGGGCCGAAGGAGCTCAACCTCACCGTGTGCGCCTGGGGCGACTACAGCACCATGGCGATGGTGATGCCGCTGACGATGGCGGACGTGATGGCCGGCAAGGCGTCCTCCCCCGAGGACGCCGCGGCGATCGCCGCCAAGCTCCGCAAGGAGGTCCGCGTCAAGGCCTGACGGCCCTCACACGCGACGAAAGGGGCGCCCCGGTCGGTTCGGTTCGAACCGCCGGGGCGCCCCTCTTCGCAGGTACGAGGGCTACGCGGACTTCTCGTGCGGGCCCTGGTCCTTGACGACGCGGGGGACCAGGGTGGGGTTGACGTTGTTGTGGACGACGTCCTCGGTGATGACGACGCGGGCCACGTCCTTGCGGGAGGGGACCTCGTACATCACCGACATCAGGACCTCCTCCATGATGGCGCGCAGGCCACGGGCGCCGGTGCCGCGGAGGATGGCCTGGTCGGCGATGGCCTCCAGGGCGGGGCGGTCGAAGTCCAGCTCGACGCCGTCGAGTTCGAAGAGGCGCTGGTACTGCTTGACCAGGGCGTTGCGCGGCTCGACCAGGATCTTGAGGAGGGCCTCGCGGTCGAGGTTGTGGACCGAGGTGATGACCGGGAGGCGGCCGATGAACTCGGGGATCATCCCGAACTTCACCAGGTCCTCCGGCATGACCTCCTGGAACTGGTCGCTGGCCTCGATCTCCCGCTTGGAGCGGATGGTGGCGCCGAAGCCGATGCCCTTGGCACCGGCCCGGGACTCGATGATCCGCTCCAGACCGGCGAAGGCGCCGCCCACGATGAACAGCACGTTCGTCGTGTCGATCTGGATGAACTCCTGGTGCGGGTGCTTGCGTCCGCCCTGCGGCGGCACCGAGGCGGTGGTGCCCTCCAGGATCTTCAGCAGGGCCTGCTGGACGCCCTCGCCGGAGACGTCCCGGGTGATCGACGGGTTCTCGCTCTTGCGGGCGACCTTGTCGATCTCGTCGATGTAGATGATCCCGGTCTCGGCCTTCTTGACGTCGTAGTCGGCCGCCTGGATCAGCTTGAGCAGAATGTTCTCGACGTCCTCGCCGACATAGCCGGCCTCGGTCAGCGCCGTGGCGTCGGCGATGGCGAACGGGACGTTCAGCATCCGGGCCAGGGTCTGGGCGAGCAGCGTCTTGCCCGAACCGGTGGGGCCGAGCAGCAGGATGTTGGACTTCGCCAGCTCGATCGCGTCGTCCCGGCCCTGCGCGCCGCCGTTCTCGCCGGCCTGGACGCGCTTGTAGTGGTTGTACACCGCGACGGAGAGGGCCTTCTTCGCGGGCTCCTGCCCGACGACGTACCCCTCCAGGAACTCGTAGATCTCACGCGGCTTGGGGAGTTCCTCCCACCGCACCTCGGAGGTCTCGGCGAGCTCCTCCTCGATGATCTCGTTGCACAGGTCGATGCACTCGTCGCAGATGTACACACCTGGGCCCGCGATGAGCTTCTTCACCTGCTTCTGGCTCTTTCCGCAGAACGAGCACTTGAGCAGGTCGCCGCCATCACCGATGCGTGCCACGAGGTGCTTCCCCTTCGCCTGGGAGCGGCCTGGTGCAGCCGCTCCTGGTGCCTCTATCCGACGGTACCTTGCCCATGCCCGTGTTCGGGCCCCCCTCGGCATGGTTCAGCACACCGCGTGGTGCGCGGGCGGGTGCCGAGGGGGTGCCGGCAGGGTCAGGCGGCCGCCGCGGTGGTGCTCTTGCGGGTGGAGACGATCTGGTCCACCAGGCCGTACGCCAGGGACTCCTCGGCCGTGAGGATCTTGTCGCGCTCGATGTCGTCGCGGATCTTCTCGATCGGGGTGCTGGAGTGCTTGGCCAGCATCTCCTCCAGCTGGGTCCGCATGCGCAGGATCTCGTTGGCCGCGATCTCCAGGTCGGAGAGCTGCTCACGGCCGGTGCCGCCGGACGGCTGGTGGATCAGCACCCGGGCGTTGGGCAGCGCCATCCGCTTGCCGGGGGTGCCCGCGGCCAGCAGCACGGCGGCGGCCGAGGCGGCCTGGCCCATGCAGACGGTCTGGATGTCCGGCTTCACGAACTGCATCGTGTCGTAGATGGCGGTCAGCGCGGTGAACGAGCCACCGGGGCTGTTGATGTAGATCGAGATGTCCCGGTCCGGGTCCATCGACTCCAGGCACAGCAGCTGCGCCATGACGTCGTTGGCGGAGGCGTCGTCGATCTGCACGCCGAGGAAGATCACGCGCTCCTCGAAGAGCTTGGCGTACGGGTCGTACTCGCGCACGCCCTGGGAGGTGCGCTCGACGAACCGGGGCACCACGTACCGGTTGTCCACCTGCGGGCCGGTGTAGAGGCCGCTCGCGGAGAAGTTGCTCATGGGGTGTTTCACCATCCTGATGGCGGTCGGGCGTTCGGCGGGCTGGGGTCGGCGGATCGGGCCGGCGGCGGGGCGCTCAGGCGCCGGTGCCGCCACCGCCCGGAACGCCCGCGGCGACGGACATGATGTCGTCGATCAGGCCGTACTCCTTGGCCTCCTCGGCGGTGAACCAGCGGTCGCGGTCGCCGTCGCGGATGATCGTCTCCATGGTCTGACCGGAGTGGCGCGCGGTGATCTCGGCCATCCGCTTCTTGGTGCGGAGCAGGTACTCGGCCTGGATCTTGATGTCCGAGGCGGTGCCGCCGATGCCGGCGGAGCCCTGATGCATCAGGATGTCGGTGTTCGGCAGCGCGAAGCGCTTGCCGGGGGTGCCGCCGGTCAGCAGGAACTGGCCCATCGAGGCGGCCATGCCCATGCCGATGGTGACCACGTCGTTCGGGATGTACTGCATGGTGTCGTAGACCGCCATGCCGGCCGTCACCGAGCCGCCGGGGCTGTTGATGTAGAGGTAGATGTCCTTGCTGGGGTCCGCGGCAAGGAGCAGCATCTGCGAGGTGATCTTGTTCGCGATGTCGTCGTCGACCTGCTGGCCGAGGAAGATGATGCGCTCGCCGAGCAGCCGGTTGTAGACATGGTCGCCGAGGCCGCCACCGATGGACGGCTCACCCGCGGCGTAAGGCTTCAGATTCGTCACGTATCCACCTGCTCGTCTCCGACGGCACGAGCCGTCTCAGCGTCGTACGTACTGGGCGGGTATGTGCCTGCCCTCGTATTCATGGACCCTAACGCGCTGGTCGGCAGCGGCCATCCCGGTTCCCGAACTGTTCGCTGGGAGCGCAAGGTAGGCGGCCCGGCGGGGCCTTCGAGGGCCTGGGCGGCGCCTTTCGAGGGCCTGTACGGGGGTCCGGCGGGGCCCGTACGCGGCTCGGCGGGGCCCGATGGGCCGGGGGGCCCGGGCGGGGCCCGGACGACGAGGGCCCGGACCGCACACGGGGTGCGGGCCGGGCCCTCGCCTCAGCCGTCTCGCGGCCGGGTGGCCGGCGGCCGGGCCGGCCGGGGGGCCGGTCAGCCCTCGGACTTCTCCGCGGCCTTCTCGTCGGCCTTCTCGGCCTCGGCGGCCGGGGCGTCCCCGGTCGCGGCCTCGGCGGTCTCGGCGGTCTCGCCTGCCTCGGCGGTCTCGTCGTCGTCCAGGTCGACCGTCTCACCGTTGGTGTCGACGACCTTGGCGGACTCCACGACCACGGCCAGCGCCTTGCCGCGGGCGACCTCGCCGACGAGCATCGGCACCTGGCCGCCCTCGACCACGGCCTGGGCGAACTGGTCGGGGCTCATGCCGGAGGAGGCGGCGCGCCGCATGAGGTGCTCGGTGAGCTCCTCCTGGTTGACGTTGAGCTTCTCCTTGTTGACCAGCTCGTCCAGGATGAACTGGGTCTTGATGCCCTTGACCGCCTGCTCGCGGGTCTCGGCGTCGAACTCCTCGGCCGTCTTGCCCTGGATCTCCAGGTACTTGTCGATGGTGAGGCCCATCTGGCCGAGCTGGTGGTGCTCCAGGTTGTGCTTGCGGGTGTTGACCTCGTCCTCAAGCAGCTTCTCGGGGATCGGGACCTCGGCGAGCTTGATCAGCTCGTCCAGCACCCGCTCCTGGGCCTGGGTGGCCTGGTCGTACTGCTTCATGTTCTCCAGGCGCTTGCGGCTGTCGGCGCGCAGCTCCTCAAGGGTGTCGAACTCCGACGCCATCTGGGCGAACTCGTCGTCCAGCTCGGGCACCTCGCGGGCGGCGACGGCGGTGACCTTGACGGTGACCTCGGCCTCCTTGCCCTCGGCGGAGCCGCCCTTGAGGACGGAGGTGAACGCGGCCTCGTCACCGGCCGACTTGCCGGTGACGGCCTCGTCGATGCCGTCCAACAGCTCGCCGGAGCCGATGGTGTACTGCACGCCCTCGGCCACACCGTCGGCGAGGACCTCGCCGTCGACCTTGGCCTCCAGGTCGATGGTGATGACGTCGCCCTCGGCGGCGGCGCGCTCGACCGGGGAGGTGGAGGCGAAGCGGTCGCGCAGCTGCTCGACCGACTTGGCCACGTCCTCGTCGGTGACCTCGACGGCGTCGACGGTGACCTCGATGCCGGAGTAGTCCGGGATCTCGATGGAGGGGCGGATGTCGACCTCGGCGGTGAAGGCCAGCAGCTCGCCGTCCTTCAGCTCGGTGATGTCCACGTCCGGCTGGCCGAGCGGGTTGACCTCGGCCTCGTTGACCGCGTCGGTGTAGAAGCGCGGGAGGGCGTCGTTGACGGCCTCCTCCAGTACCGCGCCACGGCCGAACCGCTGGTCGATCACGCGAGCCGGGATCTTGCCCTTGCGGAAGCCCTTGACCGTGACCTGCTGGTTGATCTTCTTGTACGCCGCGTCGAGGCTGTCCTTGAGCTCCTCGAAGGGCACCTCGACAGTGAGCCGAACCCGGGTCGGGTTCAGGGTCTCCACGGCGCTCTTCACGGTTCGGTCTCCTTGGTGGCTGATTCTTGGGTCTGCCGGGCCGCCTCGGCGGCGGCTGCGGCGGATTCGGCCCGGTCAGAGAGACACACGGGCACGCAGCTTGCATAGTAACCGCAAGCAGGGAGGGGCCCACAACGTGATCTACGGACGACCCGTGCGACGAGCGCGTACGGGCGTGGTCGGGGTGGCGGGATTTGAACCCACGGCCTTCCGCTCCCAAAGCGGACGCGCTACCAAGCTGCGCCACACCCCGTCGGTGCGACACGTAGGGTACATGGCCGCGGACCCGCCGTCGGCACCTTTTTCGGGTGCGGTCCGCGCGCTGTACGGATACGGGGACGGCCGGCCGTGCCGCGTACGGGTACGGGAGACCGCCCCGCCCGGCAAAGGGGTGTGCGACCCGGCCGCCGGACCCGCTACGATGACCGTGCCGTCCACGCCGGGTCCGCCGGTCGCGGGCGGTGCACGGTATGCGGGCGTAGCTCAATGGTAGAGCCCTAGTCTTCCAAACTAGCTACGCGGGTTCGATTCCCGTCGCCCGCTCTGCACGGCTCAGGGCCAGGTCCGAGGAGTTCTCCTCTTGCACCTGGCCCTGAGGCGTTCCCGGGCCCCGGGGGGCGTCAGAAGTTGATGCCGTTGATGGTGCTCGCTATCGAGTCCAGGGTGCGCTGGATGGCGGGGGCCATGCCGCTGGAGGCGAGGAAGAAACCGAAGAGGATGGCCACCACGGCCGGACCCCCCTTGATCGAGCCGCTGCGGATCATCACCACCAGGATGATCGCCAACAGCAGCACCACAGACAGCGAAATGGCCACAACTGATCACACCTTCGGTCGGTCCGCCTTGCCGGCCCGGAGGTGCGCGGCCGCGCAGACCCCCGTTCGGTCCATCGTGCCACCAACCTCCCCCGCTACACCCCCCGCTGACACATCCTCTGACACATCCTTCGGGAGGGATCAGGGGCACGTCGCCCGGGTACTCGGGGGCGATGGGCGCCTTCGGGGCCTCTCGCGGCGACCCCGGGGACAGGGAGGCGGAGGGCGGACGCGGGGCAAGGGCCGGGGGTTGTGACGCTTTTCGCATATACACATTCCGGCCACAGGAAATCCCCGGTGTGCGCTCCGGGTAATGCCGCGTGGGGCGGTGGTGACCGAATGCCACGATCAACGCGGATGAGTCCACCCAAGGCGGGCATCCGCATGCGGTGCGACAGCGAAGGCACCCCCGTAAAGAGAGACCTGTCACGGGTTTTACGAACGCGGCGAGCCGGGCTAGCGTGCCTCGAATGTTCCAGGCCCCGCACGGAAACCAGAAGGCTCCGCTCCCGCCGGTCGAGGAGCCGGCGCCCGCCGCCGCTGACACGCCGCCGCACGGCGCGGCCAGACCCGCCAAGGCCGCGGCGGGGTCCGCCGGGTCCGCCAAGAAGGAGCGGGACCCGTTCTTCGACAATGCGAAATACCTGGCCATCGTGCTGGTCGCGATCGCGCACACCTGGGAACTCGTCATGGACGGGAGCCGGACGACGCGTGCGATCTACATGGTCGTCTACACCTTCCATATGCCGGCGTTCATCCTGATCTCCGGCTACTTCTCGCGGAGTTTCACCGGGCGGCCGGATCAGGTGAAGCGGCTACTGACCAGTGTGGTCGTCCCGTATCTGGTGTTCGAGACGGCGTACACCCTCTTCACGGCCTGGGCCAAGGACGACTGGGGCCGCCCGCTGAGCCTGACCGACCCCTTCTATCTGACCTGGTTCCTGGTCGCGCTGTTCCTGTGGCGGCTGTCGGTGCCGCTGTGGCGGAGCCTGCGCCATCCGCTGGCCGTCTCGATGGTGGTCGCCGTGGCGGCCTCGCTCTCCCCCGCCACCGGCTCGGACCTGGACCTGATGCGGGTGCTGCAGTTCCTGCCGTTCTTCGTGATGGGGCTGCTGATGCGGCCCGAGCACTTCGCCCTGGTGCGGCGCCGGGAGGCGCGGATCGCGGCGGTCCCGGTGCTGCTGGCCACGCTGGCCTTCGCGTACGGGATCGCGCCGGACATGAAGCTGAGCTGGTTCTACCGGGCCACCCCGGTGGAGGAGACGGGCGCGGCCTGGTGGACCGCCCCGGTGATGATCGTGCTGCTGACCGGCTGCGCCCTGGTGCTGACGGCGGTCTTCCTGGCGCTGGTGCCGCAGCGGAAGATGTGGTTCACCGCGCTGGGCGCCGGCACCATCACCGGCTATCTGCTGCACGGCTTCGGGGTGAAGGCGCTGGAGTACTGGAACGTGGTGGATCGCCACGACTGGCTGGCCTCGCCCACCGGGCGGGTGGTGCTCACCCTCGCGGCGGCCGCGGTGGTGACCCTGGCCTGCACCTCCCCGGTGCGCCGGGCGCTGCGCGGGGTGACCGAGCCCAGGATGGACTGGGCGTTCAAGGAGGACCCGGCGCGGGCCGCGGTCGCCCGCCGGGACCAGGCCCCGCAGCCCGAACGGCGGACGCCCGCCCCGGCGCCGGAGCGGGCCTGGCCGGAGGGCGACGCCTCGCGCACCCTCCAGCTCACCCGGATCGGGCCCCGCTGACCGTGTGGCGCTAGCCGTCCAGCCCCAGCAGCGCGCGGGTGCGGGTGTACTTCTCCGTCAGCCGGGTCCGGGTCGCCTCGTCGAGTTCGGCGAGGCGGCCCGGATCGCTGTTGTGGGCGAGGTCGGCCTCCTTGACCAGGAGGGCGCCGGGGACGGCGAGGATGCGGGCGGTGTACGCGGGCAGCTCCTCGCCGGGGCGCTTGGTGAGGGCGAGGACCATGTCGCGGACCGGTTGGGGGAGTTCGGCCTCGGTGAGCCACTGCTCGGTGAGGGCGTCGTCTTCTACGGCGTCGTGCAGCCAGGCGGCGGCGATCTGGGCTTCGGTGCCGCCCCGGGCGCGTACGCCCTCGGCGACCGCCTGGAGGTGTTCGGTGTAGGGGCGGCCGGACTTGTCCCGCTGGCCGGCGTGGGCGGCGCGGGCGGTGGCTTCGATCTCGGCGAGGGTGAGCACGCTTCAGGGGCCTTTCAGGCGTCGCGGGTGATCAGCAGCAGGGCGCGGTCGTCGTTGACGTCCTTGGCGCAGGCCTCGATCAGGTGCCAGGCGGCCCCGGTGAAGCCGGTGCCGACATAGCGGTCGGCCTCGCCGGTGAGCCGGTCGACGCCCTCGGCGAGGTCCCGTCCGGGGGCCTCCACCAGGCCGTCGGTGAAGAGCATCAGCACGTCGCCGGGGCGCAGGGTGCCCTTGACCGGGTGGAACTCGGCCCCGTCGTACACCCCGAGCAGCGGGCCTTCGGCGGCGGTCTCCTCCCAGCGGCCGGTGCCGGCGTGCAGGTGGAGGGCGGGCAGATGGCCGGCGGAGAGCAGTTCGTAGTCGCCGGTGTCCAGGTCGAGGACCAGGTGGACGGAGGTGGCGAAGCCCTCCTCCCAGTCCTGGCGCAGCAGATAGCCGTTGGCGGCGGGCAGGAAGCCGTGCGGTGGGAGTGAGCCGATCAGCCCGCCGAAGGCGCCGGAGAGCAGCAGGGCGCGGGAGCCGGCGTCCATGCCCTTGCCGGAGACGTCGGTGAGGACGACCTCCAGGGTGCGGCCGCCGGAGGTGCGGGCGGCGACCACGAAGTCACCGGAGAAGGACTGGCCGCCGGCCGGGCGGAGCGCCATCTCGTGGTGCCAGCCCTTGGGCAGCCGGGGCAGCGCGGACTGGGCGCGGATGCGTTCGCGCAGGTCGAAGAGCATGGTGCCGCCGCGCCGCCAGGGCACCCCGACCCGGGCCCGGAACTGGGCGATGAGCAGCCCGAACAGTCCGCAGGCGGCGACCACCAGCACGGTGCCGGGGGTGACCCGCCCGGCGGCGTCCTCGGCGGTGTAGGGGCCGAGGACCACGGATTCGGCGATCAGCGCCCCGGCGGCGGCCGCGTAGAGCCCGAGCAGGCTGGCGGGGCGGAGCAGCAGGCCGCCGGCGACGATCGGCAGGACCAGGGCGGAGGGGGCGCACCAGATGGGGAAGGCGATGGTGGCGAGCGCCAGGGCGGGGATGGTGAGCAGCAGTCCGGCGAAGGCGATCCAGTCGGAGCCGTCGCCGCGGAAGTAGTCGACGGCGGATCTGCGCAGCGCGACCCTGGCCCGGAGCGCGCTCTTGCGTGTCCGGGCCGTGAGGGTCTGCGTTCTCGCTGCACGGGCCATTGGCCTGGACCCTATCCACCCGGGGGCCGGACGTGCAGGGGGCCCCTTGCCGTCCGCTGCCGTCCGGTGCGAAAACGGGTCGCCGCCGCCGGGGGCGGCTGGTACCGATGGCGTATGACGACTGAGATGCGGATCCTCCGTGCGGAGGAGTGGGACCACTGGTACGGCCGGCTGGAGCTGGCGTTCGGCGGGGTGGCGGACTCCGACGAGGAGCGGGAGCTGTGGCGGGGGCTGACCGTGCCGGAGCGGTCGATCGGCGTGTGGGACGGCGGGAGTTGCGTCGCCACGTCGGGGTCGTTCGCGTTCCGGGTGGCGGTGCCGGGCGGGGCCCTGGTGCCGGCGGCGGGGGTGACGATGGTGGGGGTGGCCCCGACGCATCGGCGGCGCGGGCTGCTGACCGGGATGATGCGGCGGCAGTTGGACGACGTACGGGCGTGGGGCGAGCCGCTGGCGGTGCTGTGCGCCTCGGAGCCGGCGATCTACGGCCGCTTCGGGTACGGGGTGGCCACCCGGCACGTCAACGCGGAGATCGACACCGACCGGGTGCGGCTGACGCTGCCGGAGGGCACCGACGAGGTGTCGCTGCGGCTGGTGGAGCCGGGGGACGCTCAGGCGCTGGCGGCCTGCGAGGCGGTGTACGCGCGGCTGGTGCCGGGGCGGCCGGGGATGATCGACCGGCTGCCGGGCTGGGACCGGCTGGGGGTGCTGGACCCTCCCGGCGATCGCGAGGGGGCCTCCCCGCTGATGTGCGTGGTGGCGGAGCGGGACGGCGAGGTGGTCGGGTACGCGCGGTACGCGGTGCGGCCCGGGTGGGACGAGGCCGGTCCGGCCGGGGTGGCGCGGCTGCGGGATCTGGAGGCGCTGGACCCGGCGGCGTACGCGGCGCTGTGGCGTTATCTGTTCGGGCTGGACCTGGTGAAGAGCCTGCACAGCCGGGGCCGGCCGGTGGACGACGCCTGGCAGCACCTGGTCTCGGACACCCGGCGCTGTCTGCCGAGGCTGCGGGACGGGCTGTATGTCCGGCTGGTGGACGTCGGCGAGGCGCTGGCGGCGCGTACCTACCAGGCACCGGTGGATGTGGTGCTGGAGGTGGCGGACGCCTTCTGCCCGTGGAACGCGGGGCGCTGGCGGCTGACCGGAGACTCCAAGGGCGCTCAGTGTGAGCGGACGACCGATCCGGTGGATCTGGCGCTGTCGGTACGGGAGTTGGGCTCCGTGTACCTGGGCGGGGTGCCGTTGGCGGGGCTGGCCGCGGCGGGGCTGGTCCGGGAGGAGCGGCAGGGCGCGCTGGCGGAGGCGTCGGTGGCGTTCGGCTGGCCGGTGGCGCCCTGGCTGCCGCACGGGTTCTGAGTCCCGTCAGGGCCAAGGGCTCAGGCGGGCTGGCAGTCGGCGCACCAGAAGAGGTTGCGGGCGGCGAGCGGGGCGGTGCTGACCGGGGTGCCGCAGAGATGGCAGGGCATCCCGGTGCGGCGGTAGACGTAGACCTCGCCGCCGTGGTCGTCCACCCGGGGCGGGCGGTCCATGGCCTCGGGGGTGTGCTCGGGGCGGACGGTGTCGATCCGGTTGTTCCGTACGCCCTCGTGCATCAGCGCCACCAGGTCGTCCCAGATCGCCGTCCACTGGTTGCGGGTGAGGTCCTTGCCGGGGCGGTAGGGGTCGATGCCGTGCCGGAAGAGGACCTCGGCGCGGTAGACGTTGCCGACGCCCGCGACCACCTTCTGGTCCATCAGCAGCGCGGCGATGGTGGTGCGGCTGCGGGATATCCGGCGCCAGGCCTTGTCCGGGTCGTCGCCGTCGCGCAGCGGGTCGGGGCCCAGCCGCTCGTGTATGGCGCGCTTCTCGGGCTCGCCGATGAGGGCGCAGGCGGTGGGGCCGCGCAGATCCACGTACGAGGTGGGGTTGGCGAGCCGCAGCCGTACCGTCTCGGTGGGCGGCGGCGCCGGCTGGTCGCCGAAGGCCACCTTGCCGAAGAGGCCCAGGTGGATATGGACCCACTCCTCGCCGCGGAAGCCGAGGAAGAGGTGCTTGCCGTGCGCCTCGGTGCGGGCCAGGACGGCGCCGTCGATCAGCGCGGCGGAGTCGGCGAACTTGCCCTGCGGGCTGCTCGCGGTGACGGGCCGGCCGCCGAACCGGTCACGGTAGTCGGCGGCCAGCCGGTGGATGGTGTGCCCCTCGGGCATCAGGCGGTCGGCTCCTGCGGGTGGTGGGCCGGGATGGGGGGCAGCTCGCCGGTGGTCTCGTAGGCCGAGAGCATCTCGATCCGGCGGGTGTGGCGCTCCTCACCCGAGTACGGGGTGGAGAGGAAGACCTCGACGAAGCGGGTGGCCTCGTCCTGGGTGTGCATCCGGCCGCCGACGGCGATGACGTTGGCGTTGTTGTGCTCGCGGCCGAGGGCTGCGGTCTGCTCGCTCCAGGCGAGGGCGGCCCGGACACCCTTGACCTTGTTGGCGGCGATCTGCTCGCCGTTGCCGGAGCCGCCGATGACGATGCCGAGGGCCTCGGGGTCGGCGGCGGTCCGCTCGGCGGCGCGCAGGCAGAACGGCGGGTAGTCGTCCTGGGCGTCGTAGATGTGGGGCCCGCAGTCGACCGGCTCGTGACCGTGGGCGGTCAGCCACTCGACGAGGTGGGTCTTCAGTTCGTAGCCGGCATGGTCGGAGCCGAGGTACACGCGCATGGGGGGAGTGTGGCACGGGCGCGGCCGGGGAACGGTCAGCGGGGTCGGGTACGGAGCGCGTCCGGCCGGTGACTACCCATGGTCACCGGCATACAGGTCCGTACCAACCTACAAGGGACGTGACCGGCGCCTCGTATCACGATACGGATTCGGGTCTTCCGACCCTTCCCGGTCTCGGGTTTGAATGCACGGGCTCGTCATCCGAGTGCCCCACCAAGGTAAGGAACTGTCCATGACCATGCAGCCGACCCTGCATAAGGAAGGCGAGAACCCCGGTGAGCCCGGGAATCCGCAGCCTTCCGACGGTCTCAAGGCCGGGCTGAAGAACCGCCACCTCTCCATGATCGCCATCGGCGGCGTGATCGGAGCGGGCCTGTTCGTCGGCTCCTCCGGAGGTATCGCCAAGGCCGGTCCCGCCATCCTGATCTCCTACGCG
The DNA here is from genome assembly GCF_040644755.1 of Streptomyces sp. NPDC046887. Taxonomy (NCBI): domain Bacteria; kingdom Bacillati; phylum Actinomycetota; class Actinomycetes; order Kitasatosporales; family Streptomycetaceae; genus Streptomyces; species Streptomyces sp. NPDC046887. The sequence goes on from NZ_JBEYXH010000009.1 coordinate 99,119, forward strand.
CTCGTCGGCGCGATGGTCGTGATGGTGATGCGGATGCTCGGCGAGATGGCGGCAGCGAGCCCGGACTCCGGCTCCTTCTCCGCGTACGCCGACCGCGCGCTGGGCCGCTGGGCCGGCTTCTCCATCGGCTGGCTGTACTGGTTCTTCTGGGTCGTGGTGCTGGCGGTCGAGGCGACCGCGGGCGCGGTGATCCTGGAAGGCTGGATACCGGCCGTCCCGCAGTGGGGCTGGGCGCTGATCGTGATGGTGGTGCTCACCGCGACCAACCTGATCTCGGTCGGCTCCTACGGTGAGTTCGAGTTCTGGTTCGCCGGCATCAAGGTGGTGGCGATCGGCGCGTTCGTGATCGTCGGCCTGCTGGCCGTGTTCGGGGTGCTGCCGGGCTCGGACAACCCGGGCGAGGGCTTCGCACACCTCACCGACGCGGGCGGCTTCCTGCCGAACGGCGCGGGAGCGATCCTCACCGGTGTGCTGATGGTCGTCTTCTCCTTCATGGGCAGCGAGATCGTGACGCTGGCGGCCGGTGAGTCGGAGGACCCGCGCCGCGCGGTCACCAAGGCCACCAACAGCGTGATCTGGCGGATCGCGGTCTTCTACCTGGGCTCGATCTTCGTGGTGCTGACCCTGCTGCCGTGGAACGACCCCTCGATCACCGAGAAGGGCTCCTACGTCGCCGCGCTGGACTCCATCGGCATCCCCTACGCCAGCGGGATCATGGACTTCATCATCCTGACCGCGGTGCTCTCCTGCCTGAACTCCGGCCTCTACACGGCCTCCCGGATGGCGTTCTCGCTCGGTGAGCGCGGTGACGCCCCGAAGGCCTTCGCCAAGGTCAGGGGCAACGGTGTGCCGGTCACGGCGATCCTCGCCTCGGTGGTCTTCGGCTTCGTGGCGGTGTTCTTCAACTACATCTCGCCGGACAAGGTCTTCGACTTCCTGCTGAACTCCTCCGGCGCGGTGGCGCTCTTCGTCTGGCTGGTCATCTGCCTGACCCAGCTGCGGATGCGCGGCATCCTGATGCGCGAGGCGCCGGAGAAGCTGACCGTGAAGATGTGGCTCTTCCCGTATCTGACCTGGGCGACCGCCGCGTTCATCGTCTTCGTCCTGGGCTACATGTTCGTCGACGAGGCCAACCGCCAGGTCGTCTCGCTCTCCCTCCTGGTGGCCGGCGTCGTGGTCGCCATCGGCCTGGTGCTGGACCGCCGGCGCAAGGCCCTGGCCGCCAGGGTCTGAGGCGCCCCGGTACACGCTGGAAATACCTGACGGCAGCTGTCAGGTATCAGGGTGAGGCTCTCCGTGTCACGTCCCGTGAACGGAGGGCCTTTCCCATGTCCGGATCCCTGTCCGAGCCGACTTTCCTCACCCCCGACGACGCCGGTTACGCGGCGGAGACCGCGGGCTTCCAGACCGGCTTCCCGGTCCGCCCGGAGCTGGTGGTGGCCGCGCGGAGCCCCGAGGAGGTGCGCGGGGCCGTGGCGTACGCCGCCGAGCGGGGGCTGCCGCTCGCCGTCCAGGCCACGGGGCACGGGCTGGCCGGGCCGGTGGACGGCGGGGTGCTGGTCTCCACCCGGCGGATGGACGGAGTCCGGGTGGACCCGGCCGCCCGTACCGCCCGGATCGAGGCCGGGGCGCGCTGGGGCCAGGTGGTGGCCGCAGCCGCGCCGCACGGGCTGGCCCCGCTGAACGGCTCCTCCCCCGGCGTGGGCGCCGTCTCGTACACCCTGCGCGGCGGACTGGGCATCCTGGGCCGGGAGTTCGGCTGGGCGGCCGACCGGGTGCGCTCCCTGGAGCTGGTGCCCCCAGACGGGGAGCCGGTGACCGTCACCGGGGCCTCGGACCCGGAGCTGTTCGGGCGGCTCCTGGGCGGCGGAGGGCCCGCGCTGGGGGTGGTGACCGCGCTGGAGACCGGTCTGGTGCCGGTGGCCCGGTTGTACGGCGGTTCGCTGCTGTTCACCGATGGGGGCGCCGGGGGCGTGGAGGCGGTGGTCCGGGCCTGGCGGGAGTGGACGGCGGGGGTGCCGGAGGCGCTGACCTCCTCGCTGGCGGTGATGGTCTACCCGGAGCTGCCCTTCGTCCCGGAGCACCTGCGCGGCCGGTACACGGCCTCGGTGCGGATCGCGTACACCGGGGACGCGGCGGAGGGCGAGCGGCTGGTGGCCCCGCTGCGGGCGGCGGCCGGGCGGCGGCCGCTGGAGGACACCCTGCGGGAGATGCCGTCCCGCGAGTCGCACACCATCCACAGCGACCCGGATCAGCCGCACGCCTACTACGGGGAGGGCCGGCTGCTCGGCGCCCTGGACCCGGCGGCGATCGGTCCGCTGCTGGAGCGGACCGGGCCGGACTCGCCGCTGTGGACGGTGGTGCAGCTGAACCACCTGGGCGGGGCGCTCGCCCGGCCTGCCGCCAACAGCGTGCCGCACCGGGAGGCGGGGTATCTGGTGCGGCTGCTCTCGGTGCTGGGGGACGCGCCCGGAAACGGCACGAGCCCGGACCAGGTCCGGGCTCGGTACGCGGAGGTGTTCGGGGCGCTGGGGCCGGCCGTGCTGGGCCCGGCCCGCGGCTTCGCCTTCGGCGCGGGGGGCGACGCCGTGGCGGCCTGAGGAAGGGGCTACTTCTTGCCGATCAGCTTCCAGGCGGCGGGCAGGGCGCCCATGGCGAGGGCGGCCTTGAGGGCGTCGCCGATGAGGAAGGGGGTCAGGCCCGCGGCGACGGCCTGGGAGAGGGTCATCCCGGTGGCGAGGGCCAGATAGGGGACGCCGACCGCGTAGATGACGAGGGAGCCGAGCGCCATGGTCCCGGCGGTGCGCAGCACCGAGCGGTCGGCGCCGCGGCGGGCCAGCGCGCCCACCACGGTGGCGGCGAGCAGCATGCCGAGGATGTAGCCGAAGGACGGCATGGTGTAGCCGGAGGTGGCCTGGGCGAACCAGGGGACGCCCGCCATCCCGGCCAGGGCGTAGAGGGCGAGGGAGAGGAAGCCGCGGCGGGCGCCGAGCGCGGTGCCGACCAGCAGCGCGGCGAAGGTCTGGCCGGAGACCGGGACCGGGGAGCCGGGCACCGGGACGGCGATCTGGGCGGCCAGTCCGGTGAGCGCGGCGCCGCCGACCACCAGCGCGATGTCACGGGTGCGACTGGCCGGCAGGAGGTCGGCCAGGACCGCACCGGGGCGGGCGGGGGCGAAGGCGGTGCTCATCGGGACTCCGGCAGAGGTGAGGAGGGTGGAGGGACACGCCGACGGTAGTCCAGGGGCGGGCCGGCGATCATCCGCCCCCGGTGACAAGGGGTGGAGAGCGGCTTGGTGGAGTTCACACAAAGGGACCGTTCCCTGCCCGCCGGGGCGTGACGGTGGTCACGTGTGACGCCGGTTGAGCGGTCCCTTTTGCGCCGGTGGCCTCCGTACGGAGAGACTGTGGGGTCCTGCCAAACGCCCCGGGGCTCGGATGGAAGCGAGCCGCTGGGGCCCCGAAGAGTACGAGCCAGCGCCATGCCGAGTGCACCGCCGCCCCCGTCCGATCCGGTCGCCGCCACGGCGGTGGAGCCGGAGCCCCTGTCGCACGGGCTGAAGCAGCGGCATCTGACCATGCTGGGGCTCGGCGGGGTGATCGGCGCGGGGCTGTTCGTCGGCTCGGGCGCGGGTATCGCGGTGGCCGGTCCGGGGATCGTGCTCTCGTATCTGCTGGCGGGCGCGCTGGCCATGCTGGTGATGCGGATGCTGGGCGAGATGTCGGCGGCGATGCCGGCCTCGGGCGCGTTCTCGGTGCACGCGGAGCGGGCGCTCGGCCGGTGGGCCGGGTTCTCGGTGGGCTGGCTGTACTGGTTCCTGCTGGTGGTGGTGCTGGCGGTGGAGGCGACCGGGGCGGCGGCGATCGCGCACGGCTGGGTGCCGGGGATGCCGCAGTGGGCCTGGGTGCTGGTCTTCATGACCGTGTTCACCGCGGCGAACCTGACGGCGGTGCGCAACTTCGGCGAGTTCGAGTTCTGGTTCGCCGGGCTGAAGGTGGCCGCGATCGTGCTCTTCCTGGTGCTGGGGGTGCTGGCGGTGGGCGGCTGGCTGCCGGACACCGAGCCGGTGGGCCTGGCCAACCTCACCGGGCAGGGCGGTTTCCTGCCGGCCGGCTGGGACGGGGTGGTCTCCGGGGTGCTGGCGGTGGTGTTCGCCTTCGGCGGCCTGGAGGTCGTCACCATCGCGGCGGCCGAGTCGGAGGACCCGGCGCGCAATGTGGCCCGGGCGGTGCGCAGCGCGGTCTGGCGCATCCTCCTCTTCTACGTGGGCTCGATGCTGGTGATCGTCACCCTGCTGCCGTGGACCTCGATGGTGCCGGGGCAGAGCCCCTATGTGGCGGTGCTGGACTCGATCGGCGTCCCCGGGGCGGCGCAGATCATGAACGTGGTGGTCTTCGTGGCGCTGCTGTCGGCGCTCAACGCCAATCTGTACGGGTCGTCCCGGATGGTGTTCTCGCTGGCCGAGCGGGGCGAGGGACCGTGCGCGCTGCTGAAGGTCTCCGGGGGCGGGGGCGGCGGGGTGCCGCGCCGGGCGGTGCTGGCCTCGGTGGCCTTCGGCTTCGTCTCGGTGCTGCTCAACCTGGTCTGGCCGGACACGGTGTTCCTCTACATGCTGAACGCGGTGGGCGCGGTGCTGCTCTTCGTCTGGGCGCTGATCGCGGTCTCCCAGCTGCGGCTGCGGCGCCGGATCGAGCGGGAGGCGCCGGAGCTGCTGACCCTGCGGATGTGGGGCTTCCCGTGGCTGACCTGGGCGGCGCTGGCCGCGATCGGCGCGGTGCTGGGTCTGATGCTGACCGACCCGGCGAGTCGGCCGCAGGTGCTGTGGTCGGCGGGCGCGGCGGCGCTGGTGCTGGCGGTGGCGGGGCTGCGGGAGGTACGGGACCGGCGGCGGGTACGGGACGGGCAGGGCGCCGGGCCGCGCCCCTGAGCCGGGGCGGCCGGGGGGCGGGGCTCAGGGCGGGCACGGACGGTGACCCGGGGCGGCCGGAGGGGCCTTTCCCGCGCCGGGCACGGACGGTGACCGTGGCGTGGAGGCACCTTCACCTTGTGTGAGCACGGTGTCCGTATAGCGGTCGCCCGTTCCCTGTGAGCGGGGCGTCCGCTCAGACTGCTTGCGCGCCCGGCGCCTCGCCGACGAGCTCCGGGACGCACCCGCACGCCGTCCGCTCACCAGTGAACAGGGCACCGACATTGTCCCGGACCCCCGCGCCTCCCGCGCCGGCCGAAGCGCCCCCCACCGGCGGCCCGGCGGCCGATCCCGGCACCTCCCTCTCGCACGGCCTCAAGCAGCGCCATCTGTCGATGATCGCCCTCGGCGGGGTCATCGGCGCCGGCCTGTTCGTCGGCTCCGGCACGGCCATCGCCGCCGCCGGTCCCGGCATCGTCGTGGCATACGCGCTCTCCGGCCTGCTGGTCATGCTGGTGATGCGGATGCTCGGCGAGATGTCCGCCGCCAACCCGGCCTCCGGCTCCTTCTCGGTCCACGCCGAGCGGGCGCTGGGCCCCTGGGCGGGCTTCACCGCGGGCTGGTCGTTCTGGTTCCTGCTCTCGGTGGCGGTGGGCCTGGAGGGCATCGGCGCCGCCAAGATCATGACCGGCTGGCTGCCCGGCACCCCCGAGTGGGCCTGGGTGGCGCTGTTCATGCTGGTGTTCTGTACGACCAACCTGGCCGCGGTGAAGAACTTCGGCGAGTTCGAGTTCTGGTTCGCCGCGTTGAAGGTGGGCGCGATCGTCCTCTTCCTCGGGATCGGCGTGCTCGCCATCACCGGGGTGCTGCCCGGCACCGACGCGCCCGGCACCACCCATCTCACCGGGGACGGCGGCTTCCTGCCCAACGGCTCCGAGGGCCTGATCGTCGGCCTGCTCGCCTCGGTCTTCGCGTACGGCGGTCTGGAGACCGTCACCATCGCCGCGGCCGAGTCGGAGCACCCGGTCGAGGGCGTGGCCAAGGCGGTGCGCACCGCGATGTGGCGGATCGCGCTGTTCTACGTGGGCTCGATGGCGGTGGTGGTCACCCTGGTGCCGTGGACCGACCAGGCCGTGGTCGAGGTCGGCCCCTATGTCGCCACCCTGGACGCCCTGGACATCCCGGGCGCCGGGCAGATCATGAACGTGGTGGTGCTGGTCGCCCTGCTCTCCGCGATGAACGCCAACATCTACGGGGCCTCCCGGATGGCGCACTCGCTGGTCGCCCGCGGCCAGGGGCCCAAGGCGTTGGGCCGGATATCCGGCGGGGTGCCCCGGATCGCGGTGCTGACCTCCTCGGTCTTCGGCTTCCTGTGCGTACTGCTCAGCTACTGGCGGCCGGACGACGTCTTCGCCTGGCTGCTGAACATGATCGGCGCGGTGATCCTGGTGGTCTGGGTCTTCATCGCCGTCTCCCAGCTGCGGCTGCGCCGCCGCCTCCAGCGGGAGGCGCCGGAGAAGCTGGTGGTGCGGATGTGGGCGTACCCCTATCTGACCTGGGTCGCGCTGGCCGCGATGGCGGCGGTGTTCGTGCTGATGGCGCGTGAGCCGGACACCCGGATCCAGCTGCTGTCCACCGGCGGACTGACCCTCTTCCTGGCCGCGGCCGGCTTCACCCGGCAGAGGCTGGCGGCCCGCCGCACCACCGGCTGACATCCCCCCTCCCCCCCGCGTACAGGCGGCGGCCCCGGTATCCGATACCGGGGCCGCCGCCTTTCGGTGCCATGGAGACCTCCGCGACGCGCCGGAGTCCTAGGACGATGGACTGATCAACAGTTCCCGCACCTACTGTTAGCCTGCAACTGCATAGAATGTGCAATAAGCAGTCGGAGGGCTCGGACATGGCGATCTACACACTTCCTGAACTTCCGTACGACTACGCGGAGCTCGACCCGGTCATCAACCCGCAGATCATCGAGCTGCACCACGACAAGCACCACGCCGCGTACGTGAAGGGCGCCAACGACACCCTGGAGCAGCTGGAGGAGGCCCGCGACAAGGACGCCTGGGGCTCCATCAACGGCCTGGAGAAGAACCTCGCGTTCCATCTCTCCGGGCACATCCTGCACTCCATCTACTGGCACAACATGACCGGCACCAAGAACGGCGGCGGCGGCGAGCCGCAGGCGGCCGACGGGGTCGGCGACCTGGCGGACGCCATCACCGCGTCCTTCGGCTCCTTCGCCAAGTTCAAGGCGCAGCTGTCGAAGGCCGCCGCGACCACCCAGGGCTCCGGCTGGGGCGTCCTCGCCTACGAGCCGGTCAGCGGCCGTCTGATCGTCGAGCAGGTCTACGACCACCAGGGCAACGTCGGCCAGGGCTCGGTCCCGGTCCTGGTCTTCGACGCCTGGGAGCACGCCTTCTACCTCCAGTACAAGAACCAGAAGGTGGACTTCATCGAGGCCATGTGGCAGGTCGTCAACTGGCAGGACGTGGCCAAGCGCTACGCCGAGGCCAAGGACCGCACCCCGCTCATCACCCCCTGAGCACCCCGCACCACAGCCTTCGGCACCCCGAGGCGCCCTGCTCGTGATCGTCTTCTCAACCTTCACGGGGCAGGCGGAAGAAGGAACGGCCCCCGCGATGACAGGAATCGCGGGGGCCGTTCTGTCTGCGGGGACGGACTACTTCAGGTTGCTGAAGTCCGGGCCCTTGGTGCGGCTGCGCTTCAGCTCGTAGAAGCCGGGGACGGAGGCCACCAGCAGGGTGCCGTCCCACAGCCGGGCGGCCTCCTCGCCCTGCGGGGCGGGGGTGACGACCGGGCCGAAGAAGGCGATCTGCCCGCCGTCGGCGCCGGGCACCGCGATGACCGGGGTGCCGACCTCCTGGCCGACCTTGCTGATGCCCTCCTCGTGGGAGGCGCGCACCTGCTCGTCGTAGGTGTCCTTGTCGGCGTACTCGATCAGCTCGGCCGGCAGGCCCGCGTCGGCCAGGGCGCCGGCGATGGCCTCCAGGGTCGGGCCCTCCTCGTTGTTGTGGAAGCGGGTGCCGAGCGCCGTGTAAAGCGGGCCCACCACCTCGTCACCGTGCAGCTCACGGGCGGCGGTGACCACCCGGACCGGGCGCCAGCCCTTCGGGCCGAGCAGCTCCCGGTACTGCTCCGGCAGCTCGTCGATCTTGGGCTCGTTGAGCACGGCCAGGCTCATCACGTGCCAGCGCACGTCCACCGGGCGCACCTTCTCGACCTCCAGGATCCAGCGGGAGGTCATCCACGCCCAGGGGCACAGCGGGTCGAACCAGAAGTCGGCGGGGGTCCTCGTCTCGGACATGCGAGCTCCTCGTCAAGCGCGAACGGGTCGAAAGGGTCGGAACGGACCGAAGAAACGGTCGGAACAGTCGTAGCAGCCGGATCTCTCCGAAAGACGGAACACCGCTGATCGGCCGCGCCATTCCCGGCGGACGCGACCGCCGTCCCCGGCGTCGGCAGCAGGCCGTTCCCGGCGGAGGGCCGGATCGGGGGCGTGGGAGGATCGGCCTGATCTGACGAGCAACGAAGGAGTTCGCCCGTGCCGCTTGAGAACCTGACCCGCGAGGAGGCCCGGCACCGCGCCGAGCTGCTCGCCGTCGACAGCTACGAGGTCGCGCTGGACCTGCGGTCCGCGGTCGGTGAGGGCGGTGGCGGTGAGGGGCCCCGGACCTTCCGCTCGGTGACCACCATCCGGTTCCGCTGCGCCGTGCCGGGCGCCGCGACCTTCGCCGACCTGATCGCCCCGTCCGTGGCCTCCGTGGTGCTCAACGGGCGGGAGCTGGACCCGGCGGCCGTCTTCGACGGGGCGCGGATCGCGCTGGACGACCTGGCCGAGCAGAACACCCTGGTGGTGGACGCCAGTTGCGCCTACAGCCGCACCGGCGAGGGCATGCACCGGTTCGTCGACCCGGAGGACGGCGAGGTCTACCTCTACACCCAGTACGAACCGGCCGACGCGCGGCGGGTGTTCGCCAACTTCGAGCAGCCCGACCTCAAGGCGCCCTACCGCTTCACGGTGACCGCCCCGGAGGGCTGGAGCGTCTGGGGCAACGGGGCCGAGGAGTCCCGCGAGGGCGAGGTCCGGCGGTTCGCCGAGACGGCGCCCATCTCCACGTACATCACCTGTGTGGTGGCCGGGCCGTACCACCATGTCACCGACGTCTACCGGCGGGACGGGCTGGAGATCCCGCTCGGCGCGATGTGCCGGCGCAGCCTGGCCCGCCACTTCGACGCCGACGACATCTTCCTGATCACCAAGCAGGGCTTCGACTTCTTCCACGAGAACTTCGACTACCCCTACCCGTTCGGCAAGTACGACCAGGTGTTCGTCCCCGAGTACAACCTCGGCGCGATGGAGAACCCGGGCCTGGTGACCTTCCGGGAGGAGTACGTCTACCGGGGCAAGGTCACCCGGGCCGCCTACGAGCGCCGGGCCAACGTGATCCTGCACGAGATGGCCCATATGTGGTTCGGCGACCTGGTCACCATGGTCTGGTGGGACGACCTGTGGCTGAAGGAGTCCTTCGCCGACTTCATGGGCTCCTTCGTGCTGGCGGAGGCGACCCGGTTCACCAACAGCTGGGTGACCTTCGCCAACAACCGCAAGTCCTGGGCGTACCGGGCCGACCAGCTGCCCTCCACCCACCCGATCACCGCCGACATCCGGGACCTGGAGGACGCCAAACTCAACTTCGACGGCATCACCTACGCCAAGGGCGCGGCGGTGCTGAAGCAGCTGGTGGCGTACGCGGGCCGGGAGGCGTTCCTGGAGGGCGCCCGGCGCTACTTCAAGCGGCACGCCTACGGCAACACCCGGCTGGAGGACCTGCTGGCGGTGCTGGAGGAGACCTCCGGCCGGGAGCTGCGGGACTGGTCGCGCGCCTGGCTGGAGACCACCGGGGTCAACGCGCTGACACCGGCGGTCACTTACGCGCCGGACGGGACCGTCGCCGAGCTGGCCGTGGAGCAGGAGGGCGAGGTGCCGCGGCCGCACCGGGCGGCGGTGGGGCTGTACCGGCTGGACGGCGGTGAGCTGGTGCGCTACGCCCGCGCCGAGGTGGACGTGACCGGGGCGCGGACGGTGGTGGCCGAGCTGGCCGGCGCCGAGCGGCCCGCGCTGGTACTGGTCAACGACGACGACCTGACGTACTGCAAGATCCGCTTCGACGAGGGCTCGCTGGCCACCCTGCGGGACCATCTGGGCGCGCTGCGGGACCCGCTGGCGCGGGCGCTGTGCTGGTCGGCGCTGTGGAACCTGACCCGGGACGCCCTGCTGCCGGCCCGCGACTTCGTGGCGCTGGTGCTGGCCTTCGCCGGGCGGGAGTCGGACATCGGGGTGCTCCAGATGCTGCACGCCCAGGTCCGCACCGCGCTGTCGCACTACACGGCGCCGGGGTGGCGGGAGGAGGGCGGCAAGCTGCTCGCGGAGGGCGCGCTGAGGGAGCTGCGGGCCGCCGAGCCGGGCAGCGAGCACCAGCTGACCTGGGCCCGCTTCCTGGCCGCCACGGCCGCCTCGGAGGCCGACTTCACGCTGCTTGAGGGCCTGCTGGCGGGCACCGAGCGGATCGACGGCCTTCAAGTAGACCAGGAGTTGCGCTGGACCTTCCTGGAGCCGCTGGTGGCGCACGGCCGGGCCGACGAGGCGGCGGTCGCGGCCGAGCTGGCCCGGGACGACACCGCCTCCGGCAAGCGGCACGAGGTGCGCTGCCTGGCCTCGCGTCCGTCGGCGGCGGTCAAGGCGCAGGCCTGGGCGGCCGTGGTGGAGTCCGACAAGCTCTCCAACGCGTTGGTGGAGGCCACCATCGGGGGCTTCGCCCAGCCCCACCAGCGGGAGCTGACCGCCCCGTACGCGCCGACGTACTTCGAGGTGATCGAGCGGGTGTGGCGGGAGCGCTCCATCCAGATCGGCATGGACGTGGTGCGCGGGCTGTTCCCCGGCCACCAGGACCCGGCCACCACCCTGGGGGCGGCCGACCGCTGGCTGGCCGCCCATGAGTCGGCCCCGCCGGCGCTGCGCCGGCTGGTGCTGGAGGCCCGGGACGATCTGGCCCGCGCCTTCGCCGCGCAGCGCCGCGACGCGGCGGCGGGGAAGGGCGCCGGGTCGGGAGCCAGCTGACGGTTGGTCGGCGGGCAGTAGTCGGCTGCGGCCGGTCAGGGGTGACCGGTTGACGGCCGGTGGGTGGCGGCCGATTGACGGACGGATCGATGTGCGGGTGGCGGACGGGTGACCGAACCGCCGCCCGCACTTCCGTGTGCACCGCTGTGACCAGGGGATTGTCGGATTTCGGCGGCCCTTTTCGGCACTCGAACGCCCGTACTTTAGGACGGAGTCGTCCCGGAATATCGACGGGCGTGTAACAGCGGTTAGCGGCCCGCGGGGCGGCGGGAATGGCCCCGGCATGACCGACACCCCGCTCCCCCAGCGCCCCCTCTCCGCCGTCACCACCCCGCCGCCCCTCCTGCCGTCACCCGGGCAGCGGCGGGTGCTGTCCACCGCCGAACTGCGGGCGCGGGGCGTGTCCGCGGCCGAGGCCGGGGCGCGCTGCCGTGACGGCGGCCCCTGGCAGCGCTTCCTGCCGGGGGTGTACCTGCTGCACTCCGCCACCCCCACCAGCGAGGAGCGGCTGCACGCCGCCGTGCTGTACGCCTCCGGGGCCGGGGCCGCCCGGGCGATGGTCACCGGGGCGGCGGCGCTGGCGCTGTACGGCTTCGCGGCCGCGGCACCGCTGACCGCGCTGGAGCGGATCGACGTCCTGGTGGAGCGGACCCGGCGGCCCCGGTCCTCCGGCTGGGTGCGGATCGTCCGCGCCGCGGAGCCGCCCGCGCCCCGGGAGGTCACCGGAGTGCCGGTCGCCCCGGTGGCCCGGGCGCTGGCGGACGCGCTGGCCCGGATCACCGACCCGCACACGGTGCGCCTGCTGGTGACCGAGGCGGTACGGGACGGGCACTGCGAACCGGGCGCGCTGGTACGGGAGCTCAACCGGGCGCGGCTGCTGACCCGGCCGCAGGTGGTGGACGCGGTGGACACCGTACTGGCCGAGGGCCGGGCGCTGGCGGAGTCGCGGCTGTACGAGATGGTCCGGGCCGAGTCGCTGCCGGAGCCGCTGTGGAACGTGGACCTGCGGCTGCCCGGAGGCCCGCACCTGGGCGGGGTGGACGCCTACTGGCCCGAGTTCGCGGTCGCGGTGGAGCTGGACACCCGCTCACCGCGCCGGGACGAGGACGGCCACGGAAACGGGGCCGGGGGCGGCCCGGGCGCGGAGTGGACGGAGCACAGCCGCAAGCGGGAGACGCTGGAGCGGCTCGGTATCACCGTGGTGCATCTGACGCCGCGCAAGCTGCGGGACGCCCTGGAGCAGCAGGCGATCGTGGTGCGCACCGCGCTGATGGCGGCCGGGGACCGGGCCCCGGCCGCCTATGTGGTGGTGCTGCCCCGGTGAGGCCGGGGCCCTCGGGTGTCCCGGGTCAGCCGCAGAACTCGGCCTCGACCACGGTCTGCGCGTCGCCCGCGTCCCCGTTGACGTTGAGGGTGAGCGAGTGGCGGCCGTCGCGGGTGGAGACCATGTCGGAGCCGGAGCCGTGGATGCCGCCGCTGTGGCCCCACACCTCCTTGCCGCAGCTGAGCTTCTGGGCGTAGACACCGAGGCCGTAGCGGTGTCCCTCGGGCGCGCCCGTCATGGGCACGGTGGTGGTCAGCGCTGTCATCTGGGCGCGCGGCAGTAGTCCGCCGCGCAGCAGGGTGCGGACGAAGCGCTGGAGGTCGGAGGTGTTGGTGACGACCTCCCCGGCGGCACCGGCGATGGAGGGGTTGAGTTCGGTGACGTCGTGCAGGGTGTCGTCCCCGGTGATGTGCGCGTAGGCCCGGCCGCTGGGCTGGGGCATCCGCGCCCTGGTGCCGGGGAAGGAGGTGGCCTTGAGCTTCAGCGGCTTGAGGATGCGGCGTTCGACCTCCTGGGCGTAGGGGCGGCCGGTGGCCTTCTCGATCACCATGCCGAGCAGGACGTAGTTGGTGTTGGAGTACCGCCAGGAGGTGCCCGGGGCGAAGTCCGGGGCGTGGGTCATGGCGAGGGACACCAGCTGCTTCGGCGTCCAGGTGTCGTAGCGGTGCTGGAGGAAGCCGGGCCCGAAGACCTTCTTCTGGAAGCCGGGGTCCTCGGTGTAGCCGTAGACGCCGCTGGTGTGGTTGAGCAGTTGGCGCAGGGTGATCTTCCGGCCGTCGTGGCCGTTGCCCCGCACGGTGCCGGGCAGCCAGCGCTCCACCCGGTCGTCCAGGTCGAGCCGCCCCTCGGCCTCCAGTTGGAGGACGACGGTGGCGATGAAGGTCTTGGTGATGGACCCGGCCCGGAAGCGGTCCTGCGGCAGCCGCTCGCGGCCGGTGGTGCGGTCGGCGACCCCGGCGGAGCCGTTCCAGGTGCCGCGGCGGTCCTGCACCTGGACGAGGATGCCCGGCGCCCCGCCCTCCTCCACCACGGCCTTGGCCGCCGCCAGGGTGCGCTGGTGGCCGCGGTCGCGGTCGGCGGTACGGGCCTGGTCGCCGGCCGCGGCGGCCGGGGTGGTCAGGGCGGCGGCGGTGAGGGCGGCGGCGAGGAGCGCCACCGGCGCGGCTCTGCGGGCGCTGTGTACGGACATGTTCGGTCCCCCCGGTCGTTGCTGCTTCGCGCGGGGTGCGCGGTGCGGTCATCGAGCAGGACCGCACCGGGTCGGGGGAAGTTGCCTGGCCGGGAAGGTTGAGCGGTTTCCGGCCGTGGTCGGGGGCGGCGGGTCGGGGGCCGCGTCGTCCGGGGGCGGCGGGCGCCCCTGGGTCCGGGGCGGTCGGGGCAGCGGGGAAGGGCGGCTCAGCCGGTCGGATGGCCGTGGGCGGGGCGGTCGCGCCGGAGCCGCAGGGCCGTGTCGACCATGGGGACGCGGGTGAGAGCGGGCACCTCGGTGAGCGGGTGCCAGGCGGCGAGGTCGGTGGAGCCGCCCACCTCGGGGCGGAGCGTCCCACCGGTGATCCGGGCCTCGTAGTACAGGTGCACCCCGTGCAGCTCGAAGGGCCGGCGCAGGCGGCGGGGGGTGCGCCGGGTGCGGGAGCCCACACCGAGCAGGGCGGTGACCTCGGCGGTGTGCCCGGTCTCCTCGGCCACCTCGCGCAGTACCGCGTCATAGGGGTCCTCGCCGTGCTCCACCCCACCGCCGGGCAGGGTCCACTCCCGGGCGCCGGACCGGTCCACCCAGCGGGCCAGCAGGATCCGCCCGTCCTCGACGCACACCGCGTACGCCCCCACCCGCAGTCCCCGCCGCACTCTCATGCGCCGAGGCTACGCGAGGGGCGCGGGAGGCGGCGCGGGACGGCGAACAGGACGGGCAGCGCCGGGGTTTCGGGTGGTTCGTCCGGGATGGCGGTCGCCGGAAGATGGCGGGTTTCCGCCAGGACGCCATCCCGTCTCCGTCAACCCTCCACAAAACCCTGTCACTTACGAAAGGGTGAGCGGTCATCCGGCACCGAATTCCGGACTGTCTCTTTCACCAAGAGGGATGCTGATGACCACCCCCCAGTTCCAGGGTTCCGAGGGCGAGCGCGCGGCGATATCCGCCGCCGCCCCGGCTCCCGCACGCAGACGGGCGGCCCGCGTCGCGGCGGCCGCCGGTCTGGTGGCCGCGCTGGTCGCGGCCGGCGCCGCCCCCGTGCTCGCCGTCGAGACCCCCGCGGACCCCGCTCCCCCGAAGTCCGCCGCCGCGGACAAGCTGGGCCCGGCCGACGCCGAGCGGCTCGCCGAGGCCGAGGCGCAGGGCGAGAAGACGGTGACCGTGATGGTCGCCACCGCGCCGGGCGCCACCGAGCAGGTCGCCGCCCAGCTCGACGCCGTCCCCGGCGGCTCGGTCGGCAAGACCTTCGACAAGCTCGGCTATGTCCGCGCGACCCTGCCGACCGACCGGGCGGAGGCGGCCCTGGAGAAGGCCGCCAAGCTCTCCAGCGTCCACGGGATCGACCTCAAGCAGGAGATCCAGCTGGACGACCCGACGCCGACGGCCGACCGGGCCAAGGGCGCCGAGGCGCAGCCCACCGCCGGCCAGTACCCGGCGCCGGGCAAGGACACCCCGGCGAAGAACCCGTACAACCCGTCCTTCGAGACCGGCGCGGTGGACTTCGTGAAGTCCAACCCGAAGTTCGACGGCCGCGGTGTCACCATCGGCATCATGGACTCGGGCGTGGACCTGGGCCACCCGGCGCTGCAGAAGACCAGCACCGGCGAGCGCAAGATCGTCGACTGGGTGACCGCCACCGACCCGATCACCGACCAGGACGCCACCTGGCAGGCGCAGACCAACCCGGTCAGCGGCCCGACGTTCACCATCGCCGGGTCCACCTGGACGGCGCCGGCCGGCGCGTACTCCTTCAGCCAGTTCAAGGAGTCCACCACCGCCACCGGCGACGCGGCGGGCGACCTGAACCGGGACGGCGACACCACCGACGTGTGGGGGCTGCTGTACGACGCGGCCGCCGGCACCGTGCGGGTCGACCTGAACAACAACAAGGACTTCTCGGACGACGAGGCCCTGAAGCCGTACAAGGACGGCTTCCAGGTCGGCTACTTCGGTACCGACAACCCGGCCACCGAGATCGCCGAGCGCGTCCCGTTCGTCGTGGAGATCCGCAAGGACGTCCCGATGGACCCGCGCGGCGGCTCCTGGGTCGGCAAGAAGGCCGACTTCGTCAACATCGGCATCATCGAGTCCGAGCACGGCACCCACGTGGCCGGCATCACCGCCGCCAACGGGCTGTTCGGCGGCCAGATGAACGGTGCGGCGCCCGGCGCCAAGCTGGTCTCCTCGCGGGCCTGCTCCTGGGGCGGCGGCTGCACCAACGTGGCGCTCACCGAGGGCATGGCCGACCTGGTCATCAACCGCGGCGTGGACATCGTCAACATGTCGATCGGCGGACTGCCGGCGCTGAACGACGGCAACAACGCCCGTGCCGAGCTGTACACCCGCCTGATCGACGAGTACGGCGTGCAGCTGGTCATCTCGGCCGGCAACTCCGGTCCGGGCCTGAACACCATCGGCGACCCCAGCCTCGCCGACAAGGTGATCTCGGTCGGCGCCTCGATCTCCAAGGAGACCTGGGCGGCCAACTACGGCTCCGAGGTCGAGACCCCGAACGCGCTGTTCAACTTCTCCTCGCGCGGCCCGCGTGAGGACGGCGGCTTCACCCCGGTGATCTCCGCCCCCGGTTCGGCGATCAACACCATCCAGACCTGGCTGCCGGGCGCCCCGGTCGCCGAGGCCGGATACAAGCTGCCGGCCGGCTACGGGATGCTCCAGGGCACCTCGATGGCCTCGCCGCAGGCCGCCGGCGCGAGCGCGCTGCTGCTGTCCGCCGCCAAGCAGAAGAAGATCGACCTGCCGCCGGCCGACCTGCGCACCGCGCTGACCAGCACCGCGAAGAAGATCAACGGTGCCACCGCGCACGAGCAGGGCTCCGGTCTGATCAACATCGTGGGTGCCTGGAAGCAGATCCGCCAGGGCGCCACCCAGGTGCACGACTACGCGGTCAAGGCGCCGGTGGACACCGCCATCGACTTCGCGCTGAAGACCCCCGGCTTCGGCACCGGCCTGTACGACCGCGAGGGCGGGCTGAAGGTCAAGCAGCGCAAGGTGTACGACCTGGTCATCACCCGCACCGCCGGCCCCGACAAGCCGGTCCGGCACGAGCTGGACTGGAAGTACAACGACGGCACCTTCGAGCTGCCCGGCTCCGGCGCGGTCTCGCTGCCGCTGAACAAGCCGGTCACCGTGAAGGTCGCGGCCAAGCCCCTGTCGGCCGGGGTGCACAGCGCCATCCTGGAGGCGGACGACGTCAAGACGGTCGGCGTGGACAAGCAGATCCTCGCCACCGTGGTCGCCGCCAAGGAGCTGGCCAAGCCGTCGTACGCGGTGCACGAGCGCGGCTCGGTGCAGCGCAACGCCACCAAGAGCTACTTCGTGACCGTGCCGCAGGGCGCCAAGTCGCTGGAGGTCGCGCTCGGCGGGCTGACGGCGGGCTCGCAGACCCGCTTCATCTCGATCCACCCGTACGGCACGCCGGTGGAGTCCACCGCCTCCACGGCCTGCTACCCGAACTACGTCAACCCGGCCAACACCTGCCGCCCGGACCTGCGCTCGTACGCCAACCCGCAGCCCGGCGTCTGGGAGATCGAGGTCGAGGCGCGGCGCACCTCGCCGCACCTGGACAACCCGTACAAGCTGGACGCCACCGTGCTGGGCGCGGTCTTCGACCCGGCCGTGCAGACGGTCCCGGAGGCCAAGGTCGGCACCCCGGCGCCGGTGAGCTGGAAGCTGGACAACCAGTTCGCGGCGATCGACGGCCGGCTCAAGGGCGGCCCGCTGGGCTCCGCCAAGACCGCCACCCCGACCATCGCCAACCGCGCGCAGCAGGTGACCACGGTCACCGTGGGCGCGGGCGTGGACCGGCTGGACGTGGTGATCGGCAACACCTCCGACAAGGGCGCCGACCTGGACCTGAGCGTGAAGCGCAACGGTGTGGTGGTCGGTTCCTCGGCGGACGGTGACTCGGAGGAGGCCGTCTCGCTGGTGAAGCCCGCCGCGGGCACCTACGAGATCGTCGTGGACGGCTACGCGATCCCGTCCGGCTCCACCACCTACGACTACAAGGACGTGTTCTTCTCGTCCACGCTCGGCACGGTCAAGGTGGACGAGTCCAAGCCGGTGAAGCTGGCGAGCGGCGGCACCGCGCAGGCGTCCGCCGAGGTGCTGGTGAACGGCGCGGCCCCCGAGGGCCGGCAGTTCTTCGGCGAGGTCTCCCTGCTGACGGCCGGCGGCACCCCCGCGGGCAGCGGCAGCGTGGTGATCGGCAAGGTCACCCCGTAACCGCACATCCCGCAGCCGCGGAAGTACGGCAGTGAGGGCGGGCGTCCGACCGGGCGCCCGCCCTTCGCCGTCCCGGGAGCCGTTCCCGTCGCGGTTCCGGCCCGGTTCCGGTCCCCGAAGAGGTCCTTCTCACGTTGCGGACAATGCATTGGACAGAGCGGGTCCGGTGATACGCATCATGGAGACGGCACCAGGCCGCGAACCCAGCAGACCAGCACGACCAGCACATATGTACGGAGGAGTCCCGTGAAGGTAGGAATCGTCGGAGCGACCGGTCAGGTCGGCACGGTCATGCGCAGAATCCTCGCCGAGCGGGACTTCCCGGTCAGCGAGCTGCGGCTGTTCGCCTCCGCGCGCTCCGCGGGCAGCGAGCTGGACGGGGTCACCGTCGAGGACGCGGCCACCGCCGACTACACGGGCCTGGACATCGTGCTGTTCTCGGCCGGCGGGGCCACCTCCAAGGCGCTCGCCGAGAAGGTCGCCTCCCAGGGTGCCGTGGTGATCGACAACTCCTCCGCCTGGCGCCGGGACCCGGAGGTGCCGCTGGTCGTCTCCGAGGTGAACCCGCACGCGGTCAAGGACCGTCCCAAGGGGATCATCGCCAACCCGAACTGCACCACCATGGCCGCGATGCCGGTGCTGAAGCCGCTGCACCAGGAGGCGGGCCTCACCGCCCTGGTCGCCACCACCTACCAGGCCGTCTCCGGCTCCGGCCTGGCCGGCGTCGCCGAGCTGAACGACCAGGTCACCGCGGTGGCCGAGCGGGCGTCCGAGCTGACCCACGGCGGGGACGCCGTCCCGTTCCCCGAGCCCGGCGTCTACCGCCGCCCGATCGCCTTCAACGTGCTGCCGCTGGCCGGTGCCCTCGTGGACGACGGCTCGCACGAGACCGACGAGGAGCAGAAGCTCCGCAACGAGTCCCGCAAGATCCTGGAGATCCCCGAGCTGAAGGTCTCCGGCACCTGCGTCCGCGTCCCGGTCTTCTCCGGCCACTCCCTCCAGGTGAACCTCCGCTTCGAGCGCCCGATCAGCGTAGAGCGCGCCTCCGAGCTGCTGAAGGACGCCGAGGGCGTCGAGCTCTCCGAGATCCCCACCCCGCTCCAGGCCGCCGGCCAGGACGTCTCCTACGTGGGCCGCATCCGGGTGGACGAGACCGTCGACAACGGCCTGGCGCTCTTCCTCTCCGGCGACAACCTCCGCAAGGGCGCCGCGCTGAACGCGGTGCAGATCGCCGAGCTGGTCGCCGCCGAGCTGACCGGCCGCTGAGACCGGTGTGAAGGGGGCGGCCACCCGAGTCGGGCGGCCGCCCCCTTCGGCGTACGCGGGTACGGCCGTACGCCGCCGGGGCCGGGCGGCGGGTGCCCCTCCCCGCGTACGCGGGTGGCGTCAACGCGGCTCGTCGTCGATGCCGTCACCCGAGAACCGGTCCCGGAAGGCCGAGTCCGGACCGGCGTCCCATTCCGCGAACGCCGCGGTGTACGCGACGGCGAGCTCGGCCTCGCGTAGGCGGTCGATGGCCTCTCGGACGGCGGCCGAACGCGAGGTGACCGTGCGGGCGGCGTACCGGTCCAGGAAGGCGACGTCCTCCGCGGGGAGGCTCAGGTTGATCCTCTTCACGAGGCGAGAGTCTGCCAGCGCAGGCGCGTCCCGTCCGGCCTTTGGCGGTGGCGGCCCTCGGGGGCGGCCCCTGGGCAGGGCGGGCCACCCCCTTCGGCGTACACCGGTGGGCCCGGGGGCGGGTGCCGGGCGCGGGCCTGGGCGGTGGCCCACTGCGGCGGGGGCCGTCGTGGAAGGATGACCGCAGACCCCGCACAAGATCGCACAAGGAGATGACCGGGTGCCTGGCACGAACCTGACCCGTGAAGAGGCCCAGCGGCGCGCGCGGCTGCTGACCGTGGACTCGTACGAGATCGACCTGGATCTCAGTGGCGCGCAGGAGGACGCGGTCTACCGGTCGCGGACCACCGTGCGCTTCGACAGCGCCGAGGCCAACGCGGAGACCTTCATCGACCTGGTGGCCCCGGCCGTGCACCAGGTGGTGCTCAACGGCCACGACCTGGAGGTGGCCGCCGTCTTCCGGGACTCCCGGATCGCGCTGCGGCACCTGAAGGCGGGCGCCAACGAGCTGACCGTCGTCGCGGACTGCGCGTACACCAACACCGGTGAGGGCCTGCACAAGTTCACCGACCCGGTGGACGACCAGGTGTACCTGTACACGCAGTTCGAGGTACCGGACGCCCGGCGGGTGTTCGCCAGCTTCGAGCAGCCCGACCTGAAGGCGGCCTTCACCTTCACCGTGAAGGCCCCGGCCGGCTGGACCGTCATCTCCAACTCGCCCACCCCGGAGCCGTCCGCCGACGGCACCTGGGCCTTCGAGCCGACGCCGCGCATCTCCACGTACATCACCGCGCTGATCGCCGGGCCGTACCACAGCGTGCACAGCTCCTACGAGAAGGACGGCCAGACCGTCCCGCTGGGCATCTACTGCCGGCCCTCGCTCGCCGAGTTCCTGGACGCGGACGCCATCTTCGAGGTCACCCGGCAGGGCTTCGACTGGTTCCAGGAGAAGTTCGACTACGCCTACCCGTTCGCCAAGTACGACCAGCTCTTCGTGCCCGAGTTCAACGCGGGCGCCATGGAGAACGCGGGCGCGGTCACCATCCGCGACCAGTACGTCTTCCGCTCCAAGGTGACGGACGCGGCGTACGAGGTGCGGGCCGAGACCATCCTGCACGAGCTGGCCCACATGTGGTTCGGCGACCTGGTCACCATGGAGTGGTGGAACGACCTCTGGCTGAACGAGTCGTTCGCCACCTACACCTCCATCGCCTGCCAGGCCGCCGCGCCCGGCTCGCGCTGGCCGCACTCCTGGACCACCTTCGCCAACTCCATGAAGACCTGGGCGTACCGGCAGGATCAGCTGCCGTCCACCCACCCGATCATGGCGGAGATCAACGACCTGGACGACGTCCTGGTCAACTTCGACGGCATCACCTACGCCAAGGGCGCCTCGGTGCTCAAGCAGCTGGTGGCGTACGTCGGCCAGGACGAGTTCTTCACCGGCGTCCAGGCGTACTTCAAGCGCCACGCCTTCGGCAACACCCGCCTCGGCGACCTGCTGGGCGCCCTGGAGGAGACCTCCGGCCGCGATCTGAAGACCTGGTCCAGGGCGTGGCTGGAGACGGCCGGCATCAACATCCTGCGCCCGGAGATCGAGACGGATGAGGAGGGGATCATCACCTCCTTCGCGGTGCTCCAGGAGGCCCCGGCCCTCCCGGCCGGCGCCAAGGGCGAGCCCACCCTGCGCCCGCACCGGATCGCCATCGGCCTGTACGACCTGGACGAGGCCGGCGCCCTGGTCCGCACCGACCGGGTCGAGCTGGACGTCCAGGCCGCCGAGCGCACCCCGGTGGAGGCGCTGTCCGGCAAGCGCCGCCCGGCCGTCGTCCTGCTCAACGACGACGACCTGTCCTACGCCAAGGTCCGCCTGGACGAGGTGTCCCTGGCCAACGTCACCGAGCACTTGGGCGACTTCACCGAGTCGCTGCCGCGCGCCCTGTGCTGGGCCTCCGCCTGGGACATGACCCGCGACGGCGAACTGGCCACCCATGCCTACCTGGACCTGGTGCTGACCGGCATCACCAAGGAGTCCGACATCGGGGTGGTGCAGTCGCTGCACCGCCAGGTCAAGCTGGCCCTGGACCTCTACGCGGCGCCGGAGCGCCGGGACGCGGCCCTGGCCCGCTGGACCGAGGCCGCGCTGACCCATCTGCGGACCGCCGAGGCGGGCAGCGACCACCAGCTCGCCTGGGCCCGCGCCTTCGCCGCCACCGCCCGCACCCCGCAGCAGCTCGACCTGCTGACCGCGCTGCTGGAAGGCACCCAGACCATCGAGGGCCTGGCCGTGGACACCGAGCTGCGCTGGGCGTTCGTGGAGCGGCTGGCCGCCACCGGGGTCTACGACGAGGCGGAGATCGCCGCCGAGTACGAGCGGGACAAGACCGCGGCCGGTGAGCGGCACGCCGCCACCGCCCGGGCCGCCCGCCCGACCGAGGAGGCCAAGGCGGAGGCCTGGGCGTCGGTGGTGGAGTCCGACAAGCTGCCCAACGCCGTGCAGGAGGCGGTGATCGGCGGCTTCGTCCAGACCGACCAGCGCGAGCTGCTCGCCCCGTACGCGGAGCGCTTCTTCACCGCGGTCAAGGGTGTCTGGGAGTCCCGCTCGCACGAGATGGCCCAGCAGATCGCCATCGGGCTCTACCCCTCGCTCCAGGTCGCGCCGGAGACCCTGGAGGCGACGGACGCCTGGCTGGACTCCGCCGAGCCGACCGCGGCCCTGCGCCGCCTGGTGTCGGAGTCCCGCTCGGGCGTCGAGCGGGCCCTGAAGGCCCAGGCCGCGGACGCCTGACCCCTTATTGAGGGCTCGGTTCACCTCCGGGGCGCTTTGAGCGACTGTCGACGGTCACCGTGCTCGGTCGCTCGTACCTCGCTCCCTGCGCGCGGCTCTCTTTCGACAGCCGCGCGTCCCTTCGGCTCACTCGCCACTGGTAGGTGCCGTGAGAGTTTGGGCGCGCGTCCTCTGCCCGCTGTACGGGGCGGGGGCGCGCGCCCTCAGCGCGTACCGGCCGCCTCCCGTAGCGCGGCCAGCACCCGGGCGATGCCGGGGGCGTGTTCGGCGCCGCGCCGCACCGCCGCGACGACATGGCGGCGCGGCTGGTCGGCGTCCAGGACGCGCATCACGACCCCCGGGGCACCAGGGGTCGTGCGCTCGGCGGCGGCCATCCGGGGCACCAGGGCGACGCCCATCCCGGCCTCCACCATGGCCAGGATCGCGGTCCACCCGGCGGCCGAGTGGGCCTGCTCCGGGACGAAGCCGGCGGCCTCGCAGGCCGTGGTGGTGATCTCCGACCAGGGGCCGCTGCCGCCGAAGATCCACCGCTCACCGGAGAGGTCGGCCAGCCGCAGCCCGGGCGCGGCCGCCAGCGGGTGGGCGGCCGGCAGGGCCACGTCCAGCGGGTCGGCCAGCAGCGGCACCCGGTGGAAGCGGGGGTCCCGGGCGGTCGGGGCCTGGGCCGCCAGGGAGAGCGCGAGGTCCACCTCGCCGGCCGACAGCAGCGCGTACGCCTCGGCGGCCTCGGCCTCCCGCACCCGCACCTCCAGCCCCGGGTGGCCGGCCCGCAGCCGGACCACCGCGGGCACCACCAGGGCCGGGACCGCGGTGGAGAAGGCGCCCACCCGCACCTGGCCTCTCTCGCCCTCCAGATAGCCGGCGAGCGCCGCGTCAGCGCGCTCCAGCTGGGCGAAGACGTCCTCGGTGTGGCGGAGCACCAGCTGGGCGGCGTCGGTGAGCCGCACCCGGCGGCCGTGCGCCTCCAGCAGCCGCACCCCGAGCTGCTTGGCGAGGTTGGTGAGCTGCTGGGAGACGGCCGAGGGGGTCATCAGCAGGGCCTGCGCCGTCGCGGTGACCGTGCCGTGGTCCCGCAGCGCGCGGAGGATCTGGAGCTTGCGGATGTCCCACTCGGTCATGCCGGGCAACCTACCGGGGCCTGCCACCCGGGCCCGGTCCCCCTCCGGCCGCCGCCCGTCCCCTTCCGGCCGCCGTCCGTCCCCCTCCGGCCGCCGTCTGCCCTCCTCCGGCCGCCGTGCCGAGGACCACACCGCCCAGGATCAGCCCCAGGCAGAGCATCTCCCGTACGCCCATCGCCTCGCCCAGCAGCGCCCAGGACAGCAGCGCCACACAGACCGGCTGGAGGTAGTAGACGGCGCCCGCGCGGGCCGCGCCGACCAGGGCGATCGCCTTGTTCCAGGCGAAGAAGGCAAGCGCGGAGGAGAGGACCCCGACATAGACCAGTGGTCCGACCGTGCCGGTGGACGGGGTGAAGCCACCTTGGAGGGCGAGGCTGGCGGCATAGGCGGGCAGCAGCATCAGGGTGCCGAGGACGAAGGTGGCGAAGAGGAAGGCGAGGCCGCCGAGTTCGGCGGGGCGGCGCCTGAGCAGGGCGCTGTAGGAGGCGAAGCAGACGGCGGCCGCGCAGATCCACAGGTCCCCGGTGCCGAGTCCGCCGGCCCCGGCGGCGCCCGCGCCCGAGCCGACCAGGAGCAGCACCCCGGCGAAGGCGGTGAGCATACCGAGGGCGCGGCGCGGGCCGAGGCGGGCGCCGCCCAACCGTTCGTACAGCGCCATCAGCACCGGGGCGGCGGCCATCACCATGCCCATGGTGGCGGCCGGGGTGGTCAACCCGGCCTGGTTGACCAGGGTGTTGTAGACGGTGACGCCGAGCAGCGCGGCGGCGGTGGTGTACGGGAGGTGGCGCCGCAGCGCGTGCCGCTCGCGCCAGGCGGCGCGGGCGGCGAACGGGGCGAGGGCGATCAGGGCCACGATCCAGCGCCAGAAGGCGGCCTGGACGGGCGGCACGGTGTCGTGCAGGGCGCGCGAGGTGACGAAGCTGCCGGACCAGACGACGGTGGCCACGGCGGCGAGGAGCAGCCCGGGCCCGAGAGCGGCGGTCGTCCGCCGGGCCACCGGTCGCGGCCGCTCCCCGCCTCCCCGCTCCCCTGTCCGCCGGGGGAGCTGCTCCCCTATTCGCCGGGGGAGCTGCCTGGGGTGCTGCGGGGCGCGGACGCGGTCCTCGTCCAGGGTGGCCACGGTGGTCCTTCCTTGGGTGCCGGGGGTGTCGGGACCTACCGTGTCGCCGCCGCGCTCTTCACGTCCATCGAAACATTCTGACCGTTGTCTTCAGCATCGCTGAACGGTTGCGGCTGGGGGACGCGGCCGGGCACGGGGCGGGCGCCGGTGAGCTGGCCGAGCAGGGTGGCACCGAGGGCGATGACCATGCCGACCACCTGGACCGGGCCCAGGGCCTGACCGAGGGCGGCCCAGCCGATGACGGCGGCGGTGAGTGGGGAGAGCGGGCCGAGCAGGGTGACCGAGGTGGCGGGCAGCCGCTCCAGACCGCGGAACCAGAGCCAGTAGCCGACGGCGGTGTTGACGAGGGCGAGGTAGGCGTAGCCGGCCAGGTTGGTGCCGGTCAGGGCCGGAGGCGGACCCTCGACCAGGAGGGCGATCGGGGCGATGATCAGTCCGCCGGCGGTGAGCTGCCAGCCGGTGAAGGCGAGCGGACCGACGCCGGCCGGGCGCCCCCAGCGCTTGGCGAGGACGGTACCGGCGGACATCGCGAGCGAGGAAGCGAGCCCCGCGACCACGCCGACCAGGTCGAAGGCGGCTCCGGTCTTCAGCACCACCAGGCTCACCCCGAAGGCGGCGGCGATCGCGGCGAGCAGGGTGCGCGGGGTGGCCCGCTCGCCGAGCAGCAGGGCGGCGAGGCCGACGACGAACAGCGGCCCGACCGAGGTGACCACGGCGGCGACCCCGCCCGGCAGCCGGTACGCGGCGAGGAAGAGCAGCGGGAAGAAGGCGCCGATATTGAGGGCGCCCAGGGCCGCGGCCTTGCCCCACCAGGCCCCGCGCGGCAGCGTCCTGGTGAGCGCGAGCAGCGCCAGCCCGGCGGGCAGGGCGCGCATCAGCCCGGTGAACAGCGGCCGGTCCGGCGGCAGGAACTCGGTGGTCACGACATAGGTCGAGCCCCAGGACACGGGCGCGAGCGCGGTGATGGCGACGGTGACGGCCCTATGGGACATGATTCCCCCTCATTGGCTTAGCGGTAATTAGCTTACTACTAAGCTAGTTACTGACAAGAGACTTACCGGAAAGTGACTTACTTGCATGCCACGGGGAGGGGCGGCCAGACTGCCGCCATGAGCACCACTCCCGCATCCCCCGCCGGCGCCGACGCCGGTCACGGCCTCGACCCGGACACCGAGCCGGACCCGGTCGACGCGATCGTGGCCCAGTGGGCCGTGGTCCGCCCGGACCTCCAGACGGTGCCGATGGCGGTGTTCGGCCGGATCTTCCGGCTGGCGCACACCATGGGCGGGCGGATGGAGAAGGCGTATCTGGCCCATGGCATCGGCCGGGGGGAGTTCGACGTGCTGGGTACGCTGCGCCGCTCGGGTGAGCCGTACACCCTCTCCCCGCGCGAGCTGTCGGCCACGCTGATGCTGACCACCGGCGGGATGACCGGGCGGCTGGACAAGCTGGAGCGGGCCGGGCTGCTGAGCCGCAGCCCCGACCCGCACGACCGCCGCGGACTGCGGGTGACGCTCAGCGAGCGCGGCCGGGAGCTGGTGGACGAGGCGGTCGGCGCGGGCCTCGCGGCCCAGCGGGCGGCCCTCGCCTCGGCGCTGGACGAGCAGGAGGCGGCGCAGCTCTCGGCGCTGCTGCGCAAGCTGCTGAAGACCACCGGGTTCTGAGCCGCGGCCCCTCCGCAACGCACGACGGGCGCCGCCCGGTGGTCGAACCCACCGGGCGGCGCCCGTCAACGGCCTCTCAGCCGGCGGCCGTCAGACCGTCACACTGTTTCCGGCCTCGGTCAGACCTTCTTCGGCCGGTCCGTCGACCGGTCGAGCACCATCACCAGGCCGGCGATGACCGCGAACAGCACGATCGGGGCCAGCACGAACAGGCCGAGGGTGTCGAGCACGCTCAGGCCGGAGCCGGGGTCGTCGCCGTCGTCGCGGTGGAGCGCCGCGAACGCGGGGGACGACATGAGCAGCATCATCAGCGTCGTACCGGCCGCGACGGCGCCGGCGCGCAGGGCGTTCTTCTTGTCCACGGAGCAAAGTTAGCGAACGGCTACCGGCCCCGCGCGCCCGGGGGTGCCGTATCACCCGCCGGGCGGACCGCACCCGAGCCCCGGGGCGCGGCGGGCGGGATCGCGCCGGGCGCCTCGGACACCGTCGCCGCGGCCGTACCGGGCCCCGCCGACGCGGCCCCGGCCGCCGTACCGGACAGCTCCGAGACCGGCCCCGGGGAGCCGGGCACGGGGACGTCCGAGCCGCGGACCGCGTCCATCAGAGCCCGCAGCCGGGGCGAGGCGGCCAGCTCCTCCAGGGTGACCGGGCGGCCCTCGGCGTCGGCGATCGGCAGCCGCCAGTTCGGATACATGTCGCCCCAGGTGCCCGGGAGGTTCTGCGGGCGGCGGTCACCGACCCCGTCCGGCAGCCACACCCCGGTCATCCGGGCCGGGGTGCGGCGCAGAAAGGCGTACACGGCGCGGATCTCCGCCTCCTCGTCCCGCTCCGCCGCGCCCCCGGAGGTGGCGCCCCGCTCCCCCTCGGCGAGCAGCCCCAGCGCGTTGAGACAGCCCAGCCACTCGGCGACCTCGGCGGTGTCCTCGGCCTCCTCCTCGGCGAGCGGCCGGGTCAGCAGCCCCAGCCGGTGGCGCAGCGCGACATGGTCGCCGGACAGCCGGGCGGCGGTGGAGGGCAGATCGTGGGTGGTGGCGGTGGCCACGCAGTCGGCCCGCCAGGTCTCCGGGGGCAGCGGCGCCCCGCCGTTCTCCCAGTCCCGTTCGAACCAGAGCACCGAGGTGCCGAGGACGCCGCGCCTCTGCAGCGCCTCGCGGACGCCCGGCTCGACCGTGCCCAGGTCCTCGCCGATGACGACCGCGCCGGCCCGGTGCGCCTCCAGCACCAGGACGGCCAGCATGGCGTCGGCGTCGTAGCGGACATAGGTGCCCTCGGTGGGCGGGCGGCCCACCGGCACCCACCACAGCCGGAACAGCCCCATCACATGGTCGATCCGCAGCGCCCCGGCATGCCGGAGCATCCCGCGCAGCAGGTCCCGGTAGGGGGCGTAGCCGGAGGCGGCGAGCGCGTCGGGCCGCCAGGGCGGCAGCCCCCAGTCCTGGCCGCGCGCGTTGAACGCGTCCGGCGGGGCGCCCACCGACATCCCGGCGGCGAAGGCACCGGCCCGGGCCCAGGCGTCGGCGCCCTCCGGGTGCACCCCGACCGCCAGGTCGTGCACGATCCCGACGCCCATCCCGGACTCCCGGGCGGCGCGGGCGGCGGCGGCCAGTTGCTCGTCGGTGAGCCAGGCCAGCCGGCGGTGGAAGTCCAGCCGCTCGGCCAGCTCCCGCCGGGCCCGCTCGGTGCGCTCCGAGCGCGGGTCGCTCAGCCCCTCGGGCCACTGCTCGCGCTCGGCGCCGTACCGCTCGACCAGCGCGCACCAGGTGACATGGTCGTCCAGCTCCCGGCCGCCGGCCTCGGTGAAGGCGCGCAGCGCGGCAGCCCGGCCGGGGCCGAGCTCCACCCGGTGCAGCACCTCAAGCGCCTGCCGCTTGAGCACCCACACCGCGTCCCGGTCGATCAGCTCGCCCTTGCGCAGCACCTTCTCGCGCAGCTCGGCGGCCTTGGCGACGAGCGCGTCCAGCGCCGCCCGGTCCTCCCCCTCGACATAGCCGTACTCCGGCACGTCCTCGATCCGCAGATGCACCGGGTCGGGGAAGCGGCGGGAGGAGGGGCGGTACGGGGAGGGGTCGGTCGGCGTGCCGGGCACGGCCGCGTGCAACGGGTTGACCTGCACGAAGTCGGCGCCCAGGGTGCGCCCGGCCCAGCCGGTCAGCTCCACCAGGTCGCCGAGGTCGCCCATGCCCCAGGAGCGGGCGGAGAGCAGCGAGTACAGCTGCACCAGCAGCCCGTAGCCGCTCCGGGCGGGCTGCGGTACGCGGGCGGGGGCGACGATCAGGGTGGTGAGCGAGGCCCGGCCGTCCCGGGCGCGGGCCCGCAGCCGGTGCACCCCGAGCGGCAGCCGCTCCCAGCGCGGGGAGCCGGAGACCTCGTCGCCGTGCTCGGTGGTGACGGTCAGCTCGGTGCCCGGCGGCAGCGCGGCCAGCTCCTCGGGGAGCTCCGCCCCGCCCCCCGTCCGCGGCGCCCCCCGCCCGTCGGCGGAGGCGGTCCCGCCCGCGCGCTCGGCGACCCGGCTGCCCGACTCGGGCGGCGGCTGCTGCCGCCACACCACCAGGGTGGGCGGCAGCAGCCGCGCGGCCTGGGCGGCCTCGGCGGCGGCCAGCGACGCCTGGACGGCCTCGGGGGTGGCGGCGTCGACGTCCAGGGCGGCCAGCACCTCGGCCACCGTGTCGTCGGGGACCGGGACGGTGGTGCCAACGGAAGGGGAGTACGCGGTGGCGACACCGTGCAGCGCGGCGAGCCGGGCAAGGGTCAATTCAGGCTCCTGGGGACTCCGGTCCACCGGCCACGGCGTAGGCGGTCGGCTCGCTGGTCAGCGGGGTGGTCTCGGTGTACGCGGGCTCGCTGGTGAGGGGGGTGGCGTCGGCGAGCGGGGGCTCACTGGTGAGCGGGACCATCGGGGCGTGCGGGCCGGCCTCGGGGGCGGTGACGGCCTCGGGCATGGTCACGGCGGCGGCGCGAGCGCCGGGGGCGCGGTCGGGGTCCGGACCGGGGTGCGGGGTGTGGGCGGCGTGTCGTCGGGCACCCTGGTCCGGGACCTGTTTGGAAAGGGCCTGCTCGGACAGGGCGGAGAGCAGGAGCTGTGCGGACGCGGTCATGGTGGCCTCCGTTGTGGGGTGACGGTGGGACACAGCAGCCCTACCCCGTAGGCGGCGGACCATCCGTGGAACGTGGCGTCTGTCACAACGGCCACCGGGCCTCCGCCTCGCCGCCGCCATCCACCCCACCGTGGCCGCAGACCCACCACCCGACGGGCAAATGCGACAGACCAGACATGCGCATTGACACCCTCGGCGAGTCGGTGGTGGGCTCGCGAACTGGCGGGCCGCCAGGCCGGAGTCCCGGCCCGTGAACAGCCGGAGAACCGGCCGGAGATCCGGGTCGGTCCGGCCCTCGGCCACGCTACTCGCCGGATGACGAAAGACGAGGGGGACGCGCGTGGGGTTCGGGCGCATCGGACGCGGGCAGCGCACCGGACGGACGCGGCGCGCACCAGAGGCCGGGTCCGGCGTGGGGGATGGGTCGGCCGGCTCCGGCGTGGGGGATGGAGCGGCCGGGTCCGTTGTACGAGAGGGGTGGGCCAGGTCCGGGGAGCGGGCGGCGAGGTACGAGGTGGGCGGCGCCCACGGCGGCAGCCGGGACGTACCGGCGGAGCCTGGCGTACCGGCCGCGTCCCGCGCACGGGCGGCGGAGTACGGCGTACGCGCCTGGTCCGGCGTAAGCGACGCACACGGTGGAGCGGCCGGGTCCGGCCTACGAGGCGGGGCGCCCGCCCGGCAGCAGCCCGGGCCCACCGCCCCCGCCAGCCCCGGCATCGGCCCCAACTCCGGCCCGGAAGGCGCCCGGAGCACCCGGGACACGCGGCGCGCCGAAGGCGACCGGAGCACCCGGGACGCGGAAGACACCCCGGACCCGCGGCGCGCAGCCGGCACCCGGGACACGCGGCGCGCCGAAGGCGACCGGAGCACCCGGGACGCGGAAGACACCCCGGACCCGCGGCGCGCAGCCGGCACCCGGGACGCGCGGCGCGCGGAAGGCGACCGGAGCACCCAGGGCCCAAGGGGCGCCCGGGGCACTCGTGGCGCACAAGGCCCCGGGCGCGCGCGGCGCGCCCGGGGCTCCCGAGGCGTACCGCCCCTCCCCGCCGACCGCTTCGGGCCCCGCGCCCGCACCGCGGCCGCCGTCGCCGTGGCCGTCATCGGCGGGCTGCTGACCACCTCGCCCGTCGCCCCGGGCTCCTCCGGGGCCGACGCCTCACCGGACGGCACCTCGGCCGGCTCCGGCCCGGCCCGTACGGCGGCCCCGGTGGCCGCTGGCGGGCCCGCCGCCGGGGATCCGGCCGCGCAGGTGGTGCCCGCTCCCCCGGCCGCCACGACCGCGGACGCGCCGCCCGCCGTATGGCCGCGGCCGCAGTCGCTGCGGGCGGTGCCGGGGGCGGCCGTGCCGCTGGGCGGGCGGGTGGCCCTGGTGGTGGGCCGGGGCGCCGACCCGTACGCGGTGGCGGCGCTGGAGGAGGTGCTGCGGACGGCCGGGGTGCGGCGGGTGGACCGGGTCGCCGAGGAGGCCGGGGACCCGGCGAAGGCCGGCGACGGGCGCTCCCCGGTGGTGCTGCTCGGCGGGTCGAGCGCCTGGGTGGCGCTGCGCGCCCTGAAGGTGCCCGAGCGCGGCGACCTGCCGTCCGGCGGCTACCGGCTGGCCACCGGCAAGGTCGAGGGCCGGGGCACCGTCGCGGTGGACGGCACCGGCCCGGACGGCCTCTTCCACGCCGTACAGTCCCTGCGCCAGCTGCTCGGCGGGGGCGCGACCGTCCCCGGGGTCGCCGTGCGGGACTGGCCGGGCACGGCGGTGCGCGGGCTGACCGAGGGGTTCTACGGGCGGCCGTGGAGCCAGGCCGACCGGCTGGACCAGCTGGACTTCCTGGGCCGCACCAAGCAGAACCGGTACCTCTACGCGCCGGGCGACGACCCGTACCGCCAGACCCGCTGGCGCGAGCCGTACCCGGCGGCGCAGCGGGCCGCGTTCCGGGAGCTGGCCGAGCGGGCCCGGCGCAACCATGTCACCCTCGCCTGGTCGATGGCGCCCGCCCAGTCGATGTGCCTCTCCTCGGAGGCGGATCTGCGGGCGCTGCGGCGCAAGACGGAGGCGATGTACGCGCTCGGGGTGCGCGCCTTCCAGCTCCAGTTCGACGCCTCCAGCTACGACGAGTGGGCCTGCGCCAAGGACGCGGAGGTGTACGGGATGGGCCCGGAGGCCGCCGCCCGGGCGCACGCGCTGGTCGCCGGGGAACTGGCCCGCCATCTGGCGAACCGCCATCCGGACGCGGCGCCGCTGACGCTGGTGCCGACCGAGTACTACCAGGACGGGGCGACCGAGTACCGCACCGCGCTGTCGGCCGCGCTGGACGGCCGGGTGCAGGTGGCGTGGACCGGGGTGGGGGTGGTGCCCCGCACCATCACCGGGCGGGAGCTGTCGGTCGTACGGGAGGTGTTCGGGCACCCGCTGGTCACCCTGGACAACTACCCGGTCAACGACTACGCGCAGGACCGGCTCTTCCTGGGTCCGGTGACCGGGCGGCAGCCCGCGGTGGCCGCCGGGTCGGCCGCGCTGATGTCCAACGCCATGGAGCAGCCCGCGATCTCCCGTATCCCCCTCTTCACCGCCGCCGATTTCGCCTGGAACCCCAAGGGCTACCAGGCCGGCGCCTCCTGGGGCGCGGCGCTGGACGACCTGGCGGGCGGGGACGCCCGGGCCCGGGCCGCGCTGCACGCGCTGGCGGGCAACGGCGCCTCCTCGATCCTCGCCCCGGCCGCCGAGTCGGCGTATCTGCGTCCGCTGCTGGCCGACTTCTGGGACACCCGCGCCGACACCGCGGCCTCACCGGCGGTGCGGCGGACGGCGGAGGACCGGCTGCGGGCCGCGTTCGCGGAGATGCGCCAGGCGCCGGAGCACCTGGCAGGTGCGGCCGACGGGCGGCTGGCCCGGGAGGCGGCGCCCTGGCTGGAGCGGCTCTCCCGCTACGGCCGGGCCGGTGAGGCGGCGCTGGACATGCTCGGGGCGCAGGCCCGGGGCGACGGGGCGGCGGGCTGGCGGGCGTCGCTGGCCCTGGCGGAGCTGCGCCGGGTGCCGGGGGCGGACCGGGCCACGGTCGGCGCGGAGGTGCTGGACCCGTTCCTGGACCGGGTGGCCGCCGAGTCCGCCGCCTGGACCGGCGCCACCCGGGCGGAGCACGGGTCCTCGGGCGTTCCGGTGGACGCGGGCCGGCCGCTGGCGGCGGTCACCGCCACCGCGGAGCCGGGCACGGCCGGGGCGGTCGAGGCGTATGTCCCCGGCGAGGGCTGGCACCGGCTGGGCGCGCTCGACGCCGCCTCCGGCTGGACCCAGCTGGCGGCCCCGGCGGGGCTGCGCGCCGAGCGCCTCCGCGTCACGGGAGCGGATCTCCGTACCCTCACGCCCTGGTACGCGGACGGGCCGCCCGCCCGGCTGGAGCTGCCGCGCCCGGAGGCGGACGCGGTGATCGGCGGCGGCCCGCAGCGCTTCGACGCGGTGCTGCGGGCGCAGCGGCCCGGCGAGGTGCGCGGGGAGCTGACCGCGCGGGCGCCCCAGGGGATCACCGTGCGGGTGCCCCGTAGCACGACCGTTCCGCGCGGTACCGCGGCCGCCGTCCCGGTGGAGGTGACCGTGCCGGCCGGGACCCCGGTGGGGGCGTACCCGGTGGAGCTGGAGTTCGCCGGCCAGCGGCGCACCCTCACCGTCCGCGCCTTCCCGGCGACCGGCGGGCCCGATCTGGCCCGTACCGCCACCGCCTCCTCCTCGGGCGACGAGACACCGGACTTCCCGGCCTCGGCGGCGGCCGACGGCGACCGGGAGACGCGCTGGTCCTCGCCGCTGGAGCCGACCGCCTGGTGGCAGCTGGAGCTGGCCCGCCCCACCCATGTGGGACAGCTGGTGCTGCACTGGCAGGACGCCTACGCCAAGCGGTACCGGGTGCAGGTCTCCGCGGACGGCCGCGACTGGCGTACCGCGGCCGTGGTCCGCGGCGGCCGGGGCGGCACCGAGTCGGTGCGGCTGGACGCGCCGGACACCCGCTACGTCCGGCTGCGGCTGGACGAGCGGGGCACCGAGTTCGGCTACTCGCTGGTCGGCGTGGAGGCGTACGCCGTCCGGTGAGCCGCCGGCCCGGCCCTCAGGGGCTCACCGGGGTGCTGGCATGGGGGCTCACCGGGGTGGTGTGCGGCGTCGCGGAGAGCGCCCCGCTGTCGATCCTGGCCAGCGCGGCGTCCGCGCCATACGGCTGGAGGTACGGCAGCCAGCGCGGGTCGCGGTGGCCGGTGCCGATGATCCGCCAGGCCAGCCCGCTGGGCGGGGCGGGCTGCTGGTGCAGGCGCCAGCCCAGCTCGCGCAGCTGGCGGTCGGCCTTGACGTGGTTGCAGCGGCGGCAGGCGGCCACCACGTTGTCCCAGGCGTGCTGCCCGCCCCGGCTGCGCGGGACGACGTGGTCGACGCTGGTCGCGACGCCACCGCAGTACATGCAACGCCCGCCGTCGCGGGCGAAGAGGGCCTTGCGGGTCAGTGGAACGGGCCCCCGGTAGGGGACCCGTACGAACCGTTTGAGGCGGACCACGCTGGGTGCCGCCACGACACGGGTCGCACTGTGCAGGAAGGCGCCGGACTCCTCCAGGCTCACGGCCTTGTTCTCCAGGACGAGGACGAGCGCGCGGCGGAGCGGTACGACGCCGAGCGGCTCGTACGACGCGTTGAGGACCAGGACATGCGGCACGGATGCCTCCTTGTACGCCGGCGGCGCGTGGCTCGCGCCGGGACGATCTGCGTTCAGTCTCTCCTCAGGCCGGGTCGAAGCGCCACCACGTACCGGTAACGGCCGCCGAGTGTTTTCGACCACATCCCCGTATTCCCCAGGTCAGGACCTGGTGAGACGTACCTCTCCCCCGCTCGGGGCGCAGCGGGCCACCCTGTCCCCCGTTAGATTGTTTTGTCCGCCCCTCCCCCTCTTCCCGCCCCCTGCTGCCGCCTCCTGGAGGTCCCCACCGTGCTCTGGTCCGCCGCGAAGGCCGCCGACCCCACCGATCCGGCGTCGCCGCCCCCGGTGTCGTTCGACGAGGCCGCCCGGCACGCCAACGAGGCGGCCGGCTGGGTGGAGCAGAACTGGGCCACCTGGCTCAGCACCGGGCTGCGCATCCTGCTGATCCTGGCGGTGGCCGTCGTCCTCCGCCATCTGGTCCGGCGCGCGCTCACCAAGCTCATAGAACGGATGAACCGCAGCGCCCAGGCCGTACAGGGCTCCGCCCTCGGCGGGCTGCTGGTCAACGCCGAGCGCCGCCGGCAGCGGTCCGAGGCGATCGGCTCGGTGCTCCGCTCGGTGGCGTCCTTCCTGATCCTCGGCACCGCCGGGCTGATGGTCCTGGGCGCCTTCAACGTGAACCTGGCGCCGCTGCTGGCCTCCGCCGGTGTGGCGGGCGTCGCCATCGGCTTCGGCGCCCGCAACCTGGTCACCGACTTCCTCTCCGGCGTCTTCATGATCCTGGAGGACCAGTACGGCGTCGGCGACTCGGTCGACGCGGGCGTGGCCTCCGGCGAGGTGATCGAGGTCGGGCTGCGGGTGACCAAGCTGCGCGGCGACAACGGCGAGATCTGGTACGTCCGCAACGGCGAGATCAAGCGGATAGGCAACCTCAGCCAGGGCTGGTCCACCGCCACCGTCGACGTCACCGTCCACCCCGGCGAGGACCTGGACAAGGTCCGCCAGGTGATCTCCGAGGCCGGTGACACCCTCTCCAAGACGGAGCCCTGGAACGAGGCCCTGTGGGGCCCGGTGGAGGTCCTGGGCCTCACCGAGGTCCTGCTCGACTCCATGACCATCCGCACCTCCGCCAAGACCATGCCGGGCAAGTCCCTGAGCGTGGAGCGCGAGCTGCGCTGGCGCATCAAGCGCGCCTTCGACGAGGCCGGCATCCGCATCGTCGGCGGCCTCCCCGTCGCCGTCACCGACGACGCCCCCGCCGACCCCACCGCCGCCATGTCCGCGCCCTCCGCCTTCGCCAACACCTCCTCCCCCCAGTCCGTCGCCACCACCCCCCTGACCCCACCGGCCGGCCCGCCGAACCTGTCGAAGTAGCACGCACGAACGCGCGAGGCGCCCCCGCCAGGGATCCGGCGGGGGCGCCTTCGTACGGGGCCAGGGCCTGCGGCGGACCACGGTCAGACCGTCTCGCTGGCTCCCAGGTCGAGGCCGTGCTTCTTGAGGAGCCCCAGAGCCCTGTCATGGGAGTAGATCGCGGCCATCCGGGCCGGGGTGCGGCCGCCCGGGTCACTCCTCGCCGGATCCGCACCGTAGGCGAGCAGAATCGCCGTCATCACGGCGTGCATGTCCGTACCACTCTGCACGGCGGTGTCGCCCTCGACCTCGATGGCATGGACGAGCAGCGTCATACCCGAGCACGTTTCCTCGACATCAGCCCCACCGGACAGCAACCTGGTCAAAGTCTCGTAGTCGCTGCTTTCGACAGCCTGATGGGCAGGCGTCCATGGATTGACAGTCGCCACGCTGGTGCATTCCCCCTGCGAAGATCGGATGTTCTGAGGTCGGCAGGTGCCGCCCCTAGCACAGCAGTTCTTCCTCGAAGTAGCAGGATGGAGTTGCCGGAACCCCCGCATCCGACAGGGCACGAAGGATCGAGCGGAGAGACTCGACCACCTCGGAGGGCGCGGCTTCCTCTCGGGATGTGCATTCAAGGACGGTGCCGTACTCCAGAAAGTCGTCCCGCCGACCCGTTCGGTAGTCATTGTGTGCCACCCGCACGCTTACGGCGAGACCGACGAGCAGGCGCCCCTCTTCCTGAAAATCGCCGGCCCGCCTGATGCATGCTCTGACGAGATCGCCATCCTCATGGTCGGCATAGATGTCGCAGTCAGCGTAGACAGAATCGGAGAATGGCCGCGCCGAGTCACCGCCGGTCTGCACGGATGGACCGCTATACCCGTCACACTCGTGGCGGTTAACAGAAATCACCCCGCTCGGTGATATCGCTGAACCTCACCGCACCCGTCGCCATATCCACGATAATCGGCCAGCAATCCAGGAGCATGTCCTCCATCCGACGAGTCCGGAGAAACTCCACGGAGTTGTACGGGAGGACCAGCATCCCACCCCTCTCCCGCACGGCATCCGCATCGATCGCCATAGAGGGCTCGTCCGGCATCACACTTCGCTGCAGAAAGCCTTCAGCGATCTTGAAACCCTCGTGACGGTCCATCGATCAGCCCCTCGGTCCTTCCCTCGGTCATCCCTCAGCGGAGCGGAAGCAGCGCTGGCGTCGGTCAGGCTGACGTCTCAAGGTCGCCGGCCGCATCGGCTCTGTGGCAACCCTCTCCACCGCTGTCCCGCCCGACCCTCCCTCATCGCATGGCGAGTGTGCGCCACGGGGGCCGGATGGGGAACCGGGGGGTCCCAGGGCGCGTATTCACAGTGAGCACGAGGGCACGCAGCGCAGCGGAGGATGCGGGGGTTCCGTACAAGATCGTGCCAAGCCCCGTGTGCGGCCGGGCACATGCGGCCATACTGCGGTGGGCGACCGAGGGGGAGGTCAGGTGGTACACGCACCGGAGAGGACGGGCAGCGCGCCCGCGCCGCCGGCGGGCGGGGGCGCGGGGCGGTCCGACTGGGAGGCGGCGCTCGCGCGGCTGCGCGCGGCGGCGGTGACCGAGCCGGGGCGGCTGCGCGCGCTGGGCGCCGTACTGGCGCTGCTGCTGCTGGTGTTCGGCGCGGTCACCGCGCTGGAGGTCTCCGGGCGGGCGGCGGCGGCCGAGGACGTGGTGGACCGCAGCCAGCCGCTGAGCGCCGACGCGGCGGACATCTACCGCTCGCTGGCGGACGCCGACACCGCGGCGGCCGGCGGGTTCCTGGCCGGGCCGGAGGAGCCCGCCGAGGTGCGGGACCGGTACGAGAAGGACATCGCCACCGCCTCCCGGTTGCTGGTCAAGGCGGCCGCGGGGACGGGCGGTTCGGCCCGGTCGGCGGATGACCTGGCCCTGCTGGGCGAGCAGCTGCCGCGTTACACGGGGCTGGTGGAGCGGGCCAGGGCGGCGAACAGGCAGGGGCTGCCGCTGGGCGGCGCCTATCTGCGGTACGCCAACCAGCAGATGAGCACCAGGCTGCTGCCCGCCGCCGAGCGGATCTACCAGGCGGAGAGCGCCCGGCTGGGGCAGGACGACCGCTCGGCGCGGGCCTGGCCGCTGCTCTCGATAGCGGTCGGGCTGGTCGCCTTGGCCGCCCTGCTGTGGACGCAGCGCCGGATGTTCCTGCGGACCAACCGGGTGCTGAACCACGGGCTGCTGGCCGCCACCGCGGCGGCCCTGGTGCTGCTGCTCGCCCTGCTGGCCGGCCACGCCTACGCCCGGTCGATGCTGACCGAGGCCCGCGAGCAGGGCCAGGACTCGCTGACCGCGCTGAACGACGCCCGGATCAACTCGCTGAAGGCGCGCGCCAACGAGAACCTCGCGGTGGTCTCGCGGGGCGCGGTGCTCACCGCCGACGGCAAGAGCGACCAGTACGAGACGGAGTACACCGCCGGGATGGCCCGGCTCGGCGCGGCGCTGGAGAAGGCGGCCCGGCTCGCCGACGACGGCACGGGGTGGGCCTCGGTCACGGAGGCCCGGAGGACGGCCGAGGGGTGGCGCACGCGCCACAAGGAGGCGCGCACCGCGGACGACGCGGGCGACTACGAGGGCACGCTGGCCAAGGTCATCGGGGCGAGGAACTCCACCGGCGAGTCCTTCGACCAGGTGGACGCCGCGCTGGGGCGGGCGGTCGGGCATGAGCAGGGCGAGTTCACCCGGGCCGCGAGGAGGGCGGTCGCCTCGCTGGACTGGCTGCCCGGGGCGGCGGCCGGACTGGTGCTGATCGGCGCCGCCGGGACGATCATGGGTGTCAACCGCAGGCTGACGGAGTACCGGTGAGGGTGAGGGGAGGCACGATGGCGGACGGGGACGGCACCCAGGGCGAGGCTCCAGGGGCGCGCGGGACGGACGGTGCCCGGGGCGGGCCGCGGCCGCGCGGGCGGCGCCCGGGCCCGCGGCGGCTGCGCGGCTGGGGCGGGGTCGCGGCGATGGCGGCCGCCTGCGCGGTGACCGCCGCGCTGACCCTCGTACCGCTGGCGCACGGGGAGTTGGGTCCGGCGGCCGCCTCCGGGACGGCCGCCGCGGCGCCGGGCCGGGCGGCAGCGGAGGAGTGCCAGGACCCGGAGGCCTCGCTGCCGCCGTCCACCGCGGACGGCCCCTCGGTGAAGGCGATCAAGGCGCGCGGCAAGCTGGTCGTCGGCGTGGACCAGAACAGCTACCGCTGGGGGTACCGCGACCCGGCGACCCGGGAGCTCGAAGGGTTCGACATCGATCTGGCCCGGGCCATCGCCGAGGACATCCTCGGCGACCGGGACGCGGTGATCCTGCGGGCGATACCCACCAACCAGCGCATCGCCGCGCTGGAGAGCGGCCGGGTGGACCTGGTGGTGCGGACCATGACGATCAACTGCAAGCGGGCCGAGCAGGTGGCGTTCTCCACCGCCTACTTCCAGGCCGGGCAGCAGGTGCTGGCCCCGGCGAAGTCCGCCGTCACCGGGTACGACTCCTCGCTGAGGGGCAAGCGGGTCTGCTCGGCCGAGGGCTCCACGGCGTACGAGGCGCTGGAGCAGCAGTCGTTCGGCGCCGTCTTCAAGGACGAGCACGACGGCGGGGACGGCGACGAGGACGTGCTGACGGTGCCGAACCAGCTGGACTGCCTGGTGCGGCTCCAGCTTGGCGAGGTGGACGCGGTCGTCACCGACAACGCGCTGGCCGCCGGGCAGGCCGCGCAGGACCCGGCGGTGCGGCTCAAGGGCCGGCCGTTCACCACCGAGTTCTACGGTGTGGCCGCCAAGCTGGGCAACGACGACCTGGTGCGCCGGGTCAACCAGGTGCTGGTCGACTACCGCAAGGGCCCGTGGCAGCGGGCGTACGACAAGTGGCTGAGCGCGGTGCTGCCCGGCATAGCGGGACCGCCGGCGCCGAAGTACCGCAGCAGCTGACCGCAGGGCCGGATCCCCGGCCCGGGCACCGGGCTCGGCCCGGCCGACAGTGAGAGGTGATCGATGGGCGTCAC
Source organism: Streptomyces sp. NPDC046887 (assembly GCF_040644755.1). Taxonomy (NCBI): domain Bacteria; kingdom Bacillati; phylum Actinomycetota; class Actinomycetes; order Kitasatosporales; family Streptomycetaceae; genus Streptomyces; species Streptomyces sp. NPDC046887. The sequence goes on from NZ_JBEYXH010000009.1 coordinate 138,376, forward strand.
GGGACCCCCCGGTCCGGTGATGGACCGGGACGAGGTGGACCGTGCGCTGGCGCGGCTGGCGGCGGAGCACAAGGCGGTCGAGGACTCGCTGCTGGCGCTCCAGGACCACGCGGGCCGCCGACTGCTGGAGGGCGCGGAGCTGACCGGCGCGACCAAGGACCGCTGGGCGGACACGGACCGGACGATCACCGCCCTGTGGGCGTACTTCGACGCCTACACCGCCGCCCTGCGCGAGGCCCGGGAGCTGCGGTCGCGGCGCCGCTGGTCGAGCCGCGAGGACCTGGTGGAGCTGACCGAGCGGCTGCGCGGCGAGAGCGTGGCGGTCTCCGGCACCGAGGTGTCCGCGCCCGGGGTCGCCGGGGGCGGCGGGCTGGTCGAGCGCTTCACCCTGGAGCGGCTGGTGGAGCGGATGAACGAGCTGTACGCCGCCTCGCTGGACACGGTGGTGTGCGCGGACGCGGTCTGGTCGGCACTGCCCGCCCGGATAGACCTGCTCGCCGCCGAGCTGGGCCGGACCCGTTCGCTGGCGCACTCGGTGGGGGTGCGGCCCGGGGAGCACCCCTCGGGGGACGACCTGGAGGCGATCACCCAGGAGCTGACGCTGCTGCGCTCCCAGGTGGTGACCGATCCGCTGGCGTTCTGGCGGCCGGCCGGCGGCAGTTCGGCGCCGGGCGGCGGCCGGCCGGACACCGAGCGGTACGACCGGGCGGCGCGGGCGCTGGAGGAGGTGCGCCGCGAGGTGGAGGCGGTGCTCCAGGTGCGCCAGGACTCCGAGGCGCGGCTGCTGCGGCTGCGGGATGTGCTGTCCCGCGCGGACCGCACGCTGGCCGAGGCCCGGACGGCGCGCGGCGAGGTGCTGGCCAAGATCGCCGCCTCGGAGGTGCCGGCGGTCAGCGGTCCGCCGACCGCGCTCCAGGAGCGGCTGGCGGCCGCCGCCGAGCACCGGCGGCACGCCCGCTGGAACCGCCTGTCCCCGCTGCTGGAGGCGCTGGAGCAGCAGGCCGAGGAGGAACTGCTGCGGGCCCGGGAGGAGTTGGCGGCGGTCACCGCGCCGCTGGCGGTCCGGGCCGAGCTGCGGGGGCGGCTGGACGCCTACCGGGCGAAGGTGGCCCGCCACGGACTGGCCGAGGACACGCTGCTGATCGAGCGGTACGACACCGCGCGCCGGATGCTGTGGAGCGCGCCGTGCGACCTGCGGGCCGCCGAGCAGGCGGTGCTGCGCTACCAGCGGGCGGCCGCGGAGGCCCTGGCCGGGCCGAGTGACCACAGGGGGACCAGATGACGACCACGTGCCAGCGCCCGGACTGCGAAGGCTCCTACGAGGACATGGGCGGCGGCGAGCTGTACTGCGACACCTGCGGGCTGGCCCCGGTGGTGTCGCCGGGCGGCCTGGTGCCCTCCTCGGCGACGGGGATCGCGGGCGGCGGAAGCCCCGTCGGCCGCTCGCCTTCCTCGGCCCCTTCCTCGGCCTCGGTGCGCTCCTCCCGTTCCTCCCGTTCGTCGCGGGCGTCCTCCCGCTCCTCCACCTCGCGGCGCTCGGTGTCCGGCCGGCTCTCCCGCTCGCCGGCCGGCGGTTCGAGCTCCACCCGCTCGGTGTCGGTGCGCAGTTCGGGCGCCTCCACCGGGCAGTCGGGGCGCAACCGGCTGGGCGCCGGGCTGGTGTCGGTGCCGGTGGTGCCGCGGCCCTCGCCCCGCTCGGTGGTGATGGCGGTCCCCGAGGTCCCCGAGCGCAAGCGGTTCTGCTCGCGCTCGGACTGCGGGGCGCCGGTGGGCCGGGCGCGCGGCGACCGGCCGGGCCGCACCGAGGGGTTCTGCACCAAGTGCGGCCACCCCTACTCCTTCGTGCCGAAGCTGCGGGCCGGGGACGTGGTGCACGGGCAGTACGAGGTGGTGGGCTGCCTGGCGCACGGCGGGCTCGGCTGGGTGTACCTGGCCATCGACCGCGCGGTGTCCAACCGCTGGGTGGTGCTCAAGGGCCTGCTGGACACCGGTGACCAGGACGCGATGGCGGCGGCGATCTCCGAGCGGCGGTTCCTCGCCGAGATCGAGCACGCCAACATCGTGGGCATCCTCAACTTCGTGGAGCACCTGGACCAGCGCACCGGCTCGCTGGACGGCTACATCGTCATGGAGTACGTCGGCGGCAAGTCGCTCAAGGACATCGCCAACGAGCGGCGGGGCCCGGACGGACGGCGCGATCCGCTGCCGGTGGAGCAGGCCTGCGCGTACGGCATCGAGGCCCTGGAGGCGCTGGGCCATCTGCACGGCCGCAACCTGCTGTACTGCGACTTCAAGGTGGACAACGCGATCCAGACCGAGGACCAGCTGAAGCTGATCGACATGGGCGCGGTACGGCGGATGGACGACGAGGAATCGGCCATCTTCGGCACGGTCGGCTACCAGGCCCCGGAGGTCGCCGAGGTCGGCCCGTCGGTCGCCTCCGACCTGTACACGGTGGCCCGCACGCTGGCGGTGCTGACCTTCGACTTCCAGGGGTACACCACGGTCTACGCGGACTCGCTGCCGGACCCGGACACCATCGAGGTGTTCCGCCGCTACGAGTCGTTCTACCGGCTGCTGGTGCGGGCCACCGATCCGGACCCGGCCCGCCGGTTCGCCTCCGCGCAGGAGATGGCCGAGCAGCTGACCGGGGTGCTCCGGGAGGTGGTGGCCGTCCAGACCGGGCAGCCCCGCCCCGCCCTCTCCACCCTCTTCGGCCCCGAGCTCCGGGTGACCGACACCACCCTCTTCGCCGAACCGGGCGGCGATGTGACCGAGTTGGGCGTACGCCCGGTGCCCCGGGGCGCCGGGCTGCTCCGCCGCGCCCGGGCCGCGTCCGGCGTGACCGGCTCGGGTACGCCCACGGCTCCGGCGGCGGCCCCCGCGGCCGTCCCCGCACCGGCCGCCGGGGCCGGAGCCCCCGCCGCCCTGGTCACCGCGGTGCACAGCGCGGGCGCCGTCCACTCCTCCGGCGCCGGTCAGCTGACCGCCGGGCCGACCCGCCAGGCGGCCGGGCGCCGTGTGCCGGCGGCGGCTGCTCCGGCCTCCCCCATCCCCGCCCCCCGTACCGCACCGGGCGCTGGGGCATCGCCCTCGCCGGCTGCCGGAACCCCGCTCCTCGGGGCGCTGGACGCCCGGGCCGCGGCGCTCGCCCTGCCCGTACCGCATGTCGATCCCGGCGACCCGAACGCCGGGTTCCTCGCCGGACTGCTGGCCTCCGCCCCGGCCGAGCTGACAGCCGCCCTGGGCACCGCGCCCGCCTCCTCGGTGGAGCTGCGGCTGCGGGAGCTGCGCGCCCGGCTCGACATGGGCGAGGCGGGGTCGGCGCTGCGGGGCCTGGAGAGCCTGGAGGCGGACCGCCCGGACGACTGGCGGGTCGTCTGGTACCGGGGCGTGACCGCCCTGGCCTCCGGTGACAACGAGACGGCGGCGCTCTCCTTCGACGCGCTGTACGACGCGTTCCCGGGTGAGCCCGCGCCCAAGCTGGCGCTCGCGGTCTGCGCCGAGCTGCTCGGCCAGCTGGACAACGCGGCGGAATACTACCGGCTGGTGTGGACGACCGATCCGAGCCATGTCAGCGCCGCGTTCGGGCTAGCCCGCGTCCAGTTGGCGGCCGGCGACCGGCAGGCGGCGGTACGCACCCTGGAGTCGGTGCCGGAGGCCTCCATCCACTACACGGCGGCCCGGGTGGCGGCGGTGCGGGCCCGGCTGCGGCACCGCTCGGGCGGTGAGCCGCTGCTGGACGACCTGACGGCGGCGGCCGGGGAGGTGGTGGCGCTGGAGCGGTTCGGGCTGGACGCGGTGCGCCGGGAGCAACTGGCCACCGAGGTACTGGGCAAGGCGCTGGACTGGGTACTCTCCGGTAGTCCCGGAGCGGGACGCGACCGCCGCCCACTGCTGGGCAGCGACCCGGACGAGCGCGGACTGCGCCTCGGCCTGGAGCGCTCCTACCGGGTGCTCGCCCGGCTGGCCCAGCGGGGCGAGGAGCGGATCGACTTGGTGGAGCGGGCGAACCGCGTCCGCCCCCGGACATGGGTGTGAGTGATGGCGCAGATGGACCGGCCCGTGGCCCTGTCGAAGTGCCCCGGCTGCGAGGAGCCGCTGGAGTCGGGCGACCTGTTCTGCGGCGCCTGCGGCTACGACCTGTCGGCCGTCCCCCCGCCACCCCGCAACCGCCCGACGACCGGCCAGAGCGGCCCGGAGGCGGTGGGTGGCTCGGGGGCGCCCCCGGAGGCTGCCGGTGGCCCGGCGGGGGACGGGGCCGTCGGCGACCGGTCGGTGCCGGGTGCCGGCGGTTCGGTGCCGGGTGGACCGGAGGGCGATGCTCCGGGGGTTGATCGACGGGTGCCGGGTGGACCGGTGGCCGGCACGGGATGGGGTACGGGGACGGTGGGCGGCCCGGGCCCCGGGCACACGCTGCCGGACACCGCGGGCCTGCGGTTCGACGACCGCGCTGGCGAGGGCGGCGACTTCGAGCTCCCGGCACCGCGCCCGGCCGAGGCGGGGCAGACGGAAGCCGGCGCACCGGAGGCCGGACACCCGCACGGCGCCGAGGCCCCGGGTGCCGCATCCGGACACGGGACCGACCCCGAAGCGGTCGCACCCTCGCGGGGCACCACCGACCAGGCCGGGGCCGGGCACCCGCAAGGCGCGGCGGGACATGGGACGGCCACGCCTCCGGAGGGCACCGCCTCACACGGCGGCACCCCCCCGCAGCCCACGTCAGGGCAGGAGCCCGAAGCAGGCGCGCCTCCGCAGGGCGCCGCCGTCCCCGACCCGCGCACCGTCGAGCACGCCCCGGCCGGAGAGGCCGCGGCGGCGCGGGTGTGTGTGGCGTGCCGGGCCGGGCGGGTGGACGCGGACGGGTACTGCGAGAACTGCGGGCACGCGCAGCCGAGCGAACGGGACCATATGGAGCGGACCCTGGACACGGTGGCCGCGGTGAGCGACCGCGGGTTGCGCCACCACCGCAACGAGGACTCCTTCGCGGTGGCCTCGGCGGTGCTGCCGGACGGCTCGCCCGCCACGGTCGCGATCGTCTGCGACGGGGTGTCCTCGGCGACCCGGCCCGACGAGGCCTCGGCCGCCGCCGCGGCCACCGCCTGCGAGTCGCTGACGGTGGCGCTCCCCCGGGGCGCCCACCCGCAGACCGCGATGCACGAGGCGATCGTGGCGGCCGCCAAGGCGGTCGACGCGCTCGCGGACGGCGGTGGCGACGGGGCCAGGGAGCACGAGCCGCACCGCCATCAGAACGCCCCGGCCTGCACCCTGGTGGGCGCGGTCGTCGCGGGCGGGCTGCTGGTGATCGGCTGGGTCGGGGACAGCCGCGCCTACTGGGTGCCGGACGACCGCAGCGCCCCGGCGGCCCGGCTCACCGAGGACGACTCCTGGGCCGCGCAGATGGTGGCCGCGGGCCTGATGGGCGAGGCCGAGGCGTACGCGGACGAGCGCGCCCACGCGATCACCGGCTGGCTCGGTGCCGACTCCTATGAACTCGACCCGCACACCGCCGCCTTCAAGCCGGACCGGCCCGGAGTGGTGGTGGTCTGCACGGATGGGCTGTGGAACTACGCGGAGGGGGCGGACGAGATGGCCCGGGTGCTGCCGGCCGACGCCACCGGGCGGCCGCTGCACAGCGCCCGGGTGCTGGTGGGCCACGCCCTGGACGGCGGCGGCCACGACAACGTAACGGTGGCGCTGCTGCCGTTCGCCGTGCCGCCCGCCGGGGCAGGATCGGCCTGACCCGCTCCCGTACCCCGATCGTCCCCGACACCCCCGGCCGGCATCGCCCCTCCCCCCGTACGCCCCAACCCCCCACCCTTTCCTTCCTGTTGTGTGCGTCAGTGCCGAGGAGCCGATCAGATGGCGAACTTCTCCAAGTCCAGCGTGCCGCGGTTCGCGGTGGAGGTGTACCAGAACGAGTACCTGCCGGAGGGCGGTCAGGAGGTCAACGCCATCGTCACGGTGACCTCCACCGGTGGCGGGACCAGCGGCGGCATACCGCTCACCGGTGCGGGCTCCTCGCCGGCGTCCCTGCCGGTGCCGGAGGCACGGGCACCGGGTGCCGCCGTGGTGATCATGGTGGACTGCTCGGGGTCGATGGACTACCCGCCGACCAAGATGCGCAACGCCCGCGACGCGACCGCCGCCGCCATCTCCACCCTGCGCGACGGCACGGCCTTCGCGGTGGTGGCCGGTACGCATGTGGCGCAGGAGGTGTACCCGGGCGGCGGAGGGCTCGCGGTGGCCGACGAGCGCACCCGCGGCGAGGCCCGGCAGGCGCTGCGCCGGCTCTCGGCGGGCGGCGGCACCGCGATCAGCACCTGGCTGAAGCTCACCGACCGGCTGCTGGGCGCCAGTGACGCCCCGATCCGGCACGCGATCCTGCTGACCGACGGACGCAACGAGCACGAGGGCGCCGACGAGCTGCGGGCCGCGCTGGACGCCTGCGACGGGCGCTTCACCTGCGACGCCCGCGGGGTGGGCACCGACTGGGAGGTCAAGGAGGTCACCCAAATCGCCTCGGCGCTGCTGGGCTCGGCGGACATCGTGGCCGATCCCGGCGACCTGGCGGCCGACTTCACGCGGATGATGGCGGACGCCATGGGCAAGGAGGTGGCGGACGTCGCCCTGCGGCTGTGGACCCCGGTGGGGACGGAGGTCCTCTTCGTCAAGCAGGTGGCGCCGGTGGTGGAGGACCTCACCGCCCGGCGCACCGGGGCGGGGCCGCGGGCCGGGGACTATCCGACCGGTTCCTGGGGCGACGAGTCCCGCGACTACCACGTGTGCGTACGGGTGCCGGTGGCCGGGCTCGGCCGGGAGATGCTGGCGGCCCGGGTCTCCCTGGTGCTCCCGGACCCGTCCGGCGCGGCCGGGGCGGCCGAGGTGCTGTCCCAGGGCCTGGTGCGGGCGGTGTGGACGGACGACATGGCCGCCTCCACCTCGATCAATCCGCAGTTGGCGCACTACACGGGCCAGGCGGAGCTGGCCGAGGTGATCCAGCAGGGACTGGACGCTCGCAAACTGGGCGATTTCGACGGAGCGACCGCGAAACTGGGCCGCGCGGTGCAGCTCGCGGCCGTCTCCGGGAACGGCGATACCGCCAAGCTGCTGGCGAAGGTGGTGGACGTGGTGGACGCGTCGACCGGTACTGTGCGACTCAAAGCGAAGGTTGCCGAAGCGGACGAGATGACACTCGAAACGCGATCGACCAAGACCGTTCGCGTCAAGAACACCAACCGGTAGCAAGCGATCCGGACGGCCCCCGGGCCGGACGAGGACACGGCCTGAAGGGCCGGACGAGGAGAGGGGGAAGCGCCGACATGCCGACCTGCCCGAACGGACACCAGTCGGGTTCCGACGACTGGTGCGAGGTCTGCGGCCACCGCATGACCGGGGCGGGCACGTCGCCTGCGGGTGCCGTTCCGCCGCCGCCTCCCCCGCCGCCGCCCGGCTACGGCTATCCGGGCCCGTCCACCGGCCCCGGAGCCCCCGACTCGGCTCCGCCACCGCCGCCGCCCTCTGCCGGTTACGGCTACCCGGGAGGCGGAGCCCCCGACCAGGCCCCGCCCCCGCCGCCGTCCGGCTACGGCTACCCCGGCCCCTCGGCCCCCGGCTCCACTCCCCCGCCGCCCGGCTACGGCTATCCGGGACCCTCGGGCCCCGGTGCGCCCGGCGGCCCCGGCACCCCGCCGCCGCCGTCGCCCCCGTCGCACGGCGGCTTCGGCGGTTTCGGCGGCGACCCGAACGCCACCGCCCAGGCGGAGCTGTGCCCGCAGTGCCGCACCCCGCGCGAGGCCATGGCCCCGTTCTGCGAGGAGTGCCGCTGGAACTTCATCACCGGCACGGCGACCTCGTACACGCCGATCGCCCCGGCCAACCGCCCGCCCGGCCCCCCGCCGGGCCGCACCGGTCCCGCCACCCCGCCGCCGCCCCCGTCCGGTTTCCCGCCGCCCGCGCAACCGCAGGCGCCGCGCCCGCCGGACCCGTACGAGTACCAGGGCTCGCGCCCCTCGCAGGTGAACCGCCCGGCCGAGCCGCTCGCGCCCGAGCCGTCCGCCCCGCAGGGCACCCGGCCGCCGGCCGCCGGCCACCAGGGCCCGCCCCCGCCGCCGCCCGTACCCCAGGGGTTCCAGCAGCCCGGCGCGCCGTCCGCGCCGGGGCGCCCGGCCGGGTCCACCGGCGGTGACGACTGGCTGCTGCCGCCGCCCTCGCAGCCGGGCCCGCCGCCGTCCCGCCCCGAGCCGCCGGCCGGATCCCGCCCGGAGCGGACCGAGCGCCCGGAGAGCCCGTTCGGCGCCCCCGGCACCCCGCCGCCCGCCCCGGGCCATGGCCAGGGTCCGGGCGCCAACGGCCCCCACACGCCCCCCGCACCGGCGGCCGGCACCGGCACGCACACCCCGCCGCCCACCGGTTTCCCTGCCCCCGGCCCGAACCCGCCACAGGGTCCACACGGCCCCCAGGGATCGCGCTTCCCAGACAGCCCGGCGTTCCCGGACTCCTCCGCCTTCCCGGACTCCTCCGGTTTCCCGAACCCGTCCGGCTTCCCGGAGGCCCCGCGCTTCCCGGACGCGCCCGCGACCTGGACCGCGGTGGTGGCGCCCGATCGGTCGTACTTCCTGGCCATGATGCAGCGCAGCGGCCCAGAGGCCTCCGGGCTGAACCTGCCGGCCTACTCGCCCGAGCAGCGGCTGGTGCTCACCGGCAACCAGATCAGCATCGGGCGCCGCCGCCACTCCACCGGCGAGTCCCCCGACATCGACCTGTCGGTGCCGCCGGAGGACCCGGGCGTCTCGCACCAGCACGCCGTACTGGTCTCCCAGCCGAACGGCACCTGGGCGGTGGTCGACCAGGGCTCCACCAACGGCACCACCCTCAACGGCGCCGAGGACCCGATACAGCCCTACACCCCCGTCCCGCTCAAGGACGGTGACCGGGTGCATGTGGGGGCCTGGACGACGATCACCATCGTCCGCGGCTGAGCCCGGCCGCCACGCCGCCACGCCCCCGGAAACGGAGCCAGGGCACCCGCGAGGGCCCGGGCGGGATCCCCTGGACCCCGCCCGGGCCCTCACCCGTCTCCGCCTACGCCTCCGTCTCCGCCTACGTACGTTCGCCGGTGTCCAGCGGCCAGGCGTACGGGCCCTCCGGGTCGTCCAGCCAGGCCCACTGGCGGCCGCCGCCCACGGTCAGGCCGAACCGCTCGCGCCGCGGGCGCTCCTCCTGGAGCCAGAGTGCGTACGCCTCCTCCGGGTCGAGGCTGCCCGCGGTCAGCGTGAGCAGGAAGCGGAACAGCTCGTTGTCGGTGGCGTACCGGGGCAGCCCGCCCGCGCGCACCGGGGGCGGCGGCGGGCTCTCGCCGCGCAGCGCCACGAAGTACGCGGAGGTGGGCAGGAACCGCCCCTCCGCGTAACCCTCGTCCCGTACCCGCAGCCGGATCAGCCCGGTGGACAGCGGCGCCAGGATCCGGGCGCCCGGCCGGCACTGCGGCAGCCAGCCGGGCGGCACCGAGGGCAAGGTGCAGGTGGCGATGACGCAGTCGAACGGGGCGCGCTCCGGGCAGCCGAGCGCGCCGTCGCCGGTGACCACGGCCGGGTGGTAGCCGGCGGCGTCCAGCCGCTCGCGGGCGGGGCCGGTGATGGCCTCGTCCAGGTCGATGGTGGTCACGTGGTCGTCGCCCAGCCGGTGGCTGAGCAGCGCCGCGTTGTAGCCGGTGCCGGTGCCGATCTCCAGCACGGTGTCCCCGTCCCGTACCTCCAGCGCCTGGAGCATCCCGGCCATCAGTGAGGGCTGGCTGGAGGAGGAGACCAGCTCCCCTTCCCGTACGTCGGTGGCGAGCGGCCGGTCCAGATAGGCGCCCTCCAGCCAGCGGGCCCGCTTGCCCGGGGCGGGGTCGTCGGCGCCGAGCCGCTCGTAACCGCCCAGGACACCGATGTGGTAGTACGGCACGAAAAGGTGCCGCGGCACGTCCTCGAAGGCGGCCCGCCAGGCCGGGTCCGGGAGGTCGCCCCCGGCGGCGATCTCCCGCACCAGCGCGTCCCGCGCCGCGGCGGCCGGCTCCGCGAACGGGTCGGCGGAGGGGGCGGCGGGCGGGGCGGCTCGGTGAGCGCCCGGCCGAGCGTCCGGCTGACCGGCCTGCTGAGGGTCCCGCCGACTGTCCCGCTGCGCATCCCGCGAAGTGCCCATACCTCCACTGTGCTGCGCCCGCGCCGACCCGGCGACCACGGGCCGCCCGCCTCCGCGCCGGGGGCTACGCGGCGAAGGCGGCGGGCTCGCCCAGCCGGCCGGCCGCCGTGCGCCAGGCGGCGGTGACCGCGCGGTGCGCCTGGCCGGTGCCGACGGGGCCGGTACCGGTCAGCCGCACCGGCGCCCCGATGTGGACGTGCAGGCAGGGGCGGCGTAGCGGCGCGGTGGCCAGCCCCGCGAGCTGCTTGGGCACGCTGCCGGAGGTGACCCGGCGGGCGCCGGCCTGGCCGACGGGGACGATCGGGGCCCCGGTGCGCAGGGCCAGCCGGGCCAGTCCGCTGCGGAAGGCGCCGGGCGCGGCCTCGGTGGCGTCCGGGCGCTCGGGGATGCCGCCCTCGGCGTAGATCAGCAGCAGCCGGCCGTCCCGCAGGGCCTCGGCGGCGAGGTCCAGCGAGTGCGCCGCGCGGGGGTCGCCGCGATGGACGGGCACATGGCCCTCCCGGGCGAGGGCGCGGCCGAGCACCGGCACCCGCCACAGTCCGGCGGTGGCCATCACCACCGGCCGGGCGCCCAGGCGGTGCAGCGCGGCAAGCACCACGGCCGGGTCGGCGAGCGAGGTGTGGTTGGCGGCGAGGATGCTCCCCGGCCGAAGCTCCGCGCCCGGGTCCGAGGTGACGGTGAGCCGTCCGAAGGCAGGCACCAGCAGGTCGGCGAGGCGGCTGAGCATGGTTCTCCCCCTGGTCGAGGCCCGCGAGCCGGGGCCGTCGGCTTTCATCGGCGATGCGGTCAGACCCCGGTGGCGGGGCGGTCGGGCCCCGATGGCGGGGTGGTCGGGTTCCTGGTGGCGGGGTGGTCGGGCCCCGGTCGCGGCGCCGTCGAGCACCGGTAGCGGTGCAGTCAGGCCCCGGTGGCGGGGACGGTCAGGCTCCGGTGACGGGGCAGTCAGGGTCCGGTGACAGGGCAGCCAGGCCCCGGTGAATGGGTGGTCGGCCCCGGACACGGGCGCAGTCAGGTCCCGGTCACGGGGAGGGTCAGGCCCCGGTGGTGGGGCGTCGGTGATCCCCATCCTCGGCGCGCGGCGCGGGGCGCGGCCTGAGTGCGCGTACTCATCCCGCTGCCTCACATCGCTCATTCCGCTCGTCCCGTTTTGGGCCGGAGTGGGCGGGACCTAGGGCCGGGGACCTCCGCCGGGCCGTCTGAGACGATGGAGGCGTGAATGAGATTCCGCGCGGCACGCTTCAGGAGCAGACCTTCTACGAGCAGGTGGGCGGCGAGGAGACCTTCCGCCGACTCGTCCGCCGGTTCTACGAGGGGGTCGCGGAGGACCCGCTGCTGCGGCCGATGTACCCGGAGGAGGACCTCGGCCCGGCCGAGGAGCGGCTGGTGCTCTTCCTGATGCAGTACTGGGGCGGGCCCCGCACCTACAGCGACAACCGAGGCCACCCGCGGCTGCGGATGCGGCACGCCCCGTTCACCGTGGACCGAGCCGCACATGACGCCTGGCTGAAGCACATGCGGGCGGCCGTGGACGAGCTGGGGCTGTCCGAGGAGCACGAGCGGACGCTCTGGAACTACCTCACCTACGCCGCCGCGTCGATGGTCAACACCCCCGACTGACCGGCTCCCGTCACCCCGGCCGCTGGACCGCGGTGACGGTCAGGCCGGTGCCGGCGCCCGCGGTGCGGACGGCGATCGAGCCGTACGGGGTGCGCAGCCGCAGCCAGGAGCCGGTGGCCAGCAGGGCGACGGGGACCTCGTGCGGGGGCAGGAAGCCGAGTGACTGGGCGGCGTGCACGGCGCGCAGCGGCAGCCCGGTGGTCCCGATGGTGCGCGACCAGATCTCCCGGCCGATGCGGTCCCGCTCGGCGCGGGTGCGCCGCTCCTCGGGCAGTCCGCCGGCCCGGGCGCGGAACTCGCCGACCGCCGCGGTGACCGAGGAGCGCAGCCCGGCCACCCGGGGCAGCCCGGGCACCTCGCGCCAGCCGCCGCGCGGCGGCAGCACCCCGGCCCACGGCGGGCCGGTGACGGGCCCGGGGAGGACCGCCTTGCCCTCGGACTCGGTGATGCCGTCGAGGAGTTGGCCCGCCGAGACGGTCACGTCCAGCGGAGTGTCGTCCAGCAGCGCGGCCGTGCGGATGGCCAGCACCTCGAAGGACGGGGGCCGTCCGAAGACGGCGAGCGCGCCGCCCCCCGCCTGGAGGCGGACGGCGGCGGCCCGGTCGTAGTGGAGCAGCCGGGCCAGGAAGGCGGCGAGATCGTCCGCCTCCCTGGCGTCGGCGAAGTGCAGCGGCGCCGTCATGCCGCGGCGGCCTCCCCGTGCATCCCGTCGTCCACGTACTCCTGGAGGAACTCCCGCTCCTCGGCGCTGATGCGGCGCGGCCGCTGAGCCGTCAGGTCGAAGGGCACGACGACCGTGGAGGCGCGTACGTACACGGTCTCCGGGTCCTTGATCTCGTACGCGATGGTGAGCGAGGCCGCGCCGATCTTGGTGACCCAGGATTCGACGGTCACCGGCTCGTGCCGGTGCACCAGGGGCCGGACATAGTCGATCTCGTGCCGGGCCACCACGGACCCGCCGGAGAACGAGGGGGAGCCGTCGCCCGGCGCCAGCCGGAACATGAAGTCGATCCGGGCCTCCTCCAGATAGCGGAGGAAGACCACGTTGTTGACGTGCCCGAAGGCGTCCATGTCCGACCAGCGCAACGGGCACCGGTAGATGTGTCGAGCCACGGCTACTGCCTCAGCCCCGGGTGAGCTTCTTGTAGGTGGCGCGGTGCGGACGGGCCGCGTCCGCACCGAGTCGCTCGATCTTGTTCTTCTCGTAGGACTCGAAGTTGCCCTCGAACCAGAACCACTTGGACTCGCCCTCGTACGCCAGGATGTGGGTGGCGACCCGGTCGAGGAACCAGCGGTCGTGGGAGACCACCACGGCGCAGCCGGGGAAGTCCAGCAGCGCGTTCTCCAGCGAGGACAGGGTCTCGACGTCGAGGTCGTTGGTGGGCTCGTCGAGGAGCAGCAGGTTGCCGCCCTGCTTGAGGGTGAGCGCCAGGTTGAGGCGGTTGCGCTCACCGCCGGAGAGCACCCCGGCCGGCTTCTGCTGGTCCGGGCCCTTGAAGCCGAACGCCGAGACATAGGCGCGGGACGGCATCTCGACCTGGCCGACGTTGATGTAGTCCAGCTCGTCGGAGACGACGGCCCACAGCGTCTTCTTGGGGTCGATGTTGGAGCGGCTCTGGTCGACGTAGCTGATCTTGACCGTGTCGCCGACCTTGATGGAGCCGGAGTCGGCCTCCTCCAGGCCCTGGATCATCTTGAACAGCGTGGTCTTGCCGGCGCCGTTGGGGCCGATCACGCCGACGATGCCGTTGCGCGGGAGGGTGAAGCTGAGGTCGTCGATGAGGACCTTGTCGCCGAAGGCCTTGCTGAGGTTCTCCACCTCGACCACGACGCTGCCCAGGCGGGGGCCCGGCGGAATCTGGATCTCCTCGAAGTCCAGCTTCCGCATCTTGTCCGCCTCGGCGGCCATCTCCTCGTAACGGGCGAGACGGGCCTTGGACTTGGCCTGGCGGCCCTTCGCGTTGGACCGGACCCACTCCAGCTCTTCCTTGAGCCGCTTGGCGCGCTTGGCGTCCTTCTGGCCCTCGACCTTCAGCCGGGCCTGCTTGGACTCCAGGTAGGTGGAGTAGTTGCCCTCGTAGCCGATGGCGCGGCCGCGGTCGAGCTCCAGGATCCAGCCGGCCACGTTGTCCAGGAAGTACCGGTCGTGGGTGATGGCGACGACGGTGCCGTCGTACTTGGCGAGGTGCTGCTCCAGCCACTGCACGGACTCGGCGTCCAGGTGGTTGGTGGGCTCGTCGAGAAGGAGCAGGTCGGGGGCCTCCAGCAGCAGCTTGCAGAGCGCGACGCGGCGCTTCTCGCCACCGGAGAGGTTGTTGACCGGCCAGTCGCCGGGCGGGCAGCCCAGGGCGTCCATGGCCTGCTCCAGCTGGGCGTCGAGGTCCCAGGCGTTGGCGTGGTCCAGGTCCTCCTGGAGCTTGCCCATCTCCTCCATGAGGGCGTCGGTGTAGTTGGTCGCCATCTCCTCGGCGATCTGGTTGAACCGGTCCAGCTTGCCCTTGACCTCGGACACGCCCTCTTGGACGTTCTCCAGGACGGTCTTGCTCTCGTCGAGCGGCGGCTCCTGGAGGAGGATGCCGACGCTGTAGCCGGGCGAGAGGAACGCGTCGCCGTTGGACGGCTGCTCCAGACCGGCCATGATCTTGAGCACGGTGGACTTACCGGCGCCGTTCGGGCCGACCACACCGATCTTCGCGCCGGGCAGGAAGCTCAGCGTCACGTCATCGAGGATGACCTTGTCGCCGTGCGCCTTGCGCGTCTTGCGCATCGTGTAGATGTACTCAGCCAAGAGAAACCGTCCGGCAATCCGAGAGTGGGCAGATACACCCATCTTGCCGTACCCCGCCCCCGCGACGGAAACCAGTAGTTCGGCGGCGCGTGGGGGCCCTCCGGGCCCGGAGGCGGGAGGGCGCGGCGCCCGCCCGGCCCCCGTGGCCCGGTGACGAGCGGCCCCTGGGGCGCGGCGGTACGGCGACCGTCCACCCCCGGGGCGCGGAGCCGCGGGGCCGCAGGGGCGCGCCCCCTCCGGCGGCGGTGACCCGACGACCCCCCAACCCGGGGCACGAAGCGACCGTCCGGCCCCGGGGGCGCGGCGACCGCCCGGGGTGCGGGAACCCCGGGGGCGCGGTGACCGCCCGGGGTGCGGGGCCCGTCCGGCTACCGGTGCACGGGGCGCGACGGCCTTCCGCCTCGCGGGCACCCGGGCGACCCGGTAACCGCCCGACCTGAGCCCAGGTGCGCGGGGCGCGGCGACCTCAGGCCGGCCGTGCGCGGGGCGACCGTCCGCCCGCCGGGGTGGGGAAGCCCGTCCGGGCACCCGAGGCTCAGGGCGCCGCGACAGTCCGCCCCCGGGGGCGCGGCGACCGCCCGGGGTGCGGGGCCCGTCCGGCTGCCGGTGCACGGGGCGCGGGGACCGGCCTGCTCGCGGGCACGGGGCCGCCCGGGTCTCGGTCCGGGGCGCGGGGCGGCGCGGTAACCGCCCGGCCTGAGCCCAGGTGCGCGGGGCGTGGCGATCGTCGAGCCGTCGCACGCGGGGCGACCGTCCGGTCCCCGGGGGCCGGGGCCGTCAGTCGTCTGTCGGGGGCGCCTGCGCGGCGGCGGCTTCCGGGGCGGTGTCCTTCCTGCCGCGGACCAGGAGCAGCGCGCCGCCGCCCAGGACCAGCAGGGCCAGGGCGATGCCGGCGATCATCGGGGTGTTCGCCGAGGCGCCGGTCTCGGCGAGGTCGGGGCCGTCGTCCGACTGCGCGGCCGCCCCGCCCTGGGCGCCGGGCGTGGGGGAGGCGTCCGAGGGGAGCGGGCTGGGCTGCCCGCCCTGCTGGGTGGTGAGCGCGGCCACGGCGGCGCTGCCGGTGGTGCGGCAGTCGAGCAGGCCGTGGAAGGTACGGGTGAAGCCGTCCGTGCCGCTGACGGTGACCTCGTACGGCTGGTCCTCGGCCACCGGGACGGCGACCGTCCGGGTCTCGCCGGGCTGGAGCACGTACTCCTCCCCGGCCAGGACGTAGCTGAAGGGGGCGTCGCCCCGGTTGGCGGCGGTGACGTCGAGGCCCCGCTCGGCGCAGTTCTTCCGGGCGGTGAGCACCGGGAGGGCGCCCGACCGGGTCCAGGAGGCGGTCGCGCTCGCGGCGACGGTCGACTCGCTGGAGCCGGCCAGGACCTGCGTCTGGGTACGGGTGGCCCCGGTGAACACCCGGCCGACCGGCACCGGGGTGGTGGCCTGGAGGCTCAGGGTCGCGGAGCCGTCCGCGGCGCCCGGCGGGACGTCGAGGTAGAGGCGGCTGCCGTTCGCCGCGGTGGTCACGGGCTTGCCCGCCTGGTCGGTGACCCGCACCCCGCCCACCGCCTCGCCGGACAGGGCCACCGGGACCCGCTCGGCGCTGGTCCGCACGGTGAAGGGCCCGACCCGGCTGCCGGCCGGGCCGGAGGCGGCCTCGGGCGAGAGGCTGAGCGAGGGGCCCGGCTCGGGGAGGTTCCGGGCCTCCTTCTCCAGCCAGTCGGCGAGCTTCTCGGCGGCCGGGTCTGCGGCCTCCACCCGGGCGTCGTCCGAGTGCCGCCAGATGGCGACCTGGGTGCCGGCGGCCGCGGTCTGAGGGCTGAGCGGCCCGCTCTTCGCCCTCCTGGCCAGCCCGGCGAGGTCGTCGACCCGGGGGTAGGAGTGCTGGAGGATCCACCGGATCCGGCCGGCGTCCCGGTTGACCGCCAGCGAGGACTGCCCCCAGGACGTCTCCAGATAGCGGGCCTTGTCCTGGGTGGGGTTGTGCAGGTCCACGCAGTACGTCTTGAGGGTGCCGCCGCCGTCGACGGCCATCTCGAACAGCCCGGCCGGGATCTCGCGCCTCTCGCCGCCGATGTGCAGCACGGCGGTGTCGTACGCGGTCAGCCCGTTCAGGGTCGCCGCCGCGCCGCCCTGGTGCGGGGGCGTGTCGTCCGCCGCGGCCGGGGTAGCGGCTGCCAGAGCGCCCGCGGCCACCAGCCCGGACACCACGACCGCGGTGGCGGAGCGGACGGATCGAACCGTCCACCACCTCGGTGCCGAGTGCGCAGCAAACACAGACTTCCCCTCCGGGCGAGACGCCTTCGCGCTTGGTCGCGTGGGGATGACGACTCGCCAGCCGACTCAAGTGCCCCCGTGAGTACTCGAAGATCCTATGGAGACGGCACTGCGCAATCCCCTGTCATCTCATCAGATAACCATTCCGAATCGGAATCGTTATCGCGGAGAGCGTGACACCCGGCCGGTCCGTGCCGGATCTTCACATGCCGCCTCACACCGTGCCGCCGGACTGACGGGCCGTCACGACACCGGTTCGGCTTGTCGCCGCCGGGTCGCCGCCCGCGCCCTTGCCCCGGTGTCCGGCGCCGGTCCGGGGGTTCCGGCCCTCGCATCCGCCATCTCCGCCATCTCCGGAGCGGCCGGGGCGGCCGGGGCTGCCGGGGCTGCCGGTACCGGCGGCGGGTCGGTAGCCCAGGGGTCGTCCGCCACCGCCGGGCCTTCAGCCGCTGCCCGGGTGGTGGCCTCCGGCGGCGTCCCGCCCACACGCTCATGGGCCTTCACCCGCCGGAAGGCGGAGGTCCCCCGGGTGAGGTCGTGGCCCACGGCCAGGGCCTCGACGTCCACGAAGGTCCGCCGCCGCCCCTCCCACTCCTCCTCACGCACCCTCAGCCGGCCGTGCACCACCAGCGGGTCGCCCACCGAGACCGAGGCGGCGAGGTTCGCCCCGAGTGCCCGCCAGGCCTGAACCGAGTAGAAGCTGGTGGGCCCGTCCACCCAGACCGCCTTCTCCCGGTCGTAGCGGCGGGCGGTGGCGGCGAACCGGAACTTGGCGAACCCGCCCGTCGCGGTGTCCCGGTACTCGACGGCGGTCGCCACGTTCCCCACCACCGTCACCATCGTTTCGTTCAGCATGCGGCGTTCCTCTCTCCTGCGACGCGTCCCCTGCGCCGCGTCTCCTGCGATGCGCCGATGTCCCTTGGCGCATCGGTCCGCGATCGGTTACGGAACGTCATGCTGGCGGAATCGTCGGAACTCCGCTGGGGGCTGTGGACGGGCCGGTGGACTGTGGACAACCGGGTCATCCGGGAGTGGGCGGGGCCGCCGTCACCGCCCCGTACCGCCGCCTTCCAGGGGTTCCGGCACGCTGCCGTCCGCCGCGGCCGACGGCTCGTCCCACACCGAGCGGGCCGGGCGGGCCGGACGCGCGGAATGGGCCCGTCCGGCGCCGATCACCCGGCGCATCCCGGCGGCATACCGCAACCGCCCGGACACCCTCTCGCCGCCGGCCGCCGCCGTACGCGTCCCGGCACCGCCGCTCTCCTCCGGATCGTCACCGAGGGAGGCGCCGGCCGGCGGCCCCGTCCACACCGGGGCCGTACCGATCCGGGCTTCGGCGCCCGGCTGAAGGGCAGGCACCGGCGCGGACGTACCGCTGCCATAGGCCCCGGCGCCGGCCGTCGGCCGCCCCGGCGCGGTCGCCGGGAGCGGGCGGAAGGAGGAGCCGGAGGAGAGGGGCGGGCCGCCGATCCGGCCGCGGGAGACCGCGGCGTACTGCTCCCGCACCTCCCGGTAGCGCGAGAGCTCGGCGGTGATCGGGTCCAGCACCCGGGCCCGGCCGCAGGCCGCGGCGGCGTCGCGCAGCCGGCGCTCGGTCTCCTGCCCGTAGCGGCGGGCCGGGCCCCGGGCGGCGGCCACGCAGGCCCACTCGACCAGCGGGCCGCCGAGGATGCCGCCCAGCATGATCAGCGCGGGGGCGAGGATGCCGGGCTCCAGGACGCCGACGATCTGGCCGACCAGCCACAGCGCCCCGTAGAACTGCAGCAGTGTCATCGCGCACTGGGCGAGGACCGCGGCGGGCCACCAGGTGGGGCGGGGCGGGCGGCCGCCGGCCGGGGCCGCGCCGGTCTCGGCGGCCAGCTGGTCCAGCGCCTCCGGCAGCCCCTCGGCCCCGCGCAGCGCCGCCTCGCGCACCGCCTGCGCCCAGGGCCGCGGCAGCCCCCGGGAGGCGTCGTCGGCGAGCAGCCGTACCGCCTGCTCGACCCGCTGGCGGGCCGTCAGCTCGTCCTCGGCCGGGGGCCCGGGCTCCTGTTCGCCGGCGCCGGGGGTGCGCAGCCGCTGGCCCCAGCGCCACAGCCGCAGCCAGGGGGTGCCGCAGGCCTTACCGGCGTTGCGGCGCCAGGAGCGTTCGGCGGCCTCGCCGGCGGCCTGCGCCCCGACGGCGACCGCGAGCCGGGCGGCGAAGTCCTCCCGGGCCCGTTCGCCGAGCCCGGTGCCGCCCTCGGCGACGTACACCGGGCGCAGCCGGGCGGCGGCCGCGTCCACGTCGGCGGAGAGCCGGCGCTCGGCGGCCCGGCTGCCCTGGACGAAGGCGGCAAGCAGTTCGCGCAGTTCGGGCATGCCCTCGCCGGTGAGGGCGGAGACGGCGAGCACGGTGGCGCCGGGTTCGCCGTGCTCGCCGAGGGCCATGCCGTCCTCGTCCAGGAGCCGGCGCAGATCGTCCAGGACCTGGTGGGCGGCGTCGCCGGGCAGCCGGTCGATCTGGTTGAGGACGACGAAGGAGACGTCGGCGTGGCCGGCCAGCGGGCGCAGATAGCGCTCGTGCAGGGCGGCGTCGGCGTACTTCTCCGGGTCGACCACCCAGATCACCGCGTCGACCAGGCCGAGGACCCGGTCGACCTGGCGGCGGTGGGCGGTGACGGCGGAGTCGTGGTCGGGCAGGTCGATCAGGACCAGGCCCTGGAACTGCTCGTCGCCGGCGCCGCCGGCCAGGGGGCGCAGCCGCAGCCGGCCGGGGATGGCGAGCCGGTCGAGCAGTCCGGCGGCGCCCTCGGACCAGCTGCAGGCGATCGGGTGGGAGGTGGTGGGGCGGCGCAGCCCGGTCTCGGAGACCGGCACCCGGGCGAGGGCGTTGATCAGGGTGGACTTGCCGCTTCCGGTGGGTCCGGCGATGGCGACGACGGTGTGCCGGGCGGAGAGCCGCTGGCGGGCCGCCGCCTCGTCCAGGACCCGGCCGGCCTCGGCGAGGGTGTCGCCGTCCAGCCGGGCCCGGGACAGTCCGACGAGCTCGCGCAGGGCGTCCAGGCGGGCGCGCAGGGTGCCGGCGTAGGGCTCCCCGATCGGTACATGGGGTTCGCCCGCGGCCTCCGGGCCGGTACCGGGTGGCAGGTGCTGCTCCTGGGCGGCGCGGCGGGCGATCAGCCCGTCGTCCCAGCGTTCGCCCCAGCGTTCCTCAACGGCGCTCACCGCCGTCACCTCTCCTTCTGCAGCAGGGACAGCGCGGCGATGAGTCCGGCCTGTGCTTCGGGGCCGACACGGAAGGCGCGCAGCGGGGTCAGCCGGCGTTCGCGCTCCTCGGCCAGGACGCGGTCGATGGAGGTCTCGACCAGTGCGCCGCCCTTGTCACGCAGCCGCAGGGCGCCCTTGGCGCCGAGGAGTTCGGCGAGCCGGTCGCCGGCGCCCCGGGCCCGGCGGCCGCCGAGCAGTGCGGCGGCGAGCAGCGCGGCGGCGGTGTCGGCGTCGGGGGTGGCGCCGGCCGGCCGGTCCAGGCTGCGTACCTCCTCCTCGGCCAGCTCCTCCAGGACGCGGCGCCAGCGGCGTACCGCCATGCCGATCCGCTCGGTGCTCTCCCGGTCGGGGGCGGGGCCGTCGGTGCCGTCGGGGCCACGCAGCGCGGCGGCGGCCGGTTCGCGGCGCCAGCCGTCGCGGACCTCGTCGTCGGCGGCGGCGACCGCGCACTGGAGCAGGGCGGTGAGCGATTCGGCGAGGGAGTCGAGCAGTTCGGCGGCGGTGGAGTCGCGGGGGTAGCCGCGCCAGCGGGTGCGGGCGTCACCGGCCAGCACGGCGCCGCGCTTCAGCTCGCGCCGGACGCGTTCGCGCTGCTCGGCGTAGGCGGCCTGGACGGTGTCGGTGAGGCGTACGGCGGCGGCGTACTGGGCGGCGACGGCGCCGGCCAGCTCCGGCAGACGAGCGCCGAGCGAGTCGATGACCCCGCCGGCGGTACGGCCGGCGGCCTGCTGGCGGGCGGCGGGATCCTGTACGTGGTGGGTGAGCCAGCCCCGTAGCGCGGCGACCGCGGTGTCGGGCAGCAGCCCGGTGCCGCCCGCGGTGGACTCGGGCAGCTCGGGGATGGTGAAGCGGGGTACGTCGCCGAGTCCGGCGCGGATGAGCAGCGCCTCGTACTGCCGGGAGACGTCGGCGATCACCTGGTGCGGCACCCGGTCGAGGACGGTGATCAGGGTGGCCTTGTACTCCTTGGCGGTACGGAGCAGATGCCAGGGCACGGCGTCGGCGTACCGGGAGGCGGTGGTGACCATCACCCAGACGTCGGCGGCGCAGATGAGTTCGGCGGCCAGTTCGCGACCGCTGACGACCAGCGAGTCGATGTCGGGGGCGTCCAGCAGGGCGAGGCCGCGCGGGACGGTGAGGGCGGTCTCCACTCTCAGGTCCCGCTCCCCCGCCGCCGGCCGCTCGTCGGTTTCGCCGCCGCCCTCCCGCTCCTCCGGGTCCTCCCGGTCCAGCGGCCGCCAGACCCGGGTGAGCTGCGGCAGGACCCGCATCCCGGCGAACCAGTGGTGGTCGTCGGGGTGGCAGACCAGCACCGGCGTACGGGTGGTGGGCCGCAATACCCCGGCCTCGCTGACCCGCCGTCCCACCAGGGAGTTGACGAGGGTGGACTTCCCGGCTCCGGTGGACCCGCCGATGACGGCCAGCAGCGGCGCGTCGGGGTCCCTCAGCCGGGGCACCAGGTAGTCGTCGAGCTGGGCCAGCAGCTCGGCTCTGGTCTGGCGGGCCCGTGGGGCGCCCGGAAGCGGAAGCGGAAGACGCACGGCGGCGACACGGTCGCGCAGGGCGGAGAGTGCGTCGATGAGCTGAGGCCGTACGTCCAAGGTCACCACATGCGAAGAATGCCCAATTTACGGACCTTTTTGAAGCGTATACCCCCTCTGCGCGCCGACCAGAACCACCGACCCCGCACGGGCCCCTCTTCCGCCGTACATCGGAGACACGCCTGGTAGGCGCGCGATGGGCGGCCGATGGGCACCCGGCAAACGGCGTCGAGCGCGCCACCGCGCACCGGACAGGCGGGCCGCCACGGGCACCGGCCGGGCGGCCCGGCGGAATAACGACTACACAACACCCCGCCCGGAAGGGGCGAAAAGCGCTGCGCGGATCGCACCTGCCTGCGATTATCAGGTTCGCTTCACCGAACCTCCACATCGCGCGACACCGGTGAAGCGGCCGGGTCATGGCGCACGGAGCCCTATCCTTGACCCCGGCGAGGTCACGGACCACCCACCACCAGGGGCTCCAGGCCGCAAGGCCACCACCGGCCCCCGTAGCTCAGTGGATAGAGCAGGCGCCTTCTAAGCGCTTGGCCGCAGGTTCGAGTCCTGCCGGGGGCGCACACACGGCGAGACCCTCCTCCGGGAGGGTCTTTCGTCATCCGGCGGTCAGGGCGACCGCGGCGAAGACCGCACCACCCGCCCTTGGTGTGGGCCGGGGACACACGGTCACCGCAGACGCATGCGACCCCGGCAGGCCGCCCCGCCCGGGACGCGGGTTCACACCACCGCGGGTGGGCCTCCACACGGCGGCATGGGAGTCGCAGCCGACCGGATCCAGATCCCGGCGGCATGGGAGCCGCAGCCGGCCGGACCCGGATTCCGGCGGCTGCCGGGCATGTCCGCAAGAGGACACCGGAAAAGCGGGAACGCTCGGACGGCGGCAGCGGTTCCGATGGAATTGTCAACTACCTGCCAGGGCCAGCCTCTTTTATGACGAGCACTCATCAGCATGACGGAGACTCGGCATGCGGATTCGATCCGGACGCGTGCGGCCCTCCACCATCTCCCAGGCGGATACCGGTCCTCCACCGCACGGCGGAGGACCGGTCAGACCGCGGGGTGATTTCCGCGGGGCCGCATGGTGCGGTGAGAGCCCCGCTCCTAACCTGCCAGGTGCTGGACGGCGAACGGACACGGAACACGGATGCCGCCTTCCTGAACGGGTCGAGCCGGCAGCAGAGATGAACTTCCCAAAGGAGCGTCATGTTCGGACGGATAGGACGGTTCTCCGTCAACCGGCCATGGCTGACCATCGTGGCCTGGATTGTCGCGGCGGTCGCCCTGGCCGGACTGGCCCCGGAACTCAAGTCAAGCACGGACCAAGCCGACTTCCTCCCCTCCCACTACGAGTCGGTGCAGGTCGGCAAACTCCAGGAAAGCGCCTTTCCCCAGCAGGAGAGCGCGGCAGCCATCATCGTCTATCAGCGGGCAGACGGCGGGAAGCTGACCGACGCCGACCGAGCGGCCGTCGCCAAGACCACCGAAGATCTCCAAGCCAAGAAGTTCGAGACCTTCAAGAACGTGGCGACGTCGCCCGAGGCGGTTTCGAAGGACGGCAAGCTGGCGCTGGCGAGCGTCTTTTCCACGAACAAGAACTTCGGGGACGAAGCCACCCTGGAATCGATCAAGAAGCTGCGCACCGACGGTAAGGAACTGCTTCAGGGCAGCGCGCTGACCATGGGCGTCACCGGACCGGCGGCGACGAATCTGGACGCCAGGGAGTCGGGAGGCGACACCGACGGGATGATCATGATGGCCACCGTGCTTCTGATCATCGTGCTGCTCGGCGCCATCTTCCGCAGTCCGCTGATCGCCCTGCTGCCGGTACTGATGATCATTCTGATGTTCATCATGGCCCAAGGCTTGATAGCGACCGCGGGGAGCCTCTTCGGCCTGGAGGCCGACAGCAGCGTGTCCGCGATCCTCATCGTGGTCCTGTTCGGTGTCGGTACCGACTACATACTCTTCCTGCTGTTCCGCTATCGCGAGCACCTGCGGAACGGGCAGGAGCCGAAGCAGGCACTGATCGACGCTGTCTCCCGCGTCGGCGAGACCATCGCCTCCGCCGCCGGCGCGGTGATCGTCGCCTTCCTGGCCCTGGTGCTCTCCACCATGGGCAACATGCGGACGATGGGCCCTTCGCTGGCGATCTCCGTCGGTGTGACGCTTGTCGCCGCTCTCACCCTGGTACCGGCGGTCTTCTCCCTTCTGGGCACCAAGGCCTTCTGGCCGTCCAAGGCATGGCAGCGTGCTCCGAAGAACCGGCTGGCAGGCGGAGTCGGCACCATGGTCGCGCGGCGTCCTGCCGTGGTCGCCGCGGCCTCCGGCGCGGTGCTGGTCGTTCTGGCCCTGGGCGCGTTCGGTTTCAAGTCCGAGTTCGACTCCGAGAGCTCACTGCCGAAGGACCTGGAGTCCGTGCAGGCGATGGCGGACGTGCAGACCAGCTTCTCCGCCGGTGAGGCGGACCCCAGCCTAGTGTACCTCCGGTCCGAGGACGGCGAGAAGCTCGACAAGGCCGCCCTGGACACCTTCCGCCAGGCGATCGCCAAGGCCGAAGGGGTCAGCGACGTCTCTCCGGCGACGGTGAACCCGAACGGGGACGTCGCGCAGTACACCATGGTGCTGAAGCACCGGCCGGCGTCCGAGCAGGCCGTCGACCTGGTCTCCGGCCCTCTGCGTGACACGGTGCACGACGAGGCGCCCGAGGGCACGAAGGCTCTGGTGGGTGGCTCCACCGCCGTCCTCGCCGACATCCAGACCGCGGTGAACCACGACTACAAGGTGGTCTTCCCCGCCGCCGGGCTCGCCATCATGATCATCCTCGGTCTGCTGCTGCGCAGCGTGGTCGCACCGGTGTATCTGATGATCGCGGTCGGCCTGGGCTTCACCGCGACCCTCGGTTCGACCGTATGGCTCTTCCAGGACCTCAAGGGCGAGAACGGCCTGCTGTTCATGCTGCCGATCATCGTGTACCTGTTCGTCGTCGCCATCGGCACCGACTACAACATCCTCATGGTGGCGCGCCTGCGCGAAGAGGTGAGCCGTGGGAAGTCCCCAGCCGAGGCGGCGCGGCTCGCGGTCACCCAGTCCGCACCGACGATCGGTTCCGCGGCCGTCATTCTGGCGGGCACCTTCGGCGTCCTGGTGCTGGCCGACAACTCCATGCTCCAGCAGATGGGATTCGCAGTCGCGTTCGGCATCCTGCTGACGGCGTTCATCATGGCCCTGCTGCTGGTGCCCACGGTGACCGCCCTCCTCGGCGACAAGGCCTGGTGGCCCAACCGCGGCACCCGATCGGACGATCCCGCCCCGGACCGGCCCGCCGCACCGGACTCCCAGCACACGGTCGAGTCCGCCGGCGTGTGACCGCGGTTCCGCGCCGATGACCGGACGCCGGCCCTCCCCGACACCGTGGGGAGGGCCGGCGTCTTCGGGTGGCGACCGACGGCATTCGAGGACCGGCTCCGCGCGAAGAGCGGTCCGCCCTCAGCCCGCCGGCTGAGCGCCTCGGCGGGCGAGGTGGTGCAGGCGCAGGGCCAGGTGGATCTCCAGAGCCCTGGCCGGGGAGTTCCAGTCGGGGCCGAGGAGTCGGGCGACCCGGTCGAGACG
The DNA here is from genome assembly GCF_040644755.1 of Streptomyces sp. NPDC046887. Lineage (NCBI taxonomy): Bacteria > Bacillati > Actinomycetota > Actinomycetes > Kitasatosporales > Streptomycetaceae > Streptomyces > Streptomyces sp. NPDC046887. The sequence goes on from NZ_JBEYXH010000009.1 coordinate 163,621, forward strand.
CTGGACCACGGTGTTGACGTGGACGTGGAGGGCGTCCTTGGCCTTGGCGAGGCTGGCGCCGTGGCGGTGGTAGGCGTCCAGGGTGCGGAGGAGTTCGGTGCCGCGCTGGGCGTCGTAGCGGAGGACGGGGCCGAGGACCCGGTCCACATAGCCGGTGAGGTCGGCCCGGTCGCCGAGGAGCACGCCGAGGAAGCCCAGTTCGGAGAGGCTGGCGCCGTCGCCGGTGCGGCCGAGGGCCTCCAGGGCCTCCAGGCAGCGGCGCGCCTCGTCGTAGGTGCCGGGCAGGTGCTCCGTACCGGTGCCCGGGCCCGCCGCGCCGACGGTGACGGGCAGGGAGAGGGCGCGGCCGAGGTCCTGGGCCAGGTCGTGGGCGAGCGGGCCGGGTTCGGTGGTGGGGGCGAGCAGCACGGTGTGCCCGTCGCGGACGCCCGCGAGGCCGCCGAGGGCACGGGCGTGGCGGGCCGCCTCGGCCAGCAGCCGGGAGCGCGGGGCGGGCTCGCAGCCGAGGACCAGCACGGCGTGCGGGGTGGCGAGGTTGATGTCCAGTCTCCTGGCCCGTAGCGCCAGCCCGCCGGTGTCGCGGGGGCCGTCCGGCTGGCGGCCGGTGAGCAGGTCGTCCAGGAGCTCTCCGCGTACCCGGTTCTCGGCCTCGGCCACCGACCGCCGCAGCAGGAGCAGCAGCGCGGTGACCAGGGCGGCTCGTTCGAACAGGCGCCGGTCGGCGGCGGTGAGGTCGGCCCGGCCGGTGAGCATCAGGCTGCCGAGCGGTTCGGGGCCGGCGAGCACGGCGCACACCCAGGTCCCCTCGACGGGGACGGCCCGCCCACCGGCGCGCGAGGCGTCGAGCCCCTGCTCGGGCGGGGTGGCGGGGCCGGTGCCGACCCGGGCCAGTTCGGTGCCGTCGGGGTCGTGGATCGCCAGTCCGCCGTCCAGCAGGGCGGCGATCTCGCGGGCGACCTCGTCCACCCCGCCGCCGCGCAGGACGAGGTCGGTGAGCCGATCATGGGCGTCGGCCGCGCGGTGCAGGGCCTCGCTGTGGGCACGGGCCCGCTCGTTGGCCGCGTTCAGGCTGACCAGCGCGGAACGGGTCTCCTCAAGCAGCCGGGCCCCGTCGATGGCGACCGCGGCGTGGTCGGCGAGCGAGGAGAGCAGGGCGATGGTGTCGGGGGTGAAGTCCCGGGGCGCGCGGTCGGCGGCGAACAGGACGCCGATGACACGTCCGCCGACCCGCAGGGGGACCCCGAGGATGCCGCGCAGCCCCTCCTCGGCGACCCCCTCGTCGATGGCTCCGGTGTGCTTGAAGCGGCGGTCGGTGCGGTAGTCGGCGCTGGCGTAGGGGCGGGCCGTCTGGGCGACCAGCCCGCCGAGCCCCTCCCCCATGCCCAGGCGCAACTGCTGGAACGTGGCGGAGACCGAGCCGGAGGTGACCCGCATATAGGTGTCCCCGGCCTGGGGGTCGTTGAGGGTGAGGTAGGAGATGTCGGCGCCGAGCAGGGTGCGGGCCCGGTGCACGATCGCTCGCAGTACGGCGTCCAGGTCGCGCAGTGCGGCCAGGTCGCCGGCGGTGTCGAAGAGGGCGGCCAGCTCGGCTTCGCGTCTGCGGTGCTGCGTCAGCGTGCGGGAGATGTCCAGCGCGGTCCGGGTGGCCTCGTCCACGGCGCGCTGCTCGCGCGGGCCGGCACCGGCGGCCCGGACCCGGTCGGCGGGCCGGGCCAGCCGCTCGGCCGGGGCGTCGGCGGCGAGCAGGTCGAGCAGTTCCCGTAGCGCCGCCACCGACGCCGGGGCGGCGGGGGTCGGACCAGGCCCGCGAGCGGGCTCGGGTCGGGGCTCGGTGGCGGCCATGGTGGTCCTCCGTTCAGGGCTGCTTGCGGCCGGCGGCCGACGCCGGCCGCGGGAGTGGGGTGGCGGCCGGGGCGGTGGGCCGGGCCAGGTCGCGGCCGCGGGTCTCCTTGATGACGGCGACGGTGATCGTGGTGACCACCGCGGCGGCGCTGAGGTACAGCGCGATGGGGGTGCCGGAGCCATGGTCCCGCAGCAGTTCCACCGCGATGATCGGGGCGAGCGCACCGGCGACGATGGAGGCGAGCTGGGAGCCCATGGAGGCGCCCGAGTAGCGGACCCGGGTGTCGAACATCTCGGAGATGAACGCGGCCTGCGGCCCGTACATCGCGCCGTGCAGCAGCAGCCCCACGGTGACCGCCAGGGTGATCACGGCGAACGACCCCGAGTCCACCAGCGCGAAGAACGCGAACGCCCACACCGCCATGCCGACCGAGCCGATCAGGGTGACGGGGCGGCGGCCGATCCGGTCGGAGAGCGCGCCCCAGAGCGGGATGGTGGCGAAGTGCACGGCGGAGCCGATCAGTACGGCGTTGAGCGCGGTGCTCTTCGGCAGGCCGAGGTGGGTGGTGACGTACACCAGGAGGAAGGAGGTCAGGATGTAGTACGAGATGTTCTCGCCGAACCGGGTGCCGATGGCGCCCAGCACCTCGCGCCAGCTGCGCCGGAACACCTCCACCACCGGGGCCTGGTCCTTGACGCCGCGGGCCGCGTCGGCCTCCGCCTTGGCCTGGGCGGCCAGGAAGACCGGGGACTCGGAGACCGAGACCCGGATCCACAGCCCGATGACGACCAGGACGCCGGAGAGCAGGAACGGGACGCGCCAGCCCCAGGCGAGGAACGCCTCCTCGGACTGGACGGCGGCGAGGAGGGCGAGGACGCCGGTGGCCAGGAGGTTGCCGCCGGGGGCGCCGGCCTGCGGCCAGGAGGCCCAGAAACCGCGGTGCTTGTCGCCCCCGTGCTCGGAGACGATCAGCACGGCCCCGCCCCACTCGCCGCCGAGGGCGAATCCCTGGATCAGCCGCAGCACGGTGAGCAGGATCGGGGCGCCGACGCCGATGGAGTCGTAGGTGGGCAGCAGACCCATCGCGAAGGTGGCGCCACCCATCATCAGCAGGCTGAGCACCAGCAGCTTCTTACGGCCGATCCGATCGCCGAAGTGCCCGAAGACGACACCGCCGAGCGGCCGGGCGGCAAACCCGATCGCGTAGGTGACAAAGGCGATCAGGGTGCCGACCAGGGGATCGCTGGTGGGGAAGAAGAGGGTGTTGAAGACCAGGGCGGCGGCCGAGCCGTAGAGGAAGAAGTCGTACCACTCGACGGTGGTGCCGATCAGGCTCGCGGTGACGATCCGGGCGATACCGCCGGGGCGGCGCTCGTCCGGCCGGGCGGTGGAGGTGGTGTCGGTCATGGATTCACCGGTTCTCGGGTACGGGGGCGGCTTACGGAACGGGGACGGGGCGGGCTTACCGGCAGGGCTTACGGGGATCGGCAGGTGTACGGGGCGGGGGTGGCGGGTTCGTCGGGAGCGGGGCCCAAGGCGCTTGGGAAAGGCGTCAGTTGGCTCCCCAGCCGCCATCGAGCGGCAGGGAGGCGCCCGTGATGGAGCTGCTGTGCTCGGCGCAGAGCCAGAGCGCGGCCGCGGCGACCTCCTCGGGCTCCAGGAGGCGCTTGACGGGTGAGCGGGTCAGCAGGACCTCGGTCAGCACGTCCTGCCGGCTGATGCCATGGGCGGCGGCCTGGTCGCGGAGCTGGTTCTCCACCAGGGGCGTACGGACATAGCCCGGGTTGACGCAGTTGCTGGTCACCCCGTGCGGGGCGCCCTCGATGGCCGCCACCTTGCTCAACCCCTCCAGGGCGTGCTTGGCGGCGACATAGGCCGCCTTGTAGGCGCTGGCCCGCAGGCCGTGCACGCTGGAGATGTTGACGACCCGGCCCCACCCCCGCGCGTACATATGCGGCAGGGTGCGGCGCAGCAGCAGGAACGGTGCGGTGACCATCACCTGCTGGATCAGTGCGAACCGCTCGGGCGGGAACTCGGTGAGCGGCGCCACGTGCTGGAGGCCGGCGTTGTTGACCAGGATGTCCACGGCGGTCGGCAAGCGGTCGATCGCGGCCGGGTCGGCCAGGTCGACGGTGTGCGCCTCTCCCCCGACCTCGGCGGCGACCGCCTCGGCCGCCTCGGCGTCCCGGTCGACCACGTGCACCAGGGCGCCCGCCGCCGCGAACGCCGCCGCACACGCCCGGCCGATACCGCCCGCGCCGCCGGTGACCAGGGCGACCCGGGAGCTCAGGTCCATACCCGCGCCCGGGGGCGCCGGGCGGGGGCCGGGGAGAGGTAGTTCGCTCGTCATGGCCGGAAACAGTAGGGACACCGCGCCGCCGTACCTATGGGTGCGGACGACACAATGACCGCCGGTTCGATGGTGTTCCGGCACAGGGACGGGTCGTCAGCCGTCCAGACGGCAGTGGGCGAGCAGGGCGGCCGGATCGGCGGCGGCCGGCCGTTCGACGGTGTGACTCGCGGGCGGGCGGAGTCCGGCACCCAGCCAGGCCTCCAGGGCGGTGAACGCCGAACGGTGGCAGGGCAGGAGCGGGCGCAGCCGGTCCGGGAAGGCGTCCACCAGGGCGTCGGTATGGGTGCCGCCCTCGATGCGGTAGGAGCGGTGCAGCGCCCCGCGGTCCTGCTGCCGCACCATCCGGGCGTACACATCGGAGTCCTTGCCGATGGGCAGCAGCACGTCGAGGGTGCCGTGGAGGGTGATCAGCGGTCTGCCGATACGGCCGGTGAGCCCGATGCGGCCGACCGCCCGGCGGACCTCGGCGGGCCGGGCCGCGTAGGCGTAGTCCGCGTCGCAGCCGGGCCGTCCTCCGCCCGGGGCGCAGTACGGGGTGCCGGCCTCCAGTGGACCGTCGTACTCCGGGTCGAGCTCCTCGCGGTACAGCCGCTGGGTGAGGTCCCAGTAGACCTGGTGGTGGTACGGCCAGAGGAACTCCGAGCCGCGCGGGAAACCCGCCCGGTGCAGGGCGGCACGGGCCCGTCCGGCGTCCGGCCCGCCCGCCGCGTACGCCGGGTAGTGCCGGAGGGCCGCCGGCAGGAAGGTCAGCAGGTGGGGGCCCTCCTCCCGCCACAGGGTGCCCTCCCAGTCGACTCCCCCGTCGTACAGCTCGGGATGGTTCTCCAGCTGCCAGCGCACCAGATAGCCGCCGTTGGAGATGCCGGTGGCGAGCGTACGGGCGGGGGGCCGCCGGTAGCGCTGGGCGATGACCGCCCGGGCGGCCCGGGTGAGTTCGGTGAGGCGGGTGTTCCACTCGGCGATGGCGTCGCCGGGCCGGGCGCCGTCGCGGTGGAAGGCGGTGCCGGTGTTGCCCTTGTCGGTGGCGGCGTAGGCGTAGCCCCGGGCCAGTACCCAGTCGGCGATGGCCCGGTCGTTGGCGTACTGCTCGCGGTTGCCGGGGGTGCCGGCGACGACCAGGCCGCCGTTCCAGCGGTCCGGCAGCCGGATGGTGAACTGGGCGTCATGCGCCCAGCCGTGGTTGGTGTTGGTGGTGGAGGTGTCGGGGAAGTAGCCGTCGATCTGGATGCCGGGCACTCCGCGGGGGACGGGCAGGTCCTTGGGGGTCAGCCCGGCCCAGTCGGCGGGGTCGGTGTGCCCGGAGGCGATGGTTCCGGCCGTGGTCAGCTCATCCAGGCAGTCCGTCCGCTGATGCGCCGCGCCCGGCACCCTCAACCGGTCCTGGCGGTCGCAGTGCCGGTTGGCGGAAGCGGGGGCCATGGGGGCGGGGACGGGAGCGGGCTGGGCGGTGGCGGATGCGGGGAGCAGGGCCGCGGCGGCGGCCAGGGTGAGGGCGGCGCCGAGGAAGGCGGTCCGTCGTCTCGGGCCCGGTACGGCAGCGGGGAGCGGATCCATGGTGAACCTCCGGCTGGATGCGGTACGAGGGTGGGGCGGCGGTTCTCCGAGGCAGCGGCGGCGGCATGGCGGCTCCGCCGGTGTCATACGGACCCGGGGCGTTGTCCAGCCCCCTACGCTCCCTCCCCTCTCCGCCAGGTCCGGGCGCTCGCTGCCGAGCCCCGCTGCCATCGACGCACCGACCCTAGGAACGGGTGAGGACCGACCGGTATGGCTGCCGTCGACACTGTTCGCGCGAGCGGGACGTGGCTCGCCACCAACCGTGGACCGGGGCGGGGTTACGGGCCAGGGGCCGGCTCGGCGTACAGCAGCAGGTTGTCCGCGTAGGTGTGCGCGACCGGGTCGAAGGCGCCGGTGCAGGTGACCAGGACGAGCCGGGGGGTGCCGGTGGAGCCGAACAGGTCGCGGGGCAGCGCGGAGCCGGGGTGGGAGCGGCGGGCGGTCACCCGGTAGTGGTGGCGGGTGCCGTCGGCCGTGGTGACCTGGGCCCGGGCCCCGATCGGCACGGCGTGCAACCGCTGGAAGGGCCCCGCCCCTTCGGCCGCCGAGTCGAGATGGCCCGCGAGCAGCACCGTGCCGTGGGGTGTGCCGGGCAGCGCGCCGAGGGCCCACCAGCCCAGGCGCCGAGGGGAGTCGGGGACCGCCATGGCGCCCTGGCGGTCGGCGGTGACCGCGTCGACCGGTACGGCGGGCAGATGGCCCGGGACGGTGAGCGCGACCGGCGGCGAGTGGACGGCGGCGGGCGGACCGGGCGCCGCCATGGCCCGTACGGGCAGGGAGCCGGCGTCCGGAGGGACGGGGACGGCGACCGGCAGGGGGCACAGCAGGGCGGCGGCCGCCACGGCGAAGGAGGCGGTGCCGAGGCGCAGCAGCCGGCGCTCACGCCGTAGCGCCCGGGTGGCGGGCCCGCTCATCGGCCGGGGGCGCCCGGCGGACCAGTCGGCTGCGGTGCCGCCGGTGCCACGGAGATGGATCCGCCGGCCTCGCCGGGTCAGGCGGCCCGGAGCGAAACCGGCGAGCGGGACCGCCGGACCGGACCGGGTGGCCGGGCCGGAGCGCGCTGGTCCCCCTATGAGGTACCGGGGTATGAGCGTTCGGGGGGTGCGTAGTCGCATGGCTGGTCCCTGACCGGTCGGTGGCCCGGCCCCGTCAGCCGGTCGGCGGGGTGGGCGGGGGCGCACGCGCTCAGCGGTTGTCGTTGCGGCGCAGACGGGCGGCGGCCCAGAACGCGCCGGCCGCGACCACGAGGCCACCGACCGCCAGGACCGGCACGGCGACCGCGACCGGCACACCGGCGGCCAGGGTCGCGGACTGCCCGCCCGCTCCGGCGTGGATCGCCTTGGGGCCGGTGGTGTAGTGGCAGGTGCCGCCCCGGACCATGTCCAGATGGGAGGCGACGATCGGACGCACCGCCTTGGCCGCCGCGATGACCTGGGCGTTCTTCCCCTTGGCGATCTGGGTGTCGATACGGTCGAGGGTCTTCTCGTGCGCACCGGCGAGCGCGGTGAGCCAGGCCGCGTCGTATCCGGCCTTCCCGTGCTCGGCCATCAGTCCGGCGAGCAGCGCCTGCTGTTCGGCGGTCGGCGCCGGTGGCAGGTCCACGCCCAGCTTCTCGGCCAGCGCCTTGGTGCTGGCGTCCATCCGGGTGTGGTCCCGTACCAGGGCCGCTCCGGTCTCCCGTACACACGGGGAGACCGCGTGCTTCCGGCCGTCCTCACCCGCCGCGATCTCGGTGAGGTGGCCCTGGTGGGAGGCGCGTACGAAGGCCTCGTCCAGGACGGGCGCGGCGGAGCCCTCGGAGGAGGGCCCGGCGGCGGAGGCGGGGGCGGCTGCCAGGCCGCTGAGCGCGAGGCAGGTGAGGGCCGTAGCCGCTGCCCAGCGGTGGGTGCGCATCACGTGGGGGTCCGTTCTCGTCGGTCGGTCGTCCGGTGCGGACCCTCGGATTCGCAAGGGTCCTACCGACCATCCGGACACGGCGCGACCGGCTCCGCCACCGGCCGTACTGCAAACAGCGCAGGAGTGCGCGGAGGACGGAGGCGGAAGACAGAGGACGGAGGTGGAAGACGGCTCGGCCGACGGATCGGCCGGTCAGACCACCGCGGCTGCCACCAGCAGGGCGAAGGCGGCTGTGATCAGCAGCGTACGTATGCGGTGGAGGGTGTTCCACCGGGACTCGAACGCGGCCCGGGCCGGACCGGACGGGCTGCCGGACGCGGCGGCCAGGGCGTTGTTCAGCGGGACGTTCCCCGCGATGGTGACCAGGTGGTTGGCCACCGCGCCGACCAGCCCGGCGACCACCAGCCAGGTCTGACCCGCCGACCGCCCGTCCACCGGTATCGCGAGGGCGAGTGCCGGGAAGACCACCGCACCGGCGAACACGGCCAGGAAGACCGGCCGCGGCATGAACTCGTTGACCCGGCGCATGGCGGTGACGAACTGGTCGTCGTCCAGCCGGGCGAACGCGGGCATCACCCCGGTCTGGAAGATCAGCATGAAGCCCGCGTACAACCCGGTGGCGACGACGGCGAGTCCCAGCAGCAGATTCGGCATGTCCCAGATCATGGCAGCCGGCACTGACAACCGGCCGCCGAATTAAGTTCCCTCCGGACAGCGACCCGCGTTCCGGACCGCCGGATCCGCCCTGGGCGGTGAGGGTCGCCCAGGTGCGGGGCCCGCACAGGGCACCGACCGTCCCCCACAGACCCCGCCGGTCCTCATACCGGCCGCCTCACCCCCGCAGCCCGTTCGCCCGGCGGACGGAGTCCGCGAGTTCGGCGACCACCTTGGACTCGGTCGTGCGGGCCAGGCCGTCCGCCAGGTCGGCCAGTTCGCCCGGGCCGGGGGCGCCGGGGAGTTCGCCGCCGCGCAGCGAGTCGCCGAAGTAGCCCGCCGCCGCGGCGACCCGGAGGCCCGGCGTGGTCTCGGCGCTCCAGAGCGCGGGGGCGAGCGCCTTGGCGTCCAGCGCGCCGGACCGTTCGCGCGGGGCGCGTGTGGCGGGGTCGAGCCAGCGGACGGTGGCCTCGGCGAGCCGGCCCGTGTCGGCGCCGGGGCGGGTGCGGACCGCGTACAGGGCCGTGACCTGGTGGCCGGGGCCCACCTCGCCGCCGTCCACCCGATCGTCGCGGAAGTCCTCGTCGGCGACCTTACGGTTCTCGTACCCGACGAGGCGGAACTCCTCGACGCGGTCGGGGTCGAAGGCGACCTGTGCCTTGGCGTCCCTGGCCCGCAGCTCCACATGGGCCGGGAGCTGGTCGACGAAGACCTTGCGGGCCTGCTCCGGAGTGGAGACATAGGTGGTGTGGCCGTCGCCCCTGTCGGCGAGCTGCTCCATCAGCGCGTCGCCGTACTCGCTGCCGACGCCGACGCCGAAGAGGGTGATGCCGTACTCGCGCCGGTCGCCCGCGATGCGCTCCAGGATGGCCTGGGCGTCGGTCTCACCGGTGTTGGCGAGCGCGTCGGACAGCAACACGACCCGGTTGGTGGCTCCCGCGCGGTGGCCGGCCACGGCGGTGTCGTAGCCGGTGCGCACCCCGGCCGCGACATTGGTGGACGCGGAGACCTCCAGGCCGGATACGGTCTCCCGGACACGCCCGCGGTTGCCCTTCAGCGGGGTCATCGGCAGCCGGACCTCGGCCTGGTCGCTGAAGGTGACCAGGGCCACGGAGTCGTCGTCGCGCAGCTGGCCGGTGAGGACGCCGAGGGAATCCTTGACCAGGTCGAGCCGGCCCGGGTCGCCCATCGAGCCGGAGACATCGACGACGAAGGTCAGGGCGGCGGGCGGCCGGGGGCCCTGCCGGTCGGCGGTGCGGGTGGCCATCCCGACCCGTACGAGTGACCAGTTGCCGGCCTTGGTGCGGGCACCGTCCACGGTCACCGTGAAACCGGACCCCTCGGGCTGCGGGTAGTCCTGGCGGAAGCTGTTGACGAACTCCTCGGGGCGGACGGTTTCCCGGTCGGGCAGCCGGCCGTCGGCGAGGACGCGCCGCGCGTAGCCGTACGAGGCGGTGTCCACGTCCAGCGCGAAGGTGGACAGCATCCCGGCGGGCGGCGCCGGACGGAACCGCTCGCCCGCTCCGCCCTCACTGCCCTTGGCGGCTTCTCCGCCCTTGCCGTCCTGGGGCGCGTTCGGGGCGGGGGGCGCGTAGGCACCGGAGCTGCCTCCCCCGCTCTTCCGCGCGGCGCGGTCCGCGGTGCCGGTGCCGCCCTGCTCACCGGAGCAGCCGCCGAGCAGCAGGGCGGCGGCGAGCAGGGGGACGGCGGCGGCTCGCGGACGCCGCCGAGCCGGCGTGGGTGTCGTGGTGCGGTGGCGTGTCGTCATCCGGGTCCCCCGTCAGTGTGGTGTCCCCGGCCACCGGGCCGGGGTGCCGGTTCTGTCTGGGAGTGTGACGGTGGCGGTCGGCCGGCGGTGCCCGCGGACCGGTTTCGGAAGCGTCTCGATGCCGCAACGGACCGTCTACGGAAGAGCCTTGCGGGTGGGGCGGGGCGGCAGGACCGAGGTGGGAGGAGAGGTGCCGGAGGGGACGGGAATGGCGAGGACTAGCCAACCCTGAGCTGGCTCTTGTCACGGTGAGCTATCACATGAGTACATGGAGTTGTGTGAGTTCCAGCCGATGCCAAGGGGATGACGGGGGTGGTCATCATGGCCAACGTTCCGGGCGCCGTACTCGGCCGGACGGATAGAAGGAGTACGGACGGAAGGAGTACAGACGGAAGGGATACGGAAGGAAGGGATACGGAGGCGGTGGTGCGGGTGTTGCCGCTCCGGTCGCCTCGGCCGTCCGGGCAGCCCGTGCTCGGCACCAGGCAGATCTGCGCGGCGCTCGCCGCGCTCGCCGAGTCGGCCCGGCGCGAGCTGCTGACCTTCGACGATCCGGTGGCGTCCCCGGCGCGCTCGCTGCCGACGTCCTTCCTCCAGTTGGCGGGAGACTGCGCGCGTACGGCGGGTGAGCGGGTCCCGACGGTGCGCCGGGTCCTGCCCCGCCACGCGCGGGACGCGCTCACCGCCCTGTGCGGGCCCTCCGGCTCGGGGCCGCCGCCCGGTCAGGCCCGGCTCACGGACTCGATCCCGTTCAAGATGATCGTGGTGGACCGGACCGTGGCCGCCGTCCCCCTCGATCTCGAACTGCTCTACAACGGCATGCTGCTGATCCGCGACCCGGTGGTGGTGCACGCCCTGGTCCGGGCCCATCAGGCCTGGTGGGAGTCGGGTGAGGAGCTGCTGACACACCGGATCCCGCTGCCGGGAGCGCGGGCACCCGGGGCGGGGGCGGGGGTGGGAGGGGAGGCGGGGCGCGCGGCGGGGTCGGAAGCGGGGGCCATGCCGGAGCATCTGAGACCGGTGCTGGACGCGCTGCTGGCCGGCCTCACCGACGAGGCGGCCGCGGCCCGGCTGGGGATATCGGGCCGCACCTACACCCGCCGGGTGGGCGAGCTGTTCGCGGCCCTCGGCACCACCAGCCGGTTCCGGGCCGGAGCGGAGGCGATGCGCCGTGGCTGGCTCTGACGGTGCCCCTGGCCGCCCCCCGGGGAGAGGCCGACCGGTCAGGACACGATGTCCTTGCGGGCGAAGCCGCGGAAGGCCAGGGCGAAGAGGACCAGGGCGTACGTCACCGAGACCGCCGCTCCCTTGACCATCCCGCCCCACTCCAGTTGCGGCTGGAGGGCGTCCGCCCAGGCGAACTGCCAGTGCGCGGGCAGCAGTTCCCGCCAGTCGCCGAGGGCAGTGACCGCGTCCAGCACATTACCGATGATCGTCAGGCCCACCGCGCCGCCGACCGCGCCGAGCGGGGCGTCGGTCCGGGTCGACAGCCAGAAGGCGAGCCCCGCCGTGACCAGTTGGGAGACGAAGACGAACGCGACGATCAGCGCCAGCCGGGGCAGTGCCTCGCCCAGGGGCAGGGACCCGCCGGTGGGGATGCGCAACGGGCCCCAGCCGTAGGCGACCGAGCCCGCCGCGAGGGCGACGGCCGGCAGCAGCACCATCGCCGCCGCGCTGAAGCCCAGCCCCACCGCCAGTTTCGACCACAGCAGCCGGGACCGGGGCACCGGTGCGGCCAGCAGATAGCGCAGCGAGGACCAGTTCGCCTCGGAGGCGACCGTGTCACCGCAGAACAGCGCCACCGGGATCACCAGGAGGAAGCCGGCGGAGACGAAAAGGCAGGTCGCGGCGAAGTTGGCGCCCGACGCGGTGGCGGTGTCCATCAGGTTGATCCGGCGCCCGCCGCCCTCGCCACCCGGGTCGCCGCCGATGGCGAAGGCGGCGATCAGGACGAACGGCAGCGCGGTCAGGATGAGACCCATCACCAGGGTGCGGCGGCGCTTCAGCTGGCGCACGGCCTCCACCCGCAGCGGCAGGGTGCGGCCGGGGCGGTAGCCGGAGGCCGGCGGGGGCGGAGTGCCGGCCCCGGGGGGTGGGGTACCGGCTCCGGGGGGCGGAGTACCGGCTCCGGGGGACGACGGTGGCGGGGTGCCGGGCGCCGATGGTGCGGGGCCGCCGGGCGGCGGCGATGCGGGGCCGCCGGGGGGCGGGGTGACGGCGGTCATGCGGAGCCTCCTCCTCCGATCAGGGTGAGGAACGCGTCCTCCAGCCGGCGGTGCGGGCCGACTCCGGTCAACGGCACATCGAGGCGGACCAGTTCGGCGATGAGGGCGGCGGGGGTGGTGCCGCCGTCCAGCCGGACGAGCATTCCGCCCTCGGTGGGCACCGCCGAACCGATACCGGGCAGCGCGGCGACCTTGCCGGCCACCGCCTCGTCCACCTCACCGTCGGTGGTGACCAGCAGGGTGTCGCTGCCGCCGGTGATCTTGGCGACCGGTCCGGCCTGGACCAGGCGCCCCCGGTCCATGACCACCAGATGCGTACAGGACTGCTCGACCTCGGAGAGGAGGTGGCTGGAGACGATGACGGTCCGTCCACCGGCCGCGTACCGGATCATCACGTCCCGCATCTCGCGGATCTGCGGCGGGTCGAGCCCGTTGGTCGGCTCGTCCAGGATGAGCAGATCGGGCAGGCCCAGCATGGCCTGGGCGATGGCGAGGCGCTGCCGCATGCCCTGCGAGTACGTGCGCACCGCGCGGGCCAGGGCGTCACCGAGGCCGGCGATCTCCAGGGCCTCGTCCATCCGGGAGTCCTCGGCGGGGCGGCCGGTGGCCTGCCAGTACAGCTCCAGGTTCTCCCGCCCGGACAGATGCGGGAGGAAGCCGGCGCCCTCCACGAAGGCGCCCACCCGGGACAGCACCGGCGCGCCGGGCCGGATGGCGTGGCCGAACACCCGGATCTCCCCCGCGTCGGGGGTGATCAGACCCATCAGCATGCGCAGGGTCGTGGTCTTGCCGGCTCCGTTGGGCCCCAGCAGGCCCAGGACCTGGCCCTTTTCCACCCGGAAGGAGAGTTCGTGTACGGCGTAGCGCACATCGGTGGAGCCCGCGTAGCGCTTGGTCAGCCCGGTGATGGTCAGCGGTACGGCGGCCAGGGCCGGGTCGGGCGCGGGGGCGGCGGTACGGCGGCGGGCGGTCAGCAGCAGGAGGGCGGCGACCACCGCACCCCCGGCCGGCATGCCCCAGACCCACCAGGGCAGTACGGCGGCCTGGCCGCGTACACCGGGAGCGGTCGGCACCGAGAGCCCGCCACCGGCCAGGGTGACGATGTAGTTCGCGGGGGCGGCCGGAGAGGCGTAGCCGAGGTCGGTGGCGGCCAGCACCAGCCGCAGCCGGTGCCCGGCCTCGACCTCGTGGTCGATGGCGGGGAGGGTGAGCTCGACGGTCCTGGCCCGACCAGGGGCCTTGTCGGAGCCGGTCCCGGCCCTACCGGTCCCGGCCCTACCGGACGCGGCGGTGTCGGACGCGGCGGTGTCGGAGGCCGCGCTCGCCTTGCCGGTCGCGGCGGTGCCGGTCCTGCCGGATCCGGGGCCGGTCTTGCCCGACTCGGCGGTGCCCGAGCCCTCGATACGCACCGGGGTGACGAGTTGCGCGGGCAGCACCTGCTGCCGCCCGTCCGGGCCGACGTCGTACACCTTGCCGAACAGCACCGCGTCGCCGCCGTCGGAGCTGACCGAGACCCGGACGGTGGGCGAGCCGGTGATCCGCAGCGGCTCGCTCAGCGGGGCCGAGTCGAAGCGGGTGTGCTGGCCGGGGAAGTCGAGCGAGAGACCGCCCACGCCGAAGGAGGACAGCTGGGAGAGTCCGCCGCCGAGACCGGGCACCGAGGAGATGGCCGGCGGGGTGCCGCCCGCCGGATTGCGGAAGGGCACGGCCGGGCCGGTGAGCGGGATGTCCCGGGTCCCGTCGCGCAGTCCGGGATAGCGGTCCGCGGTGGCGCCGCGCAGCTGGGCCTGCCCGTCGGTGGAGTCGACACCACCGGTGCGGCTGGTCCGGAAGGCGGGCCCGGTGTCGGCCGCACCATCGCCCTTCAGATAGCGGTCGAACCAGTGGGTGATCCGCTGCTCGACCCGGGCGGTCTCGCGGTCGCCTCCGTCATGGCCGCCGACGGTCCAGTCGACGGCGACCGGGGCGCCGTTGGCGCGGATCGCCTTGGCCATCGCGTCGGCGTGCGAGAGCGGGAAGAGCGAGTCGGACTTGCCCTGCACGATGAGCGCGGGGACCTTGATCCGGTCGCCGACGGCGGACGGGCTGCGCGCTTTGAGCAGTCGCCGGGCGGCCGCGTCCGGGGTGCCGCTGACGGCGACCCGCTCGTACATCTCGCACAGGACGTCCTGGAAGCGCCCGCAGGCCGCCGGGGCGGCCGCGGCGGCAGCCGCGCGTGCCGCGGCCCGGCGGTTCGCTCCCTCGGAGCCGCCCGCGTCGTCTTGCGACTGCTCACCGGCGCCTGTGCCCTGCTGCTCGCCGGTGCCGGGACCCTGGTCCTCGGTGTCCGGGCGAGCCGGGGCGGCGGCCGAGGCCGTGGTGCCGGTGGAGAAGAAGATCCCCGCCCACAGCTTCTTGAAGACACCGTCGGGGAAGAGCGCGTCCGCCAGGTTCCAGTAGGTGATCTGCGGGGCGATGGCGTCCACCCGCGGGTCGTACCCGGCCGCCAGCAGCGAGATCGCCCCTCCGTAGGAGGAGCCCGACACCCCGACGCGCGGGTCCCCGGCCTTGTCGAGCCGCACCTCCGGGCGCTTCGCCAGCCAGTCCAGCAGCCGCGAGACGTCCTTGACCTCATAGGCGGGGTCGTTGAGGCCGATCCGCCCGGTCGAGCGGCCGAAGCCGCGCGCGGACCAGGTGAGCACGGCGTACCCCTCGCGGGCCAGCGCCTCGGCCTGCGCGCGCACGTCCTCCTTGCTGCCCCCGAAGCCATGGCCGAGCAGCACCGCGGGCCGACGGCCGTCCCCGTCCTCGCTCCCCTCCCCGTCTCCGTCCCCGGCGGTGAAGTAGGAGGTGTCGATCCTGGCCCCGTCCATCGCGAGCACCTGGTCCGCGCGGTGCACGGGCGGCGGGTCGTCCGAGGCGGCGGCGGTCCAGGTGCCGGTGCCCACGAGCACCGCGAGCACGCCGGTGACCGCGGCCCACCGCGGAAGTCGGATTCGCATGACCGTCAGCCTAGACGGGGTGCTCACCGGTCCCCGGCGGCGCCGGGCGGAATGCGGAGGCAGCCTCAGGTCGTACCCGCTACCGTCGCCGTACCGCGATCGCGGTATGCCGGAGAGCCGAAGGTGGGGACGACGGGGTATGGACATCCGCCGCGCGACGACGGTCGGCGAACTCCTCGCCGCCCAGCACCTCTACGACGGACCGGCCCGGCGGGAGTGGGCCGAGCGGTTCCTCGCCGCGCCCGGGCATCTGATGCTGATCGCCTATGTGGACGGCTTCCCGGCCGGGATGGTCTCCGGCGTCGAGATGCTGCACCCGGACAAGGGCACCGAGCTGTGCCTCTACGAGCTGTCGGTGGACGAGGCCCACCGGCGGCGGGGCATCGGGCGGGCGCTGACCCAGGCGCTGGCCACCGAGGCCCGGCGGCGGGGCTGCTACGACATGTGGGTCGGCGTGGACACCGGCAACGATCCCGCCCTGGCGACCTACCGCTCCACCGGGGCGGCGGACGACGGCGAGTTCGCCATGCTGACCTGGGACTTCGGCGACATCGATCCCGAGTAGCGGTCGGCGGCGAAATCCGTGGCGCCCGTGGTGAGGTGGTCGAGCAGGCCGTCGGCCACCGGGTACGGAGGCTCCTGCGGGAGCAGCCGGGCTGCGGCCTCCATCTCGCCGGCGCGGACGAGCTCATGGACCCGGTGGGCCAGCGGGGTCACATCCCTGATGGCGACGGTCCACTCGTCCGCGTACCGCCGGGACGCCTCGCCCGCCAGGCCGAGCTGGAGCGAACGGTGGGGCAGCGGCCCCAGTCGCAGGCTCCGCTCGGGGTCCCACTGCACCCGGGCCGGGGCCTCGCGCAGCCGCCGTTGCCACCCCGCGCGGTCGCCGTGCAGCGCCGGGACGTGGTGCGAGAGGCAGGCATGGCGCAGCGCCCACTCGAAGCCGTCCCGGCGGATGTCGACGGCCAGGACCGTCTCCTGGCCGGGCTTGGTGGCCCAGCCGCAGCGGTACATCATCCAGAGGAAGGAGGGCTTGATCCAGGTCATCCGGTCCCGCTTCCAGACCTCCGGGAACCGGCCGGTGCGGGCCGCCGGGGCGCCGATCTCCGGGCCGTACGCCTGGTAGACGGTGACGGTGTCCTCGGTGTGGGCCGCCCGGATGCGGAATCGGGGCTCGGGTTCGGAGTCGGTCGGGTGGTCGTGGTCCATGGCTCCATCCTTCGCGGAGCGCTCGGGCATCGGCCACCGATTTAGCCGGCCGTTGATTCGGGCGGTTGTGGCGTGGGAGTCCGTCGGCTAACCGCCCTCCGTACGCCCGTTGAACGTATCGTTGGCACCTCGGGCGGGTGCATTCCGTGGGGGTGGGAACCGTGGTCGGTGGCCGACGGGTCGTGCTGGCGGTGACAGGACTGGCGATCGGGGTGCTCGCGGGTGTGCTGGCCTTCCTGAGCTGGGAGCGGGCCGACCAGGTGGCCGGGGTGGTCTCCGCCTTCGTCAGTCTGGCCGCATTGGGGGCCAGTGTGTACGCGGTCCTGTCCGGGTCCGGGCAGTCCGCGTCCTCGTCCTCCGGCGTCCGGGTGTCGAGGACGGGGAAGGCCACGGCCTCCGGCGGTGGCACGGCCAACACGGGCGTCGTGACACCGTCGTCCGGTGAGGCAGGCGGCCCGGTGTCCGTCGAACGCACCGGAGACGCGGAGTCGGACGGGGGAAGTGCCAACACCGGCTTCCGGCAAGGGCCGTAGCGGAGCAGGCCATGGGTGGACGAGGAGCGGTACACGATGGTCGACGGTGGGCGGACCTCGGTCAGGTCGTCCGGCGGAGCGTCCGCCCACGGGCGGCTGTCGCTCGCCAACAGCGGGGTGATCAACGGCTCCGTGCACCTCGCGGAGCGGCGCGTCGCCATGTCGGGGTATCTGACCCAGGTCGAGGCGATCTCCGCCGCCGACTTCCGAGGACGTGAGAGCGAGCTCTCGGAGATGGCCGCCTTCTGCACGGCCGCCGATGGCACCGAGGTGTCGGCCGATCCGGGTGCGGGCTACTGGCGCTGGCTGGCTCCGGCCTGGACGGGGAAGTCGGCTCTGCTGGCCCATTTCGTGCTGCACCCGCCGCCCGGGACCGATCTGGTGGCGTTCTTCATCACCTCCCGGCTGGCACGGCAGAACGACGCGGCCGCCTTCTGCGAGGTGGTCCAGCGGCAGCTGTACGCGCTGCTGGACGAGGAGGAGCCGCTGACCACTCCGTACACCCGCGACGAGCAGCTGAGACTGGCCATGAACCGGGCGGCGGAGCTGTCCGCGTCCCGGGGGCGGCGGCTGGTGCTCGTGGTGGACGGCCTGGACGAGGACCGCGGGGTGACCCCGGGCCCGGACTGCCACGGCATCGCCGCGCTGCTGCCGCGGGTCCTTCCGCACGGCATGCGTGTGGTGGTGGCCGGTCGCCCGCACCCTCCTGTCCCCGGTGACGTGCCCGGGAACCACCCGCTGCGGACCAGGGAGATCGACCACTGGCTGGAGCGGTCGGAGCACGCCCAGGCCGCGCGCTGGGACGCGGAGCAGGACCTGCTCCGGGTGCTGGACGGGGACGGACTCGGGCGGGACCTGGTGGGGCTGACGGTGGCAGCCGGCGGTGGCCTCAGCGCACCTGATCTGGCGGAGTTGACGGGGAGCAGGCAGCGGCTGGTGGAGCGCGAGCTGTCCGCGGTCACCGGGCGCAGCTTCCGGCGGCGGACCGCGCACTGGGAGGCGGCAGGACCCGGGGTGTATCTACTGGCGCACGAGGAGATCCAGCGCAGTGCGGCGGAGCTGGTCACCGACGAGGAGTTGGCGGAGTACCGGTCACGTCTGCACCGGTGGGCGCGGCGCTACCAGGAGGCGGGCTGGCCGCCGGAGACGCCCGAGTACCTGCTGCGCGGTTACACCCAGGTGCTGCGCGAGGCCGGGGAGGTCGAGCGGCTGGTGGCACTGGTCTGCGACGCCGGGCGGCAGGAGCGGTTGTGGCAGGTCACCGGGGCGGATCTGGAGGCCCTGGGCGAGATCGCGGCGGTCTTCGATCAGTTGGTGGGTGGTTCGCACAGTGCTGACCAGGGTGTCGAAGCCGCCCTGCGGCTCGCGGATGCCCGGGATCAGCTCCATGCGCGAAGTGCCGGGCTTCCCCCCGAGCTGATCGCCCTGTGGGCACGGCTCGGGCACGTCGAGCGAGCGGTGAGCATGGCGCACTCGCGGCGGGAGCGCTACGACCGGGTGCGAGCCCTGAGTGCGATCGCCGGAGTGCTCGCCGCCGCCGGCGCACCGGATGAGGGCTTCGCGCTGGCCGAGGGCTTCGACCGCCCTGGCGAGGTGGACCGATTTATGGAGGCCATCTCCATCGGACTGGCGAAATCCGGTCGGCACGATCTGGCGATCCGGACGGCACGGCGGGTGCAGGACGCGGCGTCGAGGGCGCAGGCGCTCGTCGCCGCCGTCGAGGAACATGCGAAGACCTACCCGATCGACAAGGAGAAGGACACCACCGCTCCACCCGCCGTGTCCGGTGCCACGCCGCTGGCACCGGACACGGCAGAGATCGTCGCCACTGTCGAGGAAGCGCACGATCAGATCACGGCGGCAGTCTTCTACGCGGCTCTGGCTGCCGCGCGCTCCCGGCTGGGTGACGATCGTCAGGCACGGGAGTTGCTGGAACGCGAGGGCGCCGCCCATGCCTCGCTGACGACGGCCTTCCAGCAAGCACAAGCGCGGGCGCTGGCCGCTCGGCACCTGGCCACCGCACCACGACTCGCGGTTCAGGCGTCCGACGCGGCCTTGTTGTCGGCGAAGGCGGCACTGACGCTGGACGACCCCGTCGATATGCGGTGGGTCCTCCCCATTGTCGCCCGCGGCCTGGCGGCGACGGGCCACCTCGATCGGGCGAGATCGCTGGTCGACCGTCTTCTCGGTCAGGGGGTCGACGGTGACGAGGCGATGTCCCAGATCGGCGTGGCGATCGCGGAGACGGGCGACCTCGACACTGCGGTGGTAGTCGGCGAGGAGATCAGCAGTCCGATTCGGCGGATGCGGGTGATCAATGCCGTCGGCGCGGCGGCGGCCCGGTCCGGAGACGTCTCGCGGGTTCTCGCCCAGCATCAGCAGAGCCTGTCCGCGGTCCGGAATGTGAGCGGTCCGGGTTGGCCGACGCAATTGCTGGTCGAGACAGCCGACTTCCTCCACCAAGCCGACTGTGACGACCAAGCTCTGGCCGTCGTCGCGCTGGCCACCGACCTCGCGCGCGGCTGGTCCAACGGAGTCCGGCAAGGGAACCTGGTCGAGATCGTCAGAGTCGCAGAGCTACATGGGCAACCCGACGTGGCGCAGCGACTCGTCCAGAGTCTTCATCGGATGGCAGCGGAGTTCGGACCACACGAGATCGAGACGCTCACCGCCGTCGCACAGGGCATGTACCACGTCGGACGCCGCGAGGAGGCGGAAGGGTTACTCGACGAACTCGTTCCGCGGGTTTCCGAGCACATGGATGAGGACGAGCGCTTCGACGTCCTGGCAGACATAGCCGAGTTGCTTGGGGAGATGGGCAGTGCGGAGGCAGCTCGGG
The DNA here is from genome assembly GCF_040644755.1 of Streptomyces sp. NPDC046887. Lineage (NCBI taxonomy): Bacteria > Bacillati > Actinomycetota > Actinomycetes > Kitasatosporales > Streptomycetaceae > Streptomyces > Streptomyces sp. NPDC046887. The sequence goes on from NZ_JBEYXH010000009.1 coordinate 183,476, forward strand.
AAGTAGCTCGGGACATCCTCCGGCAGGCACACGTCCTCACCAGTTCATCGCGAAGGAGCTGGGCCCGCTCCTCAGCCGCCAGGGCGTTCCTCGCGGCCGGTGATGCGGAGACCGCCATGGAAGTCACCCGCACCCTGCCTGGTCACGAGGTATCCGAGATCCACTCCTACGCCGTGGACAGACTGGTCGGTCGGGGTGAGGGGGACAGCGCTCTGCGGATCGCCGAGGCGATCGATGACACCCGCCTACGCGAGCGCGCCCTCGCCACAGTCGCCCAGGGTTTCGCCGCCGCCGGTGACGTCGGGCGGGCCCGGCAGCTACTCGACCGGGTCAGTGCCTCCGACGTGCGGGAGGCGGCCGCGCCTGCGCTGGTCGGCGCCATCTCCCGGGCGGGGGCCTACGAGGAGGCGCGCCGTGCGGCGGACGCGGTCACCGACCCCGCTCGCCGGAGCAGGACGCTGGCGGCGCTCGCCCAGTCGCTCGGTGCCACCGCGCGGGGGCGGGCACTGCTCGTGGAGGCGCTGGCCCTCGGGCCGTGGGACAGGCTCGTCGCGGAGATCGCCGATGTGGTTCCGGAGCACCTGCCCTGGATGGCAGATCCGGTCTTGGGAGAGGAATAGGCCGAGCGGCCGGGAGCGGGGAACCACCCCCGGCCACCGGGGTCTCAGTGGTTGCGGGGGAAGCCGAGGTCGACGCCGGCCGGGGCGTCGGAGGGGTCGGGCCAGCGGGTGGTGACGACCTTGCCGCGGGTGTAGAAGTGCACGCCGTCGTTGCCGTAGATGTGGTGGTCGCCGAAGAGCGAGTCCTTCCAGCCGCCGAAGGAGTGGTAGCCCACCGGGACCGGAATCGGGACGTTCACGCCGACCATGCCGGCCTGGACCTCCAGCTGGAAGCGGCGGGCGGCGCCGCCGTCGCGGGTGAAGATCGCGGTGCCGTTGCCGAACGGCGAGCCGTTGATCAGGGCGACACCGTCCTCGTAGGTCTCGGCGCGCAGCACGCACAGCACCGGGCCGAAGATCTCGTCGCGGTAGGCGTCGGAGTCGGTGGAGACCTTGTCCAGCAGGGACAGGCCGATCCAGTGGCCGTCCTCGTGGCCGTCCACGGTGTAACCGGTGCCGTCGAGGACGACCTCGGCGCCCTGGGCGGCGGCGCCGGTGACATAGGAGGCGACCTTGTCGCGGTGGGCGGCGGTGATCAGCGGGCCCATCTCGGAGGCCGGGTCGTTGCCTGGGCCGATCTTGATCTTCTCGGCGCGTTCGCGGATCTTCGCCACCAGCTCGTCGCCGATCGCGCCGACCACGACGACCGCGGAGATCGCCATGCAGCGCTCACCGGCGGAGCCGTAGGCGGCGGAGACGGCCGCGTCGGCGGCGGCGTCCAGGTCGGCGTCGGGCAGCACCAGCATGTGGTTCTTGGCGCCGCCGAGGGCCTGCACCCGCTTGCCGTTGGCGGAGGCGGTGGTGTGGATGTACCGGGCGATCGGGGTGGAGCCGACGAAGGAGACGGCGGCCACGTCCGGGTGGGCGAGCAGGGCGTCCACCGCGGTCTTGCCGCCGTGGACGACGTTGAGGACGCCGTCCGGCAGACCCGCCTCGGAGGCCAGCTCGGCGAGCAGGTTGGCGGCCGAGGGGTCCTTCTCGCTCGGCTTGAGGACGAAGGTGTTGCCGCAGGCGACGGCCAGCGGGAACATCCACATCGGCACCATGGCCGGGAAGTTGAACGGGGTGATGCCGGCGACCACACCGAGCGGCTGGCGGATCGCGGCCACATCGACCCGGTTGGACACCTGGGTGGACAGCTCGCCCTTGAGCTGGACGGTGATCCCGCAGGCCAGCTCGACGATCTCCAGGCCGCGCGCCACCTCGCCCAGGGCGTCGGAGTGCACCTTGCCGTGCTCGGCGGTGATCAGCGCGGCGATGTCGTCCCGGCGGGCGTCCAGCAGCGCCCGGTAACGGAAGAGGACGGCGGTCCGCTGCGCCAGCGAGGAGGTGCCCCAGGTGGCGTACGCGTCCTTGGCCGCCGCGACGGCCGCGCCGACCTCGTCGGTGTCCGCCAGCGCGACCCGGGTGGTCACGACCCCGGTCGCCGGGTCGGTCACCGGGCCCCACTCCCCCGACGTCCCCTCGACGGTCTTGCCCCCGATGTAGTGGTGGACGGTCTTCGTCATGTCGATCGTGCTCCTCTGCAGGGACTGCGCTCACGGGGCCGGGCGGACGGGGTGTGTCGGGGTCTGGGGATTCACAGGTGGCGGCGGCGGAGCGCCGCGTTCCGGTCGTACTCGGCACGGGCCCGGACCGCGGACGTGCGGGACGCCACCTCGGCCACGGGCACATCCCACCATGCCCCGCCGGTGGGCGGGGGCGACACTGTGTCTGCCGTTTCGGTCTCCGTGTAGACACATGTGGGAACGTCGGCGGCGCGGGCCTCGGCGAGGGCTTCCCGCAGGTCATCGAGGGTGCGGGCGCGCAGGACCCGCATCCCGAGGGAGGCGGCGTTGGCGGCCAGGTCGACCGGGAGCGGCGCCCCGGTGTACGTACCGTCGGCCGCCCGGTGGCGGTAGGCGGTGCCGAAGCGCTCGGCGCCGACCGCGTCGGAGAGGCCGCCGATGGAGGCGTACCCGTGGTTCTGGAGGATGACGACCTTGATGGGGATCCGCTCCTGGACGGCGGTGACCAGCTCGGTGGGGTTCATCAGGTACGTGCCGTCGCCGACCAGCGCCCAGACCGGGCGGCCGGGCGCGGCGAGCGCGGTGCCGAGGGCGGCGGGGATCTCGTAGCCCATGCAGGAGTAGCCGTACTCCACGTGGTACTGGTCGGTGGAGCGGGGCCGCCAGAGCCGGTGCAGGTCGCCGGGGAGCGAACCGGCCGCGTTGATGAGGATGTCCTCGCCGGTGACGATCGCGTCGAGTGCGCCGAGGACCTGGATTTGGGTGGGACGGCCGGTGGGGGGCTGGGTGGGGGCGTACGCGGCGGTGACCTGGTCCTCCCAGCGGTCGCGGTCGGTGCGGTAGCCGTCGGCGTACGCCGGGGGGACCCGGTGGCCGTGGAGCGCGTCCCGCAGGGCGCGCAGGCCCTCCCGGGCGTCGGCGACGAGGGGGTGCGCGGCCAGCTTGTGGGCGTCGAAGCCGGTGATGTTGAGGTTGACGAAGCGGACGCCCGGGTGGGCGAAGAGGGTGCCGGAGGCGGTGGTGAAGTCGGTGTAGCGGGTGCCCACACCGATGATCAGGTCGGCCTCGCGGGCGAGCGCGTTGGCGGGGGCGGTCCCGGTGTGCCCGACGCCGCCCACGTTCGCCGGATGGTCGTGGCGCAGGGTGCCCTTGCCGGCCTGGGTGCAGGCGACCGGGATGCCGGTGGCCTCGGCAAGGGCGGCGAGTTCCGGTTCGGCCGCGCTGTGCCGGACGCCGCCCCCGGCGATCAGCAGCGGGCGCCGGGAGGCCCGTACCGCCGCCGCGGCCGCGTCGAGTTCGGCGGTGTCGGGGCGGGGGCGGCGTACCCGCCAGGTCCGCTCGGCGAAGAACTCCGCCGGCCAGTCGTACGCCTCGGCCTGTACGTCCTGCGGCAGGGCCAGGGTGACGGCGCCGGTGGCGGCCGGGTCGGTGAGCACCCGCATCGCGGCGAGCGCGGCCGGGATCAGGGCCTCGGGGCGGGTCACCCGGTCGAAGTACGCGGAGACCGGGCGCAGGGTGTCGTTGACGGAGACGTCCCCGGCGTACGGGACTTCGAGCTGCTGGAGCACCGGATCGGCGGGGCGGGTGGCGAAGGTGTCGCCGGGCAGGAGGAGGACCGGCAGCCGGTTGACGGTGGCGAGCGCGGCGCCGGTGACCAGGTTGGTGGCCCCGGGGCCGATGGAGGTGGTCACGGCATGCGCGGCGAGGCGGCCGGACTGCCGGGCGAAGCCCACGGCGGCGTGCACCATGGACTGCTCGTTGCGCCCCTGGAGGAACGGCATCCGGTCGGCGTACTCGACCAGGGCCTGGCCGAGGCCGGCGACATTGCCGTGGCCGAAGATCCCCCAGGTGGCGGCGATCAAACGCTGCCGCCGCCCGTCGCGCTCGGTGTACTGGCGGGCCAGGAAGGCGACGAGCGCCTGGGCGGTGGTGAGCCGCCTTCCTTTTCCCGCCATACCGCCGCTACCGCCGCTCATCGGTATCCCTCCTCGCGGTGGTCGGGGTGGAAGGTGATCTTCCAGTCTCGATCGGCGCCGGAGCCGGGGCCGGCCATGACGTTGAGGTAGTAGAGCGGATGCTCGGGCGGGGCGATGGCGGGCCCGTGCCAGCCGTCCGGGACCAGGACCGCGTCGCCGGAGCGCACCTCGGTGAGCAGCTCGGCGCCCCCGGGCCGGGACGGGGAGATCCGCTGGTAGCCGGCACGGCCGCGCTCGGTCTCGAAGTAGTAGATCTCCTCCAGCCGCGCCTCGCGCCCCGGTACGTCCTCGTCGTGCTTGTGCGGCGGGTAGGAGGACCAGTGCCCGGCGGGGGTGATCACCTCCACGGCGATCAGCCGGTCGCAGTCGAAGGTTCCGGCGGCCGCGAAGTTGCGCACCTCGCGGGCGCAGACCCCGCTGCCCCGCGCCTCGACCGGGACCTCGGAGGCGGAGCCGTAGCGGGCGGGGAGCCGGCGCTCGCACCTCGCTCCGGCCAGGGCGAAGCGGCCCCCCGCGCCGGAGGCGATCTGGGCATGGGCGTCTCGCGGCAGATAGGCGAAGTCACTGGCCTCGGCGAACACGCTCTTCCGGCCCTGGAGCTCGATGATCTCGCCCGCCAGGTGGACGGTGCATCCTCCGGTGAGCGGCAGCAGGATCCACTCGCTGCCCCCGGTGGCCAGCGGGTGCAGGCCGCCGGGCGGCAGTTCGAGGACCCGGAGGGAGGAGTAGCTCCAGCCCGCGCCCGCCGGGTCCACGCTGAGGGCGTACGGCTCCTCGGCGGCCCCGCCGGCCGGCAGATACAGCCGCGACCGGTTTCCGTCGCCGGTGTCCTGGCCTGGGGAGATGGTGGTGGGGCGGCCGCCCCGTGCTTCGGTGCTCGGATGGTCCATGGCCGTCCCCTACCCCGTTCGGAAGCCTCCGGCCCAAGCCAAGCCCGCCCCGGCGCCCTATCCCCCGCCCTTCTCCCCGCCCTTCTCCAGCAGCGCGTCGATCTCCTCCGGGCGCGGCATGGCGGACGAGCAGGCGAGCCGGGAGGCGACCAGCGCGCCCGCGCCGCCGGCGTACCGCAGCACCCGCTCCAGTTCCCAGCCGGCCAGCAGCCCATGGCAGAGCGCCCCGCCGAAGGCGTCGCCCGCACCCAGGCCGTTGACCACCTCGACCGGGACGGGCGGCACCTCGGCGATCCGCCCGTCGGCGGCCATCGCGAGCACGCCTTCGGGCCCCTGCTTGACCACCGCCAGTTCGACCCCGGCGGCGAGCAGGGCGCGGGCCGCGGCGTACGGCTCGCGCTCTCCGGTGGCGACCTCGCACTCCTCCCGGTTGCCCACGGCCACGGTGGCGTGCCGCAGCGCCTCCCGGTACAGCGGCCGGGCGCTCTCCCGGTCGGGCCAGAACATCGGCCGCCAGTCGAGGTCGAAGACGGTCACCGGCCGCCGGGAGCGGTGCGCGAGCGCGGTGAGCGTGGCCGTACGGCTCGGCTTCTCCGACAGCCCGGTGCCGGTCACCCAGAAGACCCGGGCGGCGGCGATGGCGGGCAGGTCCAGTTCCTCCGGACGGATCTCCAGGTCGGGCGCCTTGGGGCGGCGGTAGAAGTAGAGCGGGAAGTCGTCGGGCGGGAACATCTCGCAGAAGGTGAGGGGCGTCTGGTACGCGGCGACGGGCGTCACCCACCGGTCGTCCACCCCGAACGCCCGCAGCTCCTCGTGGAGGTACGCCCCGAAGGGGTCGTCGCCCGTCCGCGACACCAGCGCCGTACGGCGGCCGAGCCGCGCGGCGGCGACCGCGACATTGGCCGCCGACCCGCCGAGGAACCGCCCGAAGGTCTCCACCTCCGCCAGCGGGACGCCGGTTTGGAGCGGGTACAGGTCGACGCCCAGCCGTCCCATGACGACGAGGTCGTACGCCTCCGCGCCCCCTTCGCCCCCGTGCGGGGCTTCCCGCCGCTCCTCCATCTGTGCCCCTTCACCTCGTCGTGGCCGGGCGTCCGTGCACCCCGCTCCCCGTGGCGGTGATCCGTACCCGGCGTCCGCCCCGCCATGTGGCGGTACGCCCGTCCCACCTGTCCGTCCGTACGGTTCCCCGTCCGCGCGGGTGTCCTTGACGGTCTGTCCGGGGCGTGGTCAAGCTGGCCCGCATGACGCCGTCGCCGCAGCCGCCGCCACTGCCGCCGTCCCACCGGTCGAGTCCGGAACTCCCCGGCCCCGGTCCTGGGGCGGGCGCGCTCTCCCGTATCCGGGTCGGCTCGGCGCCCGACTCCTGGGGGGTGTGGTTCGCCGACGATCCCCGCCAGGTGGACTGGCGGCGGTTCCTGGACGAGGTGGCGCGGGCCGGTTACGAGTGGATCGAGCTCGGCCCGTACGGCTATCTGCCCACCGATCCGGACCGGCTCGCCGAGGAGACCGGACGCCGCGGGCTGAAGGTGTCCGCGGGCACCGTCTTCACCGGGCTGCACCACGGTGCGGCGGTCTGGGAGCGGACCTGGGCGCATGTCGCCGACAACGCCGCACTGGCCCAGGCCATGGGCGCGCGGCACCTGGTGGTCATCCCGGCGTTCTGGCGGGACGACCGCACCGGCGCGGTACGGGAGGACCGCGAGCTGACCGCAGAGCAGTGGCGGGACCTGACCCGGCTGACCGAACGGCTCGGGCGCGCGGTGCAGGATCGTTTCGGGCTGCGGATCGTCGTCCATCCGCACGCGGACACCCATATCGACGGCGAGGAGAACGTGGCCCGGTTCCTCGACGCCACCGATCCCGAGCTGGTCGCGCTCTGCCTGGACACCGGCCACTACGCGTACTGCGGCGGCGACAGCGTCAAACTGATCGAGACCTACGGGGAGCGGATCGGCTACCTGCATCTGAAGCAGGTGGACCCGGAGATCCTCGCGGGGGTGGTGGCGGAGGGCACGCCGTTCGGACCCGCCGTCGCGCGCGGCGTGATGTGCGAGCCGCCCTCCGGGGTGCCCGCGCTCGAACCGGTGCTGGCCGCGGCCCAGGCGCTGGACGTGGACCTGTTCGCCATCGTGGAGCAGGACATGTACCCGTGCCCGCCGGACCGCCCGTACCCGATCGCCGAGCGGACCCGCCGCTTCCTGCGTTCCTGCGGCGCCTGAGCCCGCCCCGCAGCCCGGACGACTGCCGGGTATGCATAAGTGGCGGACCGTTTCTGCACGTCAGAGGCGTGTATCCGCACCAGATAGGTCACCGGAGTCACCTCACGGTCACACATGTCTCCATTACGCGGGTCTTCCGTCACAGGCGCGCGACGGACACCCATGCCCTTCACTCTCCGTCGTTCTCCGGGCACAGGCTCAGTGATCGTCAGCACCGCCGCGGCTCCCCCGACGGCCCTCCCGGGCCGCCTCCGCGGCGCCCGCGAGGAGGTGCCTCAGATGACGGACAGAAGGCTCTGGTCGTACAAGGAGATCGCCGCGCACATCCGGGTGCAGCCGGACACCGTCCGGTCGTATCGCAAGCACGGGCTGCTCCCGCCGCCCGACCACCAGGAGGGAGGCAAGCCGTACTGGTACGCGGACACCATCCGTACCTGGGTGGCCAACCGCCCCGGCAACCGCGGACGCAAGACCTGACCGGCCCGACCGAACCGGCGCGACCGCCGCGACCACCGGATTCCGGCCGCACCGGACGCATCGGCCGCATCGGCCGAACCGGTGAACGCGACCGGCCCGACGGAACCGGCGAACCGACCGGACCGACAGAACTGACGGAACTGACCGAACTGACGGAACCGAGACGGAACTGACGGACCTCATCCGATGAACCACCGGCCCCGTACCTCCGCGGTACGGGGCCGGTCCCGTGCGCGCCGCACACCACTCCGGCGCACGAGATACCCGACTGGCTCTGATACCCCCTAGGGGTATAAAGTGGCGCCAGTGCAGAGCGCGGGGTCGCAACTACGCCCCCGACGCCATCGACGTACGACGAGGAGAACGCCATGACCGCGGCCGACGCCAAGACCGAACTCCCCCAGGCCACCGGCTCCTGCTGCTCGCCGAGCGGCTCCTGCCACGACGGCGCGGCGGCCGAGACCGGCCGATCGGCCGGGGTGACCACCGTCTACCAGGTCACCGGAATGACCTGCGGCCACTGCGAGGGCGCGGTGAGCGAGGAGCTCTCCGCACTGCCGGGCGTCACCTCGGTCACCGCCGTCGCCGCGACCGGCCAGGTCACCGTGGTCTCGGAGGCGGCGCTGGACGAGGCCGCGGTGCGCGAGGCGGTGGACGAGGCCGGGTACGAGCTGGCGGGCCTGGCCTCCTGACCCGGGGCATGATCCGGGATCCGGGGCACGATCCGGGATCCCCACCCGGGGGCCCGGCCCCTACCCCTTGCGCGCGCCGACACGCCGCCGCACACTCCCCGTAGACCGGCCGTGCCACCACACCTCCACGACCGGCGGCCGAAGACTTCCGGCCACGGGGAGCCGACACCCGGCGCCCCGCCCCGCCCCTTCCTCAGGCGGCACCCGGTCACCACCGGCAACGCCGATCACCCCGGCAGCCCTGGTAGCCGGCCGCCCGGTCACGGTGGGTCCCCAGGTGACTGCGGATGCGTGATTTCACCTTCACGTGACTCACAAGTCCTTCACAAGGAGACCTAGATCACAGATATTGGGGGGTAACCATTCGGTCGGCTCGCGAGTCTGAATGGTTGATGCCAGAACGTCTTGGGGGACGTTCATGGGATGTCTTGGGGGACGTCCCTAAATGGCAAGCGTTGGCCGGGGCACGTGCACCGGGGAGCTTTGAGCGGCCCTCCCGTACGTACGTACCCCGGCAGATCGCACCGCGAGCCTCTGCTGTAATCCGGCAGACGCCCGGACCCGGATCCCGTGGGGGGAATCCGCTCCGGGGATATGGGAAGCGCCCCGCTCGCCGACCCGTGGGGGGATCGGCGGCGGGGCGCTTCTGCACGCTGTGCCTTCGCGCGGAGGGAGCCGGACCGGCTCAGCGCTCCGGACTCAGCCCACCCGGACTCAGCCCACCCGGACTCAGCCCACCCGGACTCAGCCCACCCGGACTCAGCCCACCCGGACTCAGCGCTCCTGGTCTCAGCGCTCCTCGACCGGGACGAAGTCGCGCAGGACCTCGCCGGTGTAGATCTGGCGCGGGCGGCCGATACGGGAGCCCGGCTCCTTGATCATCTCGTGCCACTGGGCGATCCAGCCCGGCAGCCGGCCGAGGGCGAACAGGACCGTGAACATCTCGGTCGGGAAGCCCATGGCCCGGTAGATCAGGCCGGTGTAGAAGTCGACGTTCGGGTAGAGGTTGCGCGAGACGAAGTAGTCGTCGGCGAGCGCGTGCTCCTCCAGCTTGAGCGCGATGTCCAGCAGCTCGTCGGACTTGCCGAGGGCCGAGAGGACGTCGTGGGCGGCCGCCTTGATGATCTTCGCCCGGGGGTCGAAGTTCTTGTAGACGCGGTGGCCGAAGCCCATCAGCCGGACGCCGTCCTCCTTGTTCTTCACCTTGCGGATGAAGGAGTCCACGTCGCCGCCGGAGGCCTGGATGCCCTGGAGCATCTCCAGCACCGACTGGTTGGCGCCACCGTGCAGGGGGCCCCACAGCGCGGAGATGCCGGCCGAGATCGAGGCGAACATGTTCGCCTGCGAGGAGCCGACCAGGCGCACGGTGGAGGTGGAGCAGTTCTGCTCGTGGTCCGCGTGCAGGATCAGCAGCTTGTCGAGGGCCGCGACCACGACCGGGTCGAGGTCGTACTCCTGGGCGGGGACCGAGAAGGTCATCCGCAGGAAGTTCTCCACATAGGAGAGGTCGTTGCGCGGGTAGACGAACGGGTGCCCGATCGACTTCTTGTACGCGTACGCCGCGATCGTCGGCAGCTTGGCGAGCAACCGGATCGTGGAGAGGTGACGCTGCTTCTCGTCGAACGGGTTGTGGCTGTCCTGGTAGAACGTGGACAGCGCGCTGACCACCGAGGACAGCATCGCCATCGGGTGGGCGTCGCGCGGGAAGCCGTCGAAGAACCGCTTGACGTCCTCGTGCAGCAGCGTGTGCTGGGTGATCTCGTTCTTGAAGCCGGCCAGCTCGTCGACCTGCGGCAGCTCGCCGTTGATCAGCAGGTACGCCACCTCAAGGAAGGTGGAGCGCTCGGCGAGCTGCTCGATGGGGTAGCCGCGGTAGCGCAGGATGCCCTGCTCGCCGTCCAGATAGGTGACCGCGGATTTGTAGGCGGCGGTGTTGCCGTAGCCGCTGTCCAGGGTCACCAGACCGGTCTGGGCGCGGAGCTTCCCGATGTCGAAGCCCTTGTCGCCTACGGTGCTCTCGACCACCGGGTAGGTGTACTCACCGTCCGCGTACCGCAGTACTACAGAGTTGTCGCTCACGTCATCCCTCACCGACGTAGTGCCTCTTCTTCGAGGTGCCCTGACTGTCTCTACCATCCCCCACTTGGCCCAGCAGAGTGCACTCGGGGTCGGCCTTTCGGCCTTTTGGCGGCACTCAGTGCCGTCAACCTGCTCATCCTGCCCCCTTCGCCCCGGTTGCGAAAGTCCCGCCGGGCCCTGGGGCCCCTCAGGTGATGTTTCCCACGAATGATCGATCATCACCGCTGCCGGAACCGGCCCGGCCGCCCGCCAGCCGGTGGTCCAGCGCGGTGTGGCGGCGGCCGGCCGACACCGTGCGCACCGCCTGCGCGATGGCCTTGCGCGAGCCGACCAGCACGACCAGCTTCCGGGCCCGGGTGACCGCCGTGTACAGCAGATTGCGCTGGAGCATCATCCACGCCCCGGTGGTCACCGGGATGACCACCGCCGGGTACTCGCTGCCCTGCGAGCGGTGGATGGTGACCGCGTAGGCGTGCGCCAGCTCGTCCAACTCGTCGAAGTCGTAGCCGACCTCCTCGTCCTCGTCGGTGAGCACGGTGAGCCGCTGCTCGACCTCGTCCAGGGCGGTGACCACGCCGACCGTGCCGTTGAAGACCCCGTTGGCGCCCTTGTCGTAGTTGTTGCGGATCTGGGTGACCTTGTCGCCGACCCGGAAGACCCGGCCGCCGAAGCGCTTCTCCGGCAGGTCGGGGCGGGCCGGGGTGATCGCCTGCTGGAGCAGCCCGTTGAGGGTGCCTGCCCCGGCCGGGCCCCGGTGCATGGGGGCGAGGACCTGCACGTCCCGGCGCGGGTCGAGGCCGAACTTCGCCGGTACGCGGCGGGCGGCGACGTCCACCGCCAGGCGCCCGGCCTCCTCCGTCTCGTCCGCCACGAAGAGGAAGAAGTCGTCCAGCCCCTGGGTGACCGGTTGCAGCCCCTCGTTGATCCGGTGGGCGTTGGTGACCACGCCGGACTGCTGGGCCTGGCGGAAGATCCGGGTCAGCCGCACCGAGGGGACCGGGCTGCCGGGGGCGAGCAGATCGCTCAGCACCTCCCCCGCCCCTACGCTCGGCAGCTGGTCCACGTCCCCGACCAGCAGCAGATGGGCGCCCATCCCCACCGCCTTGACCAGCTTGTTCGCCAGCAGCAGGTCCAGCATGGAGGCCTCGTCCACCACCACCAGGTCGGCGTCGAGCGGGCGGTCCCGGTCGTAGGCGGCGTCCCCGCCGGGCTTCAGCTCCAGCAGCCGGTGCACCGTGGACGCCTCGGCCCCGGTCAGCTCGGCCAGCCGCTTCGCGGCCCGCCCGGTGGGCGCGGCCAGCACCACCTTGGCGCCCTTGGCCCGGGCCAGCTCCACGATGGACCGGACCGTGAACGACTTGCCGCAGCCGGGGCCGCCGGTCAGCACGGCCACCTTCTCGGTCAGTGCCAGCCGTACCGCCTGCTCCTGCTCGGGCGCCAGCTCCGCCCCCGTACGGCTCGCCAGCCAGGTCAGCGCCCGCCCCCAGTCCACGTCCCGGAACCCGGGCATCCGGTCCTCGTCACTGCGCAGCAGCCTCCGCACCTGCCCCGCCAGCGACAACTCGGCCCGGTGGAACGGGATCAGGTACACCGCGGTGACCGGCTGCCCGTCCGCCCCCGGCACCTCCTCCCGTACGACCCCCTCCTCATCGCCCGCCAGCTCCCCCAGACACTCGATGACCAGCCCGGTGTCCACCTGGAGCATCTTCACCGCGTCCGAGATCAGCCGCTCCTCGGGCAGGAAGCAGTGCCCCTGGTCCGAGGACTGCGACAGCGCGTACTGGAGTCCCGCCTTGACCCGGTCCGGGCTGTCGTGCGGAATGCCCACCGCCTGCGCGATCCGGTCCGCCGTCAGGAAGCCGATGCCCCACACATCGGCGGCGAGGCGGTACGGCTGGTTCTTCACCACGCCGATCGAGCCGTCCCCGTACTTCTTGTAGATCCGCACCGCGATGGAGGTGGAGACCCCCACCCCCTGGAGGAAGACCATCACCTCCTTGATCGCCTTCTGCTCCTCCCAGGCCGCCCCGATCAGCTTGGTCCGCTTCGGCCCGAGCCCCGGCACCTCCACCAGCCGCCCGGGCTCCGTCTCGATCACGTCCAGGGTGTCCACCCCGAAGTGCTCGGTGATCCGGTCCGCGATCCGCGGCCCGATGCCCTTGATCAGCCCGGAGCCGAGATAGCGGCGGATGCCCTGGACGGTGGCCGGGAGCACGGTGGTGTAGTTCTCCACGGTGAACTGCCGCCCGTACTGCGGGTGCGACCCCCACCGCCCCTCCATCCGCAGCGACTCCCCCGGCTGCGCTCCGAGCAACGACCCGACCACCGTGAGCAGTTCACCCCCGCCGCGCCCGGTGTCCACGCGTGCGACGGTGTAGCCGTTCTCCTCGTTGGCGTAGGTGATCCGCTCCAGCACGCCCTCCACCACGGCGAGCCTGACGCCCTGCCCCGGGACGTCGGCCGGCCGCGTTGCCGGTGTGGACGATGACGACGACATGCCCCGACCGTATCGCCCGCCTCGGACACCGGGGCGGGGGTTGCCTCTCCGGTAGGCCGGGACGTGCATCCGAAAACCGGATGCCCACGTTGCTCGCGAAAACGTCGTTTGGCAGCATTTCCCGGGTGGTTGAGAACGGGGACGACGACATACGCCCGGCCACCCGTGCCTCGCGGCTCGCGGGTCTCACACGGCTGGTGGAACCGGATGACGAGACGGCGCCGCCCGGCGCGCCCAGGGAGGCGGGGCCGGCGCGGCCTCCGATGGACCCTGGAAGCGGCGGAGCCCGGGCCGCGGCGGGGGCGGACGAGTCCGAAGTCCGCGCGGCCGAGCGGCACTTCGCGCGTCTGCTCGGGGAGTTCCGGCGCGGGGCGGTGCTGGTGCCGCTGGACGCGCAGGGCAGTCTGTGGACGGCCGACTCCGGTGGTGTGCGGTGGATCTGCGCCTTCTCCGACGAGCATGCGCTGGCCCGGTTCGCGTACGCCCGTGGCGAGGCCGGGCGGGAGTGGCCCTATCGCACCGTCTTCGGGGCGAGGCTGCTGGATGTGATGGTGCCGATGCTGCCCGGTCCGGCCGGAGTGGCGCTGGACGCGGGTAGTGCCGATGGAGTGCTCTTCCCGCCGGTCAGGGGCGTGGTGCCCGACGCGGTGGCAGTGGATCTCGGGGGGATGGGATGAACGGCGGGGAACCGGTTCTCGCGGCGTCGGCGGAGGGGCTGGCCGACATCGCGAAGGGGATCGACCTGGCTCACGCGGAGCTGAAGGACCTCGGCATGATCGGTCAGGCGACGGCCGGGCGGGGGTTCTCCGATCTGGGGCTCTCCGCGCTGGAGTTGGGGCATGGCGCACTGGCGGCGGAGTTCACGGCGTTCTGCGAGCGATGGGAGTGGGGGGTGCGCGCACTGACCCTGCGCGGGAACATGTTCGCGCAGGGCGTGGGGCTGTCGGCCGGTTCGTTCGCCGAGCAGGAACGTTACGTCAAGGACAGCATCAAAATCGGGGTGAACTCGCTCAACGGCAATCCCCATCTGTCCGAGGACGAGGTCAAGCAGCTGAGTTGGGAGACCGTCCGCAACCAGCGAGCCACGGACAACGCGGACTGGAGCGCGAGTTCCATGGTCGCGGCGCAGGGCGAGATCGCGCAGACCTGGCGCAACACCACCTATGACGTCGAGGACTCGATGCTGGACTCGATGGAGCGCAACGGGCTGGTGGATTCGGAGTACCGCGAGGCGTTGGACGGTGAGCTGCGCGAGCAGCTGAGTCCGGACCAGGCGACCGTGGACCTGGCCGAGCAGCCCCGTTGGGGGGAGAGCCGCTGATGCCCGACTGGGGACCCGTCGGGGACGTCACCGGCAAGTTGGTGGACAAGGCCGTCGACACCGTCGACCGGGGCATCGACAAGGGGAAGGAGGTCGTCGGCGAGGGAGTCGACTGGACCACGGACAAGGTCGGCGAAGGACTGCGCCACTACGGCCATGACGCGGTCGCGGAGGTGGTCGAGGAATGGGGTGACGAGACCGCCTCCTCGCTCGGCGCCGCGGTCGGTGAGAAGCAGCTCGGCCAGAGCGAGGACCCGAAGGACCTGATTCGCGGGAAGGCGGAGAAGATCACCGCCACCGTGCGGAACCTGCGGGATTTCCAGCGGGCCTACGACCTGGTGGGTGCCGGGCTGAGGAAGCTGGACCCCGGCGGCTGGAAGGGCGAGGCGGCCGGCGCCTTCCGGGAGAAGTTCCAGCTTCTGCCGGCGGACTGGCTGCGTGCCGCCGACGCCTTCGGGGACGCGGCCGACGCGCTGGACACCTACGCCGCGGCGGTCACCGGCGCCCAGGGCAAGGCCGGGGAGGCCATCGCCCTGTACCGGGAGGGCCGGCAGCAGAGCGAGGCAGCGGTCACCGCGTACAACAAGAAGGTCGACGCCTACAACGCGGCGCGCACCGGCGACGACCCGCTGCCCCATCCGGGCGAGTTCTCCGACCCGGGCAAGGGGAAGCTGGAGCAGGCGCAGGAGGTGCTGGCGGCCGCCCGGCGAGCCCGTGACGAGGCGGCCGAGACGGCCACATCCGCGGTCACGGCGGCGATGGCGCACGCGCCCAAGGAGCCGACCGGTGTCGAGAAGCTGAAGCTGGAGTTCCTGGACCAGAACATCAGTTTCGGCGTGGAGAGCACACACCTGCTCGGCGGTGTCGCGAAGGGCACGGCCGGGCTGGTCACCTTCGTACGCTCCCTCAACCCCTACGACGCCTACAACGTGACCCATCCGGCCGAGTACGCCAAGGGCGTCAACACCACGCTCGCCGGGCTGGTGTCGACCGCCGCCAACCCGGACCGGGCGTTGAAGAACTCCTGGGAGGCGGCCAAGAGCGACCCGCTGGAGTTCGGGGGCCGGCTGCTGCCGGAGGCGGTGGGGCCGAAGGGGCTGGGCGTGGTGCGCGGGGGCGCGCGCACGGTGGTGAACTCGGCGGGGCGCCTGCCGGATGTGCCGACTTCCCGGGGCCGACTTCCGGAGGGCCACGCTCCGGAGAACCCCTCCACGGTGCAGCCCCCCGTGGGGATGCCGTTCACGGGGAAGTCCCACCCGCCCCTCCCGGGCAAGGTCGCGGAAAGGCCGGACAAGGTCGCGGAGAAGGAGCCGGACAAGGTCTCCCCCGCCCGGGCGGGGGTCGAGGAGCCGCACCATCCCTCCCGGACCGAGGACTCCGTCGTCTCCAAGGACTCGGACCCGATCGACTTCGCGTCCGGGGCGATGTACCTGCCGCAGACGGACGTCGTACTGCCGGGCCTGCTGCCCCTCGTCTTCCGCCGCCGTGTCGCCTCGGACTACCGGGCCGGCCGCTGGTTCGGCCCGTCGTGGTCCTCGACCGCCGACGAGCGGCTGGAGATCGACTCGGAAGGGATCGTCCACGTCCGCGAGGACGGCCTGCTGCTCGCCTACCCGCACCCCGCGACCGGCGTACCGGTGCTGCCGAGTCATGGTCCGCGATGGCCGCTGGACCGCTCCCCGGACGGCGACTACACCGTCCTGGATCCGATCAGCGGGCAGGTGCGGCGGTTCAGCCCGCACGGCGAGGACCAAGCCCTGCTCACCCAGGTCGACGACCGCAACGGCAACTGGATCGCCTTCGACTACGACGAGGCCGGCGCCCCGGTGTCCATCGTCCACCACGGCGGCTACCACCTCCGGCTCACCACGGCGGACGGCCGCGTCACCGCGCTGCGCCTGGCGGGCGCGGCGGCGGACGGCGGCGACCAGGAGCTGCTGCGCTACGGCTACACCGGCGGACACCTCACGGAGGTGGCCGACTCCTCCGGCCTGCCGCTGCGGTTCGCCTATGACGACCGCGGGCGGGTCACCTCGTGGACGGACACCAACGGCAGCCGGTACGACTACGTCTACGACGAGCGGGACCGCTGTGTCGCCGAGGGCGGCGCGGCCGGCCATATGGCGCTGCGCGTCTCCTATGACGGTGTCGACGAGGAGACCGGGTACCGGGTCACCACGACCACCACCCCTTCCGGGGCCGTCAACCGGTTCGTCGTCAACGACGCCCACCAGGTCGTCCGGATCATCGACCCGGTGGGCGCGGTGACGGCGTTCGAGCGCGACCATCGCAACCGGCTGGTCAGCGAGACCGACCCGCTGGGCCGCACCACCCGCTTCGACTACGACGAGGCGGGGCGGCTGCTGAGCGCCACACGGCCCGACGGCCGGAGCATGACGGTGGAGTACGGCGCGCCCGGGTGGCCCGTGCGGGTGACGCACCCGGACCGTACGGTGGTCCGGCACAGCTATGACGAGCGGGGCAACCGCACCGCCACCACCGACCCGAGCGGGGCCGTCACCCACTACTCCTATGACGAGGCCGGACGCCTGCGGTCGGTCACCGACCCGCTCGGCCACACCACCCGCGTCGAGTGCGACCCGGCCGGTCTGCCGCTGCGCCTGACCGACCCGCTCGGCGCGACCACCCTGGTGGACCGGGACCGCTTCGGCCGGCCCACCACCCTCACCGACGCACTCGGTGCGGTGACCCGGATGGAGTGGACGGTCGAGGGGAGGCCCGCCCGCCGGGTGGACGCCGACGGCGCGGAGCAGTCCTGGACCTACGACGGGGAGGGCAACTGCCTCGCGCACACCGACGCCCTCGGGCAGGTCTCGCGGTTCGAGTACACCCACTTCGACCTGCTGACCGCCCGGACCGGACCGGACGGGGTGCGCTACGAGTTCGGCCACGACCACGAACTGCGGCTGACGCAGGTCCGCAACCCGCAGGGCCTGAGCTGGGATTACGGCTACGACGCAGCCGGACGGCTGGTCTCGGAGACGGACTTCGACGGCCGGGCGCTGGTGTACGAGCGGGACGCGGCGGGACGTCTGATCTCGCGGACCGACGCCCTCGGGCAGACCACCCGCTACGAGCGGGACGCACTGGACCGCGTGATCCGCAAGGACGCCGCCGGAGCCGTCACCACCTACGCCTACGACGTCTTCGACCAGCTCGCCGAGGCGGTGAACGGTGACGCCCGTGTCACCCGCCTCCGCGACCGGTACGGACGCCTGCTCGGCGAGACGGTCGACGGCCGCGTCCTCTCCTACACCGTTGACGCGCTGGGCCGCCGTACCGGCCGTACCACGCCCACGGGCGCGGTCAGCACCTGGAGACACGACGCCGCCGGACGCCGCTCCTCCTATACGGCCTCCGGCCGGACCCTCACCTTCGAGCGGGACGCGGCCGGTCAGGAGAGCGCCCGCCACATCGGCGACGCCGTCTCCCTCGCCAGCACCTACGACCCGCTCGGTCGGCTCACCGGCCAGCAGGTCACCGGCGCCGGCCGCGCCATCCAGCGCCGCGACTACGCCTACCGGGCCGACGGCCACCTCACCGCGCTCACCGACCAGCTCACCGGCACCCGCACCTTCGATCTCGACCCGGTGGGCCGGGTCACCGCCGTGCACGCGGCCGGATGGAGCGAGCGCTACGCCTACGACGCGGCGGGCAATCAGACCCACGCCGCCTGGCCCGCCTCCCACCCCGGCCAGGAGGCCGTCGGCAGCCGCGACTACACCGGCACCGCCCTCACCCGGGCCGGCAGCGTCCGCTACGAGCACGACGGCCTCGGCCGCGTCACCCTCCGCCAGAAGACCCGCCTCTCCCGCAAGCCGGACACCTGGCACTACACCTGGGACGCAGAAGACCGCCTCCGCTCAGTGAAGACCCCGGACGGCACCCTCTGGCGCTACACCTACGACCCCCTCGGCCGCCGCACTTCCAAACAGCGCATGGCCGCCGACGGGACGACGGTCGCCGAGCGGACCACCTTCACCTGGGACGGCACCACCCTCTGCGAGCAGACCACGGACGCGGCCGAAGTCCCCCGCCCGGTGACCCTGACCTGGGACCACGACGGCCTGCGCCCCCTCACCCAGACGGAGCGCATCCTCCCCGCGGACACCTCCCAGGAGGCGGTGGACGAGCGGTTCTTCGCCATCGTCACCGACCTGGTCGGCACACCGTGCGAACTCGTGGACGAGGCCGGCGACATCGCCTGGCGGGCGCGCGGCACCCTGTGGGGGACGACGGCGTGGGCGGCGGACAGCACGACGTACACGCCGTTGCGGTTCCCGGGGCAGTACTTCGACCCGGAGACAGGGCTGCATTACAACTATCTGCGTTATTACGACAGCCAAATTGCCACATATATATCTGCGGACCCGCTCGGATTGGCTGCAGGATCAAACGATCGCACCTATGTCGAGAATCCGCAGGGCATGTCGGACGCCTTGGGCCTTGCGCCAGATGTCTGCCCACGGGCTCTCGGCCTCAGCGCCGGAGCCCAGAACGCTATCGAGAAATTGGCCAACGTCCTGGACGATCCCGTCGGCAGGATCAACTCCGAGCCGAATCACAATCACTATGACGCAGCCAGACGAGAGGCAAATGGAGAGGTAGTGGCCCGAAAATCCTCTGGAGTGCCATTCGATCACATTCAAGACCTCAAACAAGGAGCCCAAGCGCTAGAAAAGATCAAACGAATCCTCGACGCCGAGGCGAATCGCCTACCTGACACCGTGACGGAACGAGGGCTTGAGGTTCTGCTGAAGAAGCGCAATGAGGTCAATTGGCATCTCAACAGACTGGCCGGATTCCTGCACCAGATCGGCCATCCTCACAAGTAGCCGGCCATCAGAACGTCAACATGCCGGCAGATAGTTCAGCTTGGCTCCCAGGAACGCCGAAGTAACACCGTTCGGCACTCCATACGAGTCCAGTCGAGAGGGTCATCAGATAAAGGCGGGCAAGGAACACGAGACCTAGTAGACTGCCCATCTCACCACCCACTCGATACCGCCCAGCTGGGGAATCATGACTCGATCAGATGTGAGATCTTTTTCCATCGAAGCATTGGAAGGCACGGCCTGGACTGAGCCGACCAGCCCTGAGTCGGGGTTGGTCTCGGCGATCCATCGATTGCGCAAGGTACCCATCGGAGAACTCACCGCGTGGGACATGACGCGCTTGATCGGCCAGAACGAAGGACTTGAATGGCTTGTTCCGGCGGCTCTGCAAATTCTGAGCGACGGCATTCCCGAGCAAGTCAAAGGCGGGTGGTACGAGGATGACTTGCTCTTTGCACTCCTCACGCGATCAGAGGATTTCTGGGATGAAAATCCAAGTTGGGAGGCCGGCCTGAAGACGATCATCAGTCAACTTGCAGACCTAACGCCCGCGATACAGGGAACGATTAGATCATTCGAGAATAGGAAAGGTCGGCCATAGACCGCACCTGGCCCGAGAAAGTAACGTCAACTTAATCGTCTGACCAATCAGCTTGCCAGGGCCAGCGACACCGAAGGCGCAGGTTCCCCGGGAGAGCGGGAATGTGACGAGCGGACCACCCGCGTCCCCTCGGAACAGCTCGCAACCGTTCTCACCGCGGTCGAGTCCCGGAGTGACGCGGTGCGGACGCTGCTCGCCGAAGCAGAGGCTCGGGCGGCCGTACTTATCAGCGGGTACGCGGGGAATGGCGCTCAGGTCGTGCTGTCCGCAGCCGAGATGTCCCGGCTGGCGCAGTTGGCGGTTCCGCTCGTCCTCGCGCCGAGTCTCAGCGAAAGGTGAACGGCATCACCGGACAGACGTCACCTTCCGGCTCCGACGCTCCTCAGGAGTGGCGCGAGACCACTGTCTCGCTGGTGGTGGCCAAACCTTGTCTCGTACCGTCCGAGGTGGAGCAGACACTGCGCGGCATGCCGCTCGGGGAGGCTGGTGGCGCAGGGGCGAGTGACCGCACAGAGCCGGGCGAGTGGGCCCTACTCGGTTGATCACCGTCAGGCGGACAGCTTGGAAGAGCGCGTGGCGGCGCTCGTCGCAGATCTCACGCCCGGCTTGGACGGCCTCCGTTCTCTTGTGGAGCGGGGGTACTCCGTACTGGTCGCCGCTTCCGGCGTCGTTGAACCGGGTCCCGAGTGGTGGCCGCCATGGCTCCGGCTCACGCTCTCCCCGCGGTCCGCCGCCCGACTGGCGGCACTCGGGCTGCCCGTGTCCTTCACCGTGCTCGCCCGGAACGGCGAGGCCGCCGAGGGCCCTCTCGCCTGGCTCGACTGAGCCTTCGTGCCGGGCTTTCGTGCCGGCTAGAGCTTCAGGACGCCGACGGTCTCGCCTTCCGCGTCCTCGCCGGTCTTCTCGAAGCCGAGGCCCAGGTAGAAGGCCTCGGGGCCGTTGTCGCCGGGCTCCCAGGTGACGTAGAAGCGGTCGGTGCCGCGGGCTCGGAGTTCGGCGGATACGGCCCCGACGGCGAAGCGGCCGTAACCCTTGCCCTGTTCGTCGGCCGCGATGTTCAGGCGCCAGAGGCCGGAGCGTATGTCGCCTGAGCCGTCCTCCTTCCAGTCGGTATCCAGGAAGGCCATCAGGAAGCCCACCGCGCGGTCGCCGTCCATGATCAGGCGCGGCCAGGCCATGTCGCCATGGACGTAGGCCTCCGCCAGGGACTTGACCACGGGGGCCACCGCGAACTCCTGGTCCGGGCGCACCTTCACGGCGAGGGCGGCGCCGAGGTTCTTGGGGGTGATCGGCTCAAGGTGAGGAGCGGAGGGAGAGGAGAGGGAGGGGGAGGGGGAGGGGGTCATGGTCGGGGAGCTTAGAGGGGGAGGGACGGGGGGCGCTCGTCAATTGATTCGGGCACCTCTGGTCCGAGGACCTCTCGTACGTATCGCTGGGCCGTCTCGGCCAGGACCTCGATGCCGTCCCGGGCCCACAGTTCGTCGTTGAAGAGTTCGACCTCGATGGGGCCGGTGTAGCCGGCCGCGTCGACCAGGCGGCGCCAGGCGCGGAGGTCGACGCAGCCGTCGCCGAGTTGGCCGCGGCCGGTGAGGACGCCGGCCGGGAGGGGGACGGTCCAGTCGGCGAGCTGGAAGGAGTGGATACGGCTCTGGGCGCCCGCCCGGGCCACGGCGGCGGGCGCGCGGTCGTCCCACCAGACGTGGTAGGTGTCCACCACCACACCGACCTGGGAGGCGGGGAAGGGCTCGGCCAGGGCGAGCGCCTGGTCCAGGGTGGACACGGCGCAGCGGTCGGCCGCGTACATGGGGTGCAGCGGTTCGATGGCCAGACGGATGCCCCGTTCGCCGGCGTAGGGGGCGAGTTCGGCGAGGGCGTCGGCGATACGGGAGCGGGCGAAGGCCAGGTCGCGGCCGCCGGGCGGCAGTCCGCCGGAGACCAGGACGAGGGTGTCGGTGCCGAGGGTCGCGGCCTCGTCGATGGCGGCCCGGTTGTCGTCCAGGGAGGTGGCGGTTGTGGTGAAGAAGCCGCCTCGGCAGAGGGTGGTGACGGTCAGCCCGGCGTCCCGTACCAGCTTGGCGGCGGCCTCCAACCCATACGAGTGGACCGGTTCACGCCACAGGCCGACGCCGGGGATGCCGAGGCGGGCGCAGGCTTCGGTGAGGACGGGCAGGGAGAGCTGCTTCACGGTCATCTGGTTGATGCTGAAGCGGGAGAGAGCGGGGAGGGGAAGGGCGGGGACGGGGGCGGTCACTGGGGGACTCCGTGGACGGTGAGGAGGGCTCGCATACGGTGCTCGGCAAGGGCCGGGTCGGGGAACAGGCCCAGGCGGTCGGCCAGTTCATAGGCGCGGGCGAGGTGCGGGAGGGAGCGGGCCGACTGGAGTCCGCCGACCATGGTGAAGTGCTCCTGGTGCCCGGCCAGCCAGGCGAGGAGGACGACTCCGGTCTTGTAGTAGCGGGTGGGGGCGGCGAAGAGGTGCCGGGAGAGCGGGACGGTCGCGTCCAGGGCTGTCCGGAAACCGTCGCGGTCGCCGGTGTCGAGAAGCCGTACGGCCTCGGCGGCCAGTGGGCCGATGGGGTCGAAGATGCCGAGCAGGGCGTGGCTGAAGCGGGGGTCGGGCAGCGACGGATCGTCGCCGGCGATGAGTTCGGGGTAGTGGAAGTCGTCGCCGGTGTAGCAGCGGACACCCTCGGGGAGGCGGCGGCGGAGGTCCACTTCGCGGTCGGCGTCGAGGAGGGAGACCTTCACCCCGTCGACCTTGTCCGGATGCGCGGCGATGACCTGGAGGAAGGTCTCGGTGGCGGCGTCGAGGTCGGACGAGCCCCAGTAGCCGGTCAGGGCCGGGTCGAACATCGGGCCCAGCCAGTGCAGGATCACCGGTTCCCGGGCCTGGCGGAGCAGTTCGCCGTAGACGGTGAGGTAGTCCTCGGGGCCGGTGGCGGTGGCGGCCAGGGCACGGGAGGCCATCAAAATGGGCTGGGCGCCGGCGGACTCGATGTGCGCGAGCTGCTCCTCGTACGCCTTGCTGACCTCCGCGAGGGAGCTGGGCGGGGTGGTGAGCTGGTCGGTGCCGGCCCCGGCGGAGATCCGGCCGCCGCAGGCCCGCGCCTCGGCGGCGGAACGGGTGATCAGCTCGGCGGCCCGCGGCCAGTCCAGTCCCATGCCGCGCTGGGCGGTGTCCATGGCCTCGGCGACCCCCAGCCCGTGCGCCCAGAGGTGGCGGCGGAAAGCCAGGGTGGCGTCCCAGTCCAGGGCCGCGGGGCCGTCGGGGGTGGTGTCGGCGTATGGGTCGGCGACGACATGCGCGGCGGAGAAGACCGTACGGGAGGAGAGGGGTGGGGGTGGGGAACCCGGTCCGGTGCCGGAAGAGAGGGATGGGGGTGAGGGTGGGGATTGCGGGTCGGTGCGGGAGGAGAGGGGTGGGGATTGCGGTCCGGTGCGGGAGGAGAGGGCGGGGTGCGGGTCGGTACGGGGGTGGTAGCGGCCGTATGGGAGCTCGATGGTCACAGGGACAGCTCCGGGACCTCGTGGCGGCGGCCCTCGGCCGAGGACTTCAGGCCCAGCTCGGCCAGTTGGACACCGCGGGCGCCGGCGAGCAGGTCCCAGTGGTACGGCTCGTCCCGTACGACATGGCGCAGGAACAGCTCCCACTGCGCCTTGAAGCCGTTGTCGAACTCGGCGTTGTCCGGAACCTCCTGCCACTGGTCGCGGAAGGCGTGGCTTACCGGGAGGTCCGGGTTCCACACCGGCTTGGGGGTGGCCGAGCGGTGCTGCGCACGGCAGCCGCGCAGCCCGGCGACGGCCGAGCCATGGGTGCCGTCCACCTGGAACTCGACCAGCTCGTCCCGGTGCACCCGGACCGCCCAGGAGGAGTTGATCTGCGCGGTGATCGGACCGTCCGGCCCGTCGATGCCGAAGATGCCGTACGCGGCGTCGTCGGCGGTGGCCGCGTACGGCTTGCCCTGCTCGTCCCAGCGCTCGGGCAGATGGGTGGCGACCTGGGCGGTGACCGAGGTGACCCGGCCGAACAGCTCGTGCAGGACGTACTCCCAGTGCGGGAACATGTCCACGGCGATGCCGCCGCCGTCCTCGGCCCGGTAGTTCCAGGAGGGGCGCTGCGCCTCCTGCCAGTCGCCCTCGAAGACCCAGTAGCCGAACTCCCCGCGGACGGAGAGGATCCGGCCGAAGAAGCCGCCGTCGACCAGCCGCTTCAGCTTGAGCAACCCCGGGAGGAAGAGCTTGTCCTGGACGACGCCGTGCTTGATCCCGGCGTCGCGGGCCAGCCGGGCCAGTTCCAGGGCCCCGGCCGTGTCGGAGGCGGTCGGCTTCTCGGTGTAGAGGTGCTTGCCGGCCGCGATCGCCTTCTTCAGGGCCTCCGGGCGGGCGGCGGTGACCTGGGCGTCGAAGTAGACCTCGGTGCGCTCGTCGGCGAGCACGGCGTCCAGGTCGGTGGACCACTCGGTCAGCCCGTGCCGCTCCGCCAGCGCGCGCAGCGCGTGCTCGCGCCGGCCGACCAGGACCGGCTCCGGCCACAGCACCTCCCCGTCGCCGAGGTCAAGACCGCCCTGCTCGCGCAGGGCGAGGATCGAGCGGACCAGGTGCTGGCGGTAGCCCATGCGTCCGGTGACGCCGTTCATGGCGATGCGGACCGTTCTGCGAGTCATGGCGTGCGTCCTCCGGGAGCGGGTTCAGGGAGAGGCGGTGAGGTGGGGCGGCGGTGAGGTGGGGCCGCGCTGGGTGGGGCGGTGCCGGGTGGGGCGGTGCCGGGTGGGGCGGTGCCGGGAAAGGATGGTAAGCGCTTTCTATGAAGGGGGACGCTAGCCTGCGGACAGCGGCCCGGACAAGGGCCCCACCGGGTGACAGCCTTTTCCGGTCTCGGGTCGAGGGCTCCATCCCCCGAATAAGTCCTCCGAATGAGTCCTCCGAATAAGAAGGAGCACGATGACCGTCACGCTGGCCGACGTGGCCGCCCGCGCCCGGGTGTCCCCGGCCACCGTCTCCCGGGTGCTGAACGGCAACTACCCGGTCGCCACCGCCACCCGGGAGCGGGTGATGCGCGCGGTGGACGAGCTGGACTATGTGGTGAACGGCCCGGCCAGCTCGCTCGCCGCCGCCACCTCCGACCTGGTGGGCGTCCTGGTCAACGACATCGCCGACCCGTTCTTCGGGATCATCGCCGGGGCCGTCCAGTCGGCGATGGGCCCGGCCGGCGGCGGGGGCGCGGTGGGCGGAGGGGAGAAGCTGGCGGTGGTGTGCAACACCGGCGGCTCCCCGGAGCGGGAGCTGACCTACCTCACCCTGCTGCAGCGCCAGCGCGCGGCGGCCGTGGTGCTCACCGGGGGCGCGGTGGACGATCCCGGCCACGGCACGGCGGTGGCCGCCAAGCTCGCGCGGCTGACGGCCGCCGGGACGCGGGTGGTGCTGTGCGGCCGCCCGCCGCTGCCCGCCGCCGCGGAGGGCACCGGGGCCGTACTCGCCACGCTGACCTTCGACAACGAGGGCGGTGCCCGGCGGCTGACCGAGCACCTGCTCAGCCTCGGGCACCGGCGGCTCGGCTATGTGGCCGGACCGGTCGAGCGGACCACCACCCGGCAGCGGCTGGAGGGGCACCGCGCGGCGATGACCGCGGCGGGCCTCAACACCGACCTGGACCGGCTGACCGTGCACGGCCCGTACGACCGGCGCTCCGGCTACGAGGCGGCCTGCGAGCTGCTGCGCCGGGAGCCGGGGCTGACCGCGCTGGTCGCGGCGAACGACACGGTGGCGCTGGGCGTCTGCGCGGCCCTGCGCGACCGGGGGCTGCGCATCCCGGACGACGTGTCGGTGGCCGGCTTCGACGACCTGCCGTTCTCGGTGGACGCGGTACCGTCGCTGACCACCGTACGGCTACCGCTGCACGAGGCGGGCGCGCGCGCCGGCCGGCTGGCCACCGGTACGGAGGCGCCGCCTCCGGGCGGCCTGGCGACGATGGGCGGCGAGCTGGTGGTCCGCGCCTCCACGGGGCGTGCGCGGTGAGCCATGCCACAGTGACCGGGACCGCCCTATCGTGGTTGAGCACCGGCATACGGAGGTTCGCATGACGACGACCATCACCATGAACGTGGCCAGCGCATGGGACGCCCTCGACGGCGTGAACCTGCCGAACGGCTACCGCGTCGAGATCACGGACGGGAAGATCATCATGACACCGCAGGGGGAGAGCCAGTCGGACGTCCTCGTCGAGGTGGCGCCGCAGGTCAAGCAGCAGTTGGCCGGCCAGGGGCGGATACTGATGGATGTCATGATCGACTTCCCGTCCAGCCTGTACGGGTATGCCCCTGACCTGGCCGTTGTCGCGCCTGGCTCCGAGCACAACAGCCGAGGCCGCTATGAGTGGCACCACCTGGACGTCGTACTGGAGGTCGTCTCCAAGAGCACCCGGGACAACGACTTCACCAAGAAGTTCCGTATGTACGCCGAGTGCGGCATTCCGGTGTACGTGATCGTGGACCCCTCGGACGGTATGTGCACCGTGCACAGCCACCCCACCCGGACCGGCACCTACGCCGAGGCGCGCGAGGTGCCCTTCGGGGAGGACCTGGTGCTGCCGGTCACGGCTCGGGAGATCACCGTGCGGACGGACGGGTTCCCGCGCGAGGGGCGCTGAGCGGCCCCTCGGAGTCGGTGGGGCGGGCCGCCCGGAGGCGGTGGGGCGGGCCCGTGGCCGCGGCGGGGCCATGACGGGGCGGTCGCGGGGTACGTTGCCGGGGGCCGGACCGGTGCCGGTGCCGCGTCGCGGGTACGGCGGGGTGCGCGGGGCCGTCGGGCGTGCCGACATGTCGATGTGTTGAGGAGCCCCGCCGTGAAGTACGCGTTCTCCACCCTCGGTGTCCCCGGGACGCCGATTCCCGAGGTCGTCCGCCTCGCCGCAGAGAACGGCTACCAGGGGGTCGAGCTGCGGGCCCACCCCGAAGAACCGGTGCATCCGGGGCTGGTGGCGCACGAGCGGCGCGCGGTGGCCGAGGAGTTCGCTCGGGCGGAGGTGTCGATCCTGGCCGTCGCCGGATACGCCCGGGTCGCCGAGCCCGGGGACGACGAACCGGTCTACGAGGAGTTGCACGGGCTGCTGCATCTGGCGGCCGATCTGGGCGCGCCGCATGTCCGGGTGTTCCCCGGTGGTGGGGAGCTGGACCGGGCCGAGGCGGACGCGATCGCCGCCCGGCGGCTGGGCGCGGCGGCGGAGGTCGCCGCCGAGTTGGGCGTCCGCATCCTGCTGGAGACCCATGACTCGCACCGTACGGGGGCGGACATCGCCCGGGTGGTGGGCGCCGTCGGGCACAAGAGCGTGGGCGCCCTGTGGGACGTACTGCACCCCTGGGCCGCCGGTGAGGCCCCGGCCGCGACGCACGCGGTGCTCGCCCCGTACCTCGGCTACCTCCAGGTGAAGGACGCCGCCTCGGCGGTCGAGACCGCTCCGCTGGCGCTGGGCGAGGGCGCGGTGCCGCTCGCCGAGTGCCTGGCGCTGGTGGACGACGCCCGGACGAGCAACGCCCTGCTGGACGACGCGCTGCTGGAGGGCGGCGAGGTGTGGGCCTGCTGGGAGTACGAGAAGCGCTGGTACCCGGAGGCCGCCGAGCTCCCGTCCCTGCTGGCGCCCGGTCTGGAGCATCTGCGCTCGCTGACGAAGTGAGGCGGTGAGGCGGGGGCGTGGCCGTCCTCGGGCGGTCGGCCCGCACGTCCCGGCCGGGGCACCGCCGCCGGCTCAGCTCGCGGCGATCCGGCAGGCCCCGGTTGATGCCGGCTGAGGCCGCCCTGCGGTCAACGTCCGGTCGTCCGTCCAGGCGTCCGTCCGGGCGTTCGTCCAGGCGTCAGTCCAGGCGTCAGTCCAGGCGTCCGTGGCGGCCGGCGGACCAGAGCCGTTGCGGCACCGGGCCGGGCGTGCCGTGCGCACCTCCTTGACCTGGCAGTTATTTTCCGGCTATGCGTGAATCCCTGGAAGTTTCCTTCACCCTGAGGAGATCTCCCAGGGCCGTTTCCTCCCTCACGAGCCCCCTCACGTACGGCCGGAAGGAGCACCAGTGCACCACCGCGCCAACCTCTACCCCACGCCCTCGGCACCCCCCTCCTCCCCCGCCCCCTCCAGACGGGCCGTCCTCGCCGCGAGCGCGGTGGTCGCCGCGACCGCCGGCGGGGTCGCCGCCACCGCCGGGACCGCCGCCGCGGCTCCCGCACAGGGCGCCGCGACCCGCCGCCGGCTGCTCCGGCTGATCTCCCGGATGAGCCTGGAGGAGAAGGTCGGCCAGCTCTTCGTGTCGCGGGTGTACGGGCACTCCGCCACCGATCCCGACCAGGCCGACATCGACCTGAACATGAAGGAGCTGGGTGTCCGCACCGCCGCCGAGCTGGTGGCGAGGTACCACGTCGGCGGGATCATCTACTTCTCCTGGGCGCACAACACCCGCGAGCCGCACCAGATCGCCGACCTCGGCAACGGCATCCAGCGCGCCGGGCTCGCCCAGCCCACCCCGTTGCCGCTGCTGATCTCCATCGACCAGGAGCACGGGATCGTCGCCCGGATAGGGAAACCCGCCACCCTGATGCCCGGCGCGATGGCGCTGGGCGCGGGCGGTTCGCGCGGCGACGCCCGCCGGGCCGCCAAGGTCGCCGGGCGGGAACTGGCCGCGATGGGCGTCCGCCAGAACTACGCCCCGGTCGCCGACGTCAACGTCAACCCGGCCAACCCGGTCATCGGCGTACGCTCCTTCGGCGCCGTGCCGTCCGCCGTCGGGGACCTGGTGGCCGCGCAGGTCGCCGGCTACCAGGGCGGGGGTGTGGCCGCCACCTGCAAGCACTTCCCGGGGCACGGCGACACCGAGACCGACAGCCACTACGGGTTGCCGGTCATCACCCACACCCGCGAGGAGTGGGAGCGGCTGGACCGGCCGCCGTTCGCGGAGGCCGTACGGGCGGGCATCGACTCGATCATGACCGCGCATATCGTCGTACCGTCACTCGATCCCAGCGAGGACCCGGCGACGCTCTCCCGGCCCATCCTCACCGGCGTGCTGCGTGAGGAGCTGGGCTACGACGGGGTGGTGGTGACCGACTCGCTCGCCATGCAGGGCGTACGGACCAAGTACGGCGACGACCGGGTGCCGGTGCTGGCCCTGAAGGCGGGCTGCGACCAGCTGCTCAACCCGCCCTCCATCGCGGTGGCGTGGAACGCGGTGCTCGCCGCCGTACGGGGTGGTGAGCTGACCGAGGAGCGGATCGACCGGTCTGTTCTGCGCATCCTGCTGCTGAAGGACCGGCTGGGGCTGCTGCGCGACCCGTACGCCTCGCACCGGGAGGTGGACCGGACCGTCGGCACCGCCACCCATCTGGCCACCGCGGACCGGATCGCCGAGCGGACCACCACCCTGCTGGAGAACGCGGGCGGGATGCTGCCGCTCAACCGCCGCCGTCAGCCGAGACTCCTGGTCGTCGGCGCGGACGCCAACTCGCCCTCCGGGACGACGGGGCCGCCGGTGCCGGTACTCGCCGGGGCGCTGACCGAGCTGGGCTTCACGGTGACCGCGCTGCCGACCGGCACCAACCCCGTCCCGGCGAAGATCGACGAGGCGGTGGCGGCGGCGGCCGGGAAGGACGCGGTCGTCGTCGCCACGTACAACGTCACCGCGGCCAGTGCCCAGCGCACGCTGGTCTCGCGGCTGGCGGCGACCGGGGTGCCGGTGGTGGCGGTGGCGATCCGCAACCCGTACGACGCCGCCCGGCTCACCGGCCAGCGCGCCGTGCTCGCCACCTACTCGTGGACGGATGTGGAGCTGCGGGCCGCCGCCCGGGTCATCGCGGGCCGCGCCCGCCCGCGCGGCCGGCTGCCCGTACCGGTGCAACGGGCCGACGACCCGGCACGGGTGCTCTACCCGGTGGGGCACGGCCTGTCGTACTGAGGGCACGGTCCGAGAAGGCCCTGAGGGCACGGTCCGAAAGGGCCCTGGGGGCATGGTCCGAAGGGTCCCGGCGGCCGCCCGACCAAGAGGCCGGCGGCCGCACCCCCTCCTCGTGGGAGCGGGGTGCGGCCGCCGGTCGTGTGCTCCGTTCCGCGGTGCCGCTACGGGCGCAGGGTGCGCGCCCGGTCGAGCTGCTGGCTCTTGTCCAGCCGCGAGTCGTACGTCCGCAGCGGCGCGGCCCGCTCCGCCTGCGGCGCGGAGACTCCGGCCCAGGTCAGGATGCGCTCGGTGGCCTTGGTCCGCTCGGCCTCGACCAGACCGGCCACATTGGCGCCGTGGTTGGCGCCGGGCGCGGTGTACACATACGAGTCCCTGGCGCCCCGGTCCACCCGGAACCGCTCGGCGCCCCACGGGTCGTTGCCGCCGTAGACGAAGAGCATCGAACGGGCCCGCGTACGCACCCAGGAGTCCACGTCCGCCATGGCCAGCGGCTTGAAGCGGATCGGGATGTCCTTCGGCACGAAGTTGCGCGCGGGCTGGTAGCCGTACCGGGTCAGGCCCTTGAGGTGCTTCATTTTCAGGCTGGGCGAGCCCATCTCGGTGGCGGCCTGGTAGTAGTACGGCGTGTAGCCCGCCAGGCTCTGGTCGGTGTACGCGGACCAGCCGGAGTACTGGTCGATCACGTCGTACACCTCCTGGTCCGAGGCGGTGGCGGCGGCCGGGAGGTCCGCGCACTGGGCCTCGCCGGAGTACTGCCAGAACGCCCAGACGAAGTCGAGGACGACCGCCTCGTACGCCTTGTCCAGCGTGCCGACCGTGGTGAAGGTGGCGCCCTCGGCCTCGGCCCAGGCCTTGTACGTGGCCTGGAGCGGGGCGCGGCGGATCAGGGCCTCGCGCTGGAAAGCGTTCAGCCGGTCGCGGCACTCCTGGGTGGAGACGGTGGCGAAGAACCGGTCGTACCGGGAGTCCTCGTGCTCCACCACGTCGTTGGGCGCCACATAGGCGACGATGCCGTCCATGTCGCGGGGGTAGAACCGCTCGAAGTAGGTCGCGGTCATCCCGCCCTTGGAACCGCCGGTGGCGATCCACTTGCGGTCGTAGATCTTCTTCAGTGCGGTGAAGACCCGGTGCTGGTCGCTGGCGCCCTGCCAGATGTCCAGCTTGGACCAGTCGGCCGGCTGGGGACGGGACGGGGTGAAGAAGCGGTACTCCATGGAGACCTGGTTGCCGTCCACGATCCGGGTCGGCTCGGATCGGCTGGGCGAGGTCCGGACCGAGTACCCGCTGGTGTAGAAGACGGTGGGGCGGCTGGTGTCCTTGTGCAGCAGGGTCAGACGCTGCTGGAAGGTCCCCTTGCGGGGGTTCCGGTGGTCTACCGGCTGGGTGTAGTTGAGGACGAAGAAGCGGTAGCCGGGGTACGGCTGCTCCTCGATCAGGCTCATCCCGGGGATGGCCAGGATCCGGTCCTTGATGTCCGCCTGCGGCCCGGCTCCGGGGCCGGACGAGGCGGCGGCGGTGGTGCTGTCGGGGGCCTCGGCGGCGGTCGCCGTGCCGGCCGTGCTCGCGGCGCCTATGAGCACGACGAGTGACAGCAGCCATCTGAGCGCGTTGCGCATGCACCCTCCACGTGGGTTCGCGATGGTCGTCGCGAACCTAGCGGGGGCAACACCCGCCCCGCCAGCCCCGATTGCGACGCGGGACGTGGGGCTCGTGTGAAGGTTGGGCCGCCGTGTGTGGCGGTGACGGGCTGTCAGGCGTCCTGGCCATGGCGGGAGAGGTCAGACGGCGGCCCGCCTCGCGACCGCATCACACCGCTAGCAGCCGAACCAGCCGGTCGCCCCGGACCGTCCTGCCACCGAACCGGTCGCCCGGACGCAGCGGTTGAGCGCGTGTACGGTGACGGGCCCGGCCTGCCGGGTGAAGCGCCCCCGGTCCACGGCCGCCCGGCCGCCCCGGGCCTGCACGGACACGGCCATGGCCCGGCGCGCGCCGGGCTTGGCGGCCAGGGTGAGGGCGCAGACGTACTGGCGGTTGCGGTAGACCCGCAGCTCACCGGTGGCGAACGTGATCCGCTTGACGAGCCGCCCGGCGCAGGAGGCAGCGGCGGCTTGCGCGGTGGGCACACGGGTGGTGTGAACCGCCGCGTACGTGCCGGCGTGAGCGGAGCCGCGAGCGGAGGAGGCGCCGGCCGCGTGGGCGGAGGAGGCCACCGGACCGGCCAGGACGATCAGGCTCACGGCGGTGAGCAGCGCCGTGAGCCCGGCCAGTGCCTGTACCCGCCGCGGGCCCGGCGCCCGGCCTCTCCCCGAGCCTTCCGCCCGGACCGGCCCCACGGGGCCCGCTACCCGGGCCGGCCCATCGACGAACGGACGACGGCCCGGCCCATTGACGGACGGACGACGGTCCGGCCCATCGACGGACGGACGACGGTCCGGCCGACCACCGCTCCGGGGTACCACTGCCCAGCCGAACACGACCACCTCCGCACGTCCTTCCGCCGTTCAGCTGATCCACCGGCACGGCTGCCGCGCACCGCGCCCGCCCGTGAGCCGGGTCCGCCGGCCCTCACCGGGGGCGGGGAGCAGGGCGGCCCTCGGTCTCACCCGGTGTACGACCCGCACTCGTGTACGACGCACCCGACCGGCACATGGTTGCGCGCCCTTGTATCGACAGGCCTCTCCCTCGTATCCGTACGCGGGGTGTGGCGGGTCCTGGTCCTCCGCCGCCCGCGCCCTGGTGTCCGTACGCGGTGCCCCCGGGTCACACCGAGACCGGCTCGTCCTCGCCTATCCCTATGAATGTCCGCCACAGCTCGGCGTACCGTCCGCCCCGGGCCAGCAGCTCGTCATGGGTGCCGTCCTCGGCGACCCGGCCGTGGTCCATCACCACGATCCGGTCGGCGCGGGCCGCGGTGGTCAGCCGGTGGGCGACCACCAGGGTCGTACGGCGGCCCGCCAGCCGATCGGTGGCCTGGTTGACCTGTGCCTCGGTGGCGAGGTCCAGCGCGGCCGTCGCCTCGTCGAGGAGCAGCACATCCGGGTCGACCAGCTCGGCGCGGGCCAGCGCGATCAGCTGGCGCTGGCCGGCCGACAGGTTCCGTCCGCGCTCGGCGACCTCGTGCAGATAGCCGCCGTCGAGGGTGGCGATCATGTCGTGGGCGCCGACCGCGCGGGCCGCCGCCTCCACCTCGGCGTCGCTCGCCGCGGGCCGCCCGTAGGCGATGGCGTCCCGGACGGTGCCGGGGAAGAGGTACGCCTCCTGCGGAACGACGCCGAGGCGGTGCCGGTACGCGGTGAGGTCCAGCTCGCGCACATCGGTGCCGTCGGCGGTGACCCGGCCGCTCGTCGGGTCGTAGAACCGGGCGACCAGCTTGACCAGGGTGGACTTGCCGGCGCCGGTCTCACCGACGAAGGCCACGGTCTGCCCGGCGGGGATCCGCAGATCGACGCCGCTCAGCGCGCGCTCCCCGCCGTCCTCCGCTCCATAGACGAACGAGACGTTCTCGAAGGCGATCTCGCCGCGGAGCGCGCCCACCGGCCGGGGGTCGGCCGCGGGGGCCGTGGAGGTGGGTTCACGCAGCAGCTCCTGGACGCGGCCCAGCGAGACCGCGGCCTGCTGGTAGCCGTCGAAGACCTGGGAGAGCTGCTGCACCGGGGCGAAGAACAGGTCGATGTAGAGCAGATACGCCACCAGCGCGCCCGCGCTGAGCGTGCCCGCCTCGATCCGGCCCGCGCCCACCACCAGCACGGCGGCCGCGGCCAGCGAGGCGAGCAGCTGCACGAACGGGAAGTACACCGAGATCAGCCACTGGCCGCGGACCCGGGCCGAGCGGTAGGCGTCGCTGCGCTCGGTGAACCGGTGGGCGCCGGAGCGCTCCCGGCCGAAGGCCTGCACGATCCGCAGCCCGGCCACCGACTCCTGAAGGTCGGCGTTGACCACGCTGATCCGCTCACGGGCCAGCTCGTAGGCCTTGACGCTGGAGCGTCGGAAGAACACGGTGCCGACGATCAGCACGGGCAGGGTCGCGAACACCACCAGGGCGAGCTGCCCATCGAGGACGACCAGCGCGACCATGATCCCGAAGAAGGTCACCAGGGAGACGAACGCGGTGACCAGTCCGGTCTGGAGGAACGTGGAGAGGGCGTCCACGTCGGTGGTCATCCGGGTCATGATCCGGCCGGTCAGCTCGCGCTCGTAGTAGTCGAGCCCGAGCCGCTGGAGCTGGGCGAAGATCTTCAGCCGCAGTGCGTACAGCACCCGCTCGCCGGTCCGGCCGGTCATCCGGATCTCACCGGTCTGGGCCGTCCACTGGACCAGGACGGCGAGCAGCGCCAGGGCGGAGGCCGCCCAGACCGCGCCGAGGGCGGCGCGCTGGACGCCGTCGTCGATGCCGTGCCGGATCAGGATCGGCAGGGCGAGGCCCATACCGGCGTCGACCGCGACCAGTCCCAGGCTGACGAGGAGTACCGATCCGAAACCGCGCAGCAGCCGACGCAGCCCGTAGGAGTCCTCGGGGGTGACGGCGCGGACCTCGTCCACCTCGGGGGTGTCGGTGGCCGGGGGCAGGGCGGCGAGCTGGGCCAGCAGCTCCGGGGTGGCCCCGCTCTCCGTGCCAGTGTCGGT
Source organism: Streptomyces sp. NPDC046887 (assembly GCF_040644755.1). NCBI lineage: Bacteria > Bacillati > Actinomycetota > Actinomycetes > Kitasatosporales > Streptomycetaceae > Streptomyces > Streptomyces sp. NPDC046887. The sequence continues at coordinate 217,806 of NZ_JBEYXH010000009.1, forward strand.
GTCATCGCCGGTGTCGGCCCTGCCGGCTGCGCCGGCCTTGGCTCCCCCGCCGGCCTTGCCGGCCGCTCCGGCGCGGTCGGCGTCGCGTTGCCAGAGGGCCGGGGTGATACCGCGCTCGGCGTCGAACTCGGCGTCCAGCTCCTCGCGCAGCCCCTCGGCCACGGCGTCGTCGTCCTCGCGCGGGAGGGCGGGCCGGGTGTGGCCCGGGGAGACGCCGCCCAGCTCGTCGGGGTCGGTCAGCAGCCGCCGGTAAAGCGGGGAGCGGGCCTGGAGCTCCTCGTGGGTGCCGAGGTCGGCGAGGCGGCCGCCGTCCAGGACGGCGATCCGGTCGGCGAGGTTCAGGGTGGAGCGCCGGTGCGCTATCAGCAGGGTGGTGCGGTCCGCCATGACGGAGCGCAGCGCGTCGAAGATCTCGTGCTCGACCCGGGCGTCCACGGCCGAGGTGGCGTCGTCCAGGACGAGGATGCGGGGGTCGGTGAGGATGGCGCGGGCCAGGGCGACACGCTGGCGCTGGCCGCCGGAGAGGGTGAGCCCGTGCTCGCCCACCGTGGTGTCGTATCCGTCGGGGAGCTCGGCGATGAACCGGTCGGCCTGGGCGGCGCGGGCGGCGCGGCGGATCTCCTCGTCGGTGGCGTCGGGGCGGCCGTAGGCGATGTTGGCGCGGATGGTGTCGGAGAACAGGAAGCTGTCCTCGGGGACCATGCCGATGGCCTGGCGCAGCGAGGCGAGGGTCAGCTCGCGCACATCGTGGCCGCCGACGAGCACCGCGCCGCCCGACACGTCGTAGAAGCGGGGCAGCAGCAGCGAGACCGTGGACTTGCCGCTGCCGGAGGCGCCGACGACGGCGACGGTCTCGCCGGGCCGGATGCTCAGCGAGAACCCGTCGAGGACGGGGCGGCCGTCACCGTAGGCGAAGGAGACGTCCTGGAACTGGACGCCCGCCGGTTCGCCGGCCGGCAGTTCCTTCGCACCGTCCGTCAGCGTCGGCTCGGTGTCGATCAGCTCCAGTACCCGTTCCACGCCGGCCCGGGCCTGCTGGCCGACGGTGAGGACCACGGCGAGCATCCGGACCGGGCCGATGAGCTGGGCGAGATAGGTGGAGAAGGCGACGAAGGTGCCCAGGGTGATCTGGCCCCGGGTGGCGAGCCAGCCGCCGAGCGCCAGCATGGCGACCTGTCCGAGCGCGGGCACGGCCTGCAGGGCGGGGGTGTAGCGGGCGTTCAGCCGGATGGTGCGCAGCCGGCCGGCGAACAGCTTGCGGCTCGCCGCGCGGATCTTTCCGGTCTCCTGCTCCTCCTGGCCGAACCCCTTGACCACCCGGACACCGCTGACGGCGCCGTCCACCACCCCGGCCACCTGTGCGGCCTGGGCCTGGGCGTACCAGGTGGCGGGGTGGAGCCGGAGCCGGCTGCGTTTGGCGATCACCCAGATCGCCGGGGCGACGGCGAGTGCGACCAGGGTCAGCGGCACCGACAGCCAGGCCATGATCACCAGCGAGATCAGGAACAGCAGGACGTTGCCGATGGTCATCGGCAGCATGAAGAGCAGGCTCTGGATGAGCTGGAGGTCGCTGGTGGCGCGGCCGACCACCTGCCCGGTGGACAGCTCGTCCTGCCGCCGCCCGTCGAGCCCGACGATGGTGTCGTACATCTCGGTGCGCAGGTCGTGCTGGACGTCGAGGGCGAGCCGCCCGCCGTAGTAGCGGCGGACGTAGGTCAGGGCGTAGACGACGACCGCGGCGACGACCAGCAGCCCGGTCCACAGGGCCAGCGAGCCGGTGCCCTCCCCGATGACGTCATCGATGACGATCTTGGTGATCAGCGGGACGAGGGCCATCACGCCCATTCCGGCGAGTGACGAGCCGAGCGCGAGCACCACATTGCGCCGGTACCGCCAGGCGTACCCGGACAGTCTCCGCGCCCAGCCCTGCTCTGCCTGCCCCGCCGCCACGGTGGCCTCCCGTCGTCCTGTGGACCCGTCCCGGTCCCCATCGGCTCAGGCGCCGTCCGGAGCGGCCCCGCCGGGGCCCGTCCCGTCCGCGACCGCCCTGTTCAAGGGGCCGGCGACGGACCTGATCTTCCGAGAGGCACCAACGCGCCCCGGAGCGGATTTCATCCTTCCGCAACAAACCCCGGCCCGAAGTCCCACCGGGCCGGGACCCGGGTCCTAGGACCGGCGCTGCTCCGGGCCGGGGTGGAGGCGGCTCCGGCCCGGGGCGGCGTGGGGTGCGCGGGGGCTTGCGGGGTTACCGCGGGGCCGTTACCGAGTCCTCGGCGGGCTGGTCCGGGGTGGCGGGGATGGACTCGGCCGGGGCGGCGGGCGGGACGAAGCCGACGTGGGCCCGCCTGGCGCTGCGGGCGGGGAGGGACGCGGCGGCGAGGTCGCTGTGCACCACCTTGGCGATGGCCTGGATGGTGTTGATACCCGCCTGCCAGTCGGCGTTGCCATGGGTGAGGACGGTGATCTGGTGATCGTGCTTCGTGCCGGAGAAGGCGCCGATGGAGTGCACCCGCCAGCCGAGGGTCTTGCGCGGCAGCCAGCCGTTCTTGACGTGGATCCTGGCGTCCTTGGAGGCACCGGCCGGGGTGCCCCAGCGCTGGTCGGCGACGACCTCGTTCATCAGCTTGAGGATGTAGGCACGGGAGGCGTCGGTGAGGACCGCGTTCTTCGCGGTGATCAGGCCCAGCAGCACCTGCTGGTCGCGGGCGGTGATCTGGGTGAGGCCCCAGTATCCGTCGGCTCCGGGCACGGTCTTGGTCATCCCGGCGGCCTTGAGGAAGCCCGTGATCTTGGTGGTGCCGAGTTGACGCCACAGCGCGCTGGTGGAGTCGTTGTCGGACCTGGTGATCATGGCCGTGGCGCGGGACTTCTCGGTCGCGGTCAGCGAGCGACGGGTCTTCTGGGCGTCCCAGAGCAGGGTGGCGAGCACGGTCGTCTTGACCACGCTGGCGGAGTCGAACTTCTGGTCCGGCCGGAGGGTGCAGCTGGTCTTGGTCCGGCGGTCGTTGACGACGACGGCGATGGTGCCCTTGCGGCCCTTGACGGCCGCGGTGATGTCCTTGGTCAGCTTGGCGGCGAGACCGGGCGTCTTCGAGGTGCAGGCCACGGAGTCGGCCGCGGCGGCGGCCGGGGTGGCCGTCGCGGCGACGGCGGCGGGCAGCAGCAGGCCGAGGGCGAGCGCGGTGGACAGGGTCCCGGTTCCGGAGCGGCGGGCGCTCGCGCGGAGGGAGGTGCGGGGGGCCGCGGGCCCCTCGGCTATGGACGGGGCTATGGATCGGGCTATGGAGAGGTGTCTTTTCACATGACGAAGGACTCGGCGTGCGGCGGAAGGTTGTACGTACGCCGGGTCCCTGCGGTGGCTCGTTACCGGTCCGTGACGGATCGGACGGCTCCGTGACCGGCGGGCCCCGCCCGGGCTGCCTTGTCGCAGGTCAGCCCGGGCGGGAGAGGCCGGGAGGGACGGGGGTCAGAGGTGGGTGGGGGCGAACATGCGCAGGACGGCGGGGAGGACGACGACCGAGGGGCCGGGGGTGGAGAGGGCCTTGGCCAGGTCCTCGCGGAGGGCGTCCGGGCTGGTGCGCACCGCGGGGACGCCGAAGGACTCGGCGAGGGCGGTGAAGTCCGGGCGGGCCAGTTCGGTCCCGGTCGCCTCGCCGAAGGCGTCGTTCATGTACTCGCGCAGGATGCCGTAGCCGCCGTCGTCCACGATCAGCCAGGTGACATCGAGGCCGTACTGCTTGGCGGTGGCCAGTTCGGCGAGGGAGTACATGGCGCCGCCGTCGCCGGAGACGGCGAGGACGGGGCGGCCCGGTTCGGCCGCGGCGGCGCCCAGCGCGGCCGGGAAGCCGTAGCCGAGGCCGCCCGCGCCCTGGGCGGAGTGCATGGTGTTGGGGCGCCGCGCGTCGAAGGCGGACCAGGCCCAGTAGGCCAGGATCGTCATGTCCCAGAAGCTGGGCGCGTCGTCCGGCAGGGCCGCCCGGATGTCGGCGAGGAGCTGCTGCTCCAGGGTGAGTTGCTGGGCGTCGATGCGGTCGCGGACCGCGGCCAGGACCGTGCGTACCCGCTCGGCGTCGCCCCGGTCGGGGCGGGGCTCGGCGGTCTCCAGCAGGGCGGTGAGGGCGAGCCGGGCGTCGGCGTGGATGCCGAGCGCCGGGTGGTTGGACTCCAGCTTCCCGGCGTCAGCCTCGATCTGGATCACCCGGCCGCGCGGGGCGAAGGTGTGGTAGTTCGAGGAGAGTTCGCCGAGGCCGGAGCCGACGACCAGCAGGACGTCGGCGTCCTCCAGGAAGTCGGTGGTGTGCCGGTCCTCCAGCCAGGACTGGAGGGAGAGGGGGTGCTCCCAGGGGAAGGCGCCCTTGCCGCCGAAGGTGGTGACCACGGGGGCGTTGAGGCGTTCGGCGAGGGCCAGCAGCTTGCCGGAGGCGTCGGCGCGGACGACCCCGCCGCCCGCGATGATCGCCGGGCGTTCGGCGTGGGCCAGCAGATGGGCGGCGACGGCGGTGAGCTCGGGCCGGGGCACCACCTCGTCCGGGGTGGCGTCCAGGGCGGTGACGACCGGCAGGGTGGTCTCGGCGAGCAGGACGTCCTGGGGGATCTCCACCCAGACCGGGCCGTGCGGCGCGGTGAGCGCGGACTGCCAGGCGGCGGCGATCGCGGAGGGGATCTGCGACGGCGTCCGCACGGTGTGCACGGACTTGACGATGTCGCGGAAGGACGCCTGCTGGTCGCGGAGTTCGTGCAGATAGCCGTGGCGCCCGCCGCCGAGCCCGGCGGCCGGGACCTGGCTGCCGATGGCGAGGACCGGCGCGCTGGCGGCGGCCGCCTCCTGGAGGGCGGCCAGCGACATCAGCGCGCCGGGGCCGGTGGAGAGCAGCAGCGGGGCGGCCTCGCCGGTGATCCGCCCGTAGGCGTCGGCGGCGAAGCCCGCGTTGTTCTCCACCCGCAGACCCACGTACCTCAGATCCGAGCGGCGCAGCGCGTCGAACATGCCGAGCGCGTGCTGTCCGGGCAGCCCGAAGACGGTGGTGGCCCCGAGTCCGGCGAGCGTCTCGACGACGAGGTCGCCGCCGTTGCGGCCCGCGGGAGGGTTGAGGGCCGCCTCGGTCTGGGCGGCGGTGGGCCGCAGGACGAGGTCGTGGTCGTGGGTCACTTGCCGTCAGCCTCCTTGGGGGCGCGCGCGGCGGCGATCTGCCGGGACATGATGGTGGTCAGCTCGTACGCGGTGTGCGAGGCGGCCACCGAGGTGATCTCGGCGTGGTCGTAGGCCGGGGCGACCTCGACCACGTCGGCGGAGACCAGGTTGCAGGAGGCCAGCCCGCGCAGGATCTCCAGCAGTTCGCGGGAGGTCATGCCGCCCGCCTCGGGGGTGCCGGTGCCGGGGGCGTGCGCCGGGTCGAGGCAGTCGATGTCGATGGAGATGTAGAGCGGGCGGTCGCCGATGCGCTGGCGGAGCTGGTCGGCGACCTCGTCGGCGCCGCGCCGGTAGACGTCGGCGGAGGTGACGATGCCGAAGCCCATCTTCTCGTCGTCGGTGAGGTCCTGCTTGCCGTACAGCGGGCCGCGGGTGCCGACGTGGGAGAGGGCGGAGGTGTCCAGGATGCCCTCCTCCACGGCCCGGCGGAACGGGGTGCCGTGGGTGTACTCGGCGCCGAAGTAGGTGTCCCAGGTGTCCAGGTGGGCGTCGAAGTGGAGCAGGGCGACCGGGCCGTGCTTCTTGGCCATCGAGCGCAGCAGCGGCAGCGCGATGGTGTGGTCGCCGCCGAGGGTCATCATCCGGGCGCCGGTGGCGAGCAGGTCGTCGGCGGCGGCCTCGACGGTCTCCACGGCCTCGTTGATGTTGAACGGGTTGACCGCGATGTCGCCGCCGTCCGCGACCTGGGCGAGCGCGAACGGGGAGGCGTCCTGCGCCGGGTTGTACGGGCGCAGCAGCCGGGACGCCTCACGGATGGCGTTGCCGCCGAAGCGGGCGCCGGGCCGGTAGGAGACGCCGGAGTCGAAGGGGACGCCGACCACGGCGACGTCGGCGCGGCCGACCTCGTCCAGGCGCGGCAGCCGCGCGAACGTCGCCGGTCCGGCGTACCGCGGAATGCGGGACGAGTCGACGGGGCCGCGCGGCGTGCCGTTGCTGCCGGTGCTGCTCATGTCCAGGGCCTTCCTCTACTGCTGCGTTTACCGCTGCTGCGTTGCTGCGGCGGCCACGGGCGTTCCCGTACCGCTTGTTGGCTTATCCGACCTTTTGGGTCCGGTACTGAGGGTAGTCGCGTCCGGCCCGTGCTCCGGCCGCCGTCACGAGGTGGCCCGCGCCGCTGCCGCGTCCTCGGCCGGGTCGTGCCCGGCCAGCCGGGCCTTCCAGACGGCCAGCACCGCGGGGTCGGTCGGCGGGGTGGCGAGGGAGACGGCCAGGTAGGCGACGAGCGAGGCGAGCAGCCCGTAGTAGATCGGCTCGGTGGCCAGCACCCCGAACGCGGCCATCAGCCCGACCACGGTCAGCCCGCCCACCGCGACCGCCGCCAGCGCCCCGTACACCGTGCCGCGCTTCCACAGCAGCCCGCCGAGGATGGGCACCAGCAGCCCGCCGACCAGCAGGTTGTAGGCGACGGTCAGCGCCTCGACCACGTTGTTGAGCGCGATGGAGATCAGGATCACGGCGACGCCCATGAGGAGGATGAAGGCCCGGTTGTCCTTGACCTCGTCCCGGGCGGACTCCGGGGAATCGGCCCCGCCGTCCTGGCGCACCGCGCCCTTCAGCCGCGCCCAGATGTCGTTGTTGGCGACGGTGGCGCAGGCGATCAGGGCACCCGAGGAGGTGGACATCACCGCGGCGAGCGCGGCGGCCAGCACCAGCCCGCGTGCGCCCACGGGCAGTTCGTCGGTGACGATGGTGGCGAAGGCGTCGTCCGGGCTGCCGAGGTCGGGGTACATCACCTTGGCCGCGGTACCGATCACCGCGCCCGCGATCGCGTACACCAGGCAGTACGTTCCGGCCACGGTGCCGCCCCAGCGGGCCACCTTGTCGTCCCGGGCGGTGAACACCCGCTGCCAGATGTCCTGGCCGATCAGCATGCCGAAGGTGTAGATCAGCACATAGGTGAAGATCGTCTGGCCGCCGATGCCGAAGGGCGCGAAGTAGTCGGACGGCAGCTGCGCCTTCATCTCGGCCCAGCCGCCCGCCTTGACGATCGCGATCGGCAGCAGCAGAAGCAGGACGCCGATGGTCTTGACGACGAACTGCACCATGTCGGTGAGGGTGATCGACCACATGCCGCCGAGCGTGGAGTACGCCACCACGATGGTGCCGCCCAGGACGATCGCCGCCCAGCGCGGCAGGTCGAACAGCACGTCGAAGATGGTGGCGTACGCGATGGTCGAGGTGACCGCGAGCATCAGGGTGTACGCCCACATCACCACGCCCGAAATGACCCCGGCCCGGCCGCCGTAACGCAGGTCCAGCATCTCGGAGACGGTGTACACCTTCAGCCGGGCGATCCGCGCCGAGAAGAAGAGGGAGAGGGCGAGCAGGCCCAGGCCGATGGTGAAGACCATCCAGGCGCCGGACAGGCCGTGGGTGTAGCCGAGGCCGACGCCGCCGATGGTGGACGCGCCGCCGAGGACGATGGCGGCCATGGTCCCGGAGTACATCCCGGGGCCGAGCCGGCGTCCGGCGACCAGGAACTCGCTCTTGGACTTGGCGCGGCGCATGCCCCACCAGCCCATCGCCAGCATCCCGGCCAGATAGACGACGATCACTGCGTAGTCGACGGCCATGGGGCCTCCTTCGCTCACCTCGGTGGCGTGTCGTGCAAGGGCGTACTGCTCGGACGGCGGTGCTTGCGGGGACATCCGCCCGTACCCGCGGCCGCCGGTCGGCACGACCTTAGGTGGCCGGAAAGCAACCCTGAAGTGTACGTTTCCTCCACTGATGGGGGAACGAATGGAGGAACCATCCATGGCGTCGTCCATGACCGGGCCGGCGGCCGACGGGCCGGAGGGCACTTCCGCCCCCTCCGTACCGCCGCCCGGCCCGGCGATCGAGCTGTCCGCCCTGCTCGCCGACGAGGAGCTGGGGCTGCGGCTGATCGCGGGCGCCGAGGACCCGGCGGCCGTGGCGGTGCACTGGGTGCACACCTCGGAGATGGCCGACCCCTTCCCGTATCTGCTCGGCGGGGAGCTGCTGCTGACCGCCGGGGTGCAGCTGGCCGAGCCGGAGCGCGGCGCCCGGGCGTACGCCGAGCGGGTCGTGGCGGCGGGCGGCGCGGCGCTCGGTTTCGGCCTGGCCCCGGTGTACGACACGGTCCCGGACGCCTTGGTCGAGGCGTGCGCGCAGACCCGCCTCCCCCTGCTTGAGGTGCCGCCGCGGACCACGTTCACCGCGGTGGGCCGGGCGGTGTGGCGGCTGATGGGGCAGGCCCGCCACCGGGAGCTGCGCCGGGTCACCGAGGCGCAGCAGGCGCTGGCCACGGCGGCGGCCCGCCCGGACCCGGTCCCGGCGGTGCTGCACGCGCTGGCCTCCCGGCTGCCGGGGCGGGCGGTGCTGTACGCGGGCGACGGACGCCGTTACGCGGAGGCGGGCCGCGCGCTGCCGGAGGGCACCGAACAGGCCCTGGCCGGCCTCGCGGCCCGGGTGGCCAGAGGGACCGCCTCCGCCGCCGACACCGTGGACGGGCGGCACCTCACCGCGTACGCCCTCGGCGGCACCCGCGGCCTGGCGCTGGCCCTCGCCACCGGCCCCCGCGAGCCGGGCGACCACACGGTGGCCGGGGTCGCCGTGGTGCTGCTCTCCCTGCTCACCGCCCGCCACCAGGGCGCCGACGAGGCCACCCGCACCGCCGCCCTGGTCCGGCTGCTCCTGGGCGCCGACCCCGACGAGGCCGCCGCCGCCCTGGGCCCGCCGCCCTGGACCGTCGTCCACGCCCACGGCGAGGGCCCGCCGCCCGCACTCGGCACCCCCCTGGTCGACACCGGCGACGGCACCGTACGGGCCCTCCTCCCCCACGGGCACGAGGTGTCCGAGCACCCCGGCTGGACCCTCGGCGTCAGCGCCCCGGCCGCCCCGGGCGACCTGCCCGCCGCCGACGCCCAGGCGGCCCGCGCCCTGCGCCGCGCCCGCGCCGCGCACACCCCGCTCGCCCGCCACCGCGCCTCCGGCCTCGCCGCCCTCGTCGACCCCACCGAGGCCGCCGCCCACGCCGCCGCGCTCCTCGCCCCCCTCGGCGGCGCCCCCCTCACCACCACCCTGCGCGCCTGGCTCTCCCTGCACGGCAGCTGGGACCGCACCGCCACCGCCCTCGGCGTCCACCGCAACACCGTCCGCCAACGCATCACCCGCTGCGCCACCCTCCTCGACACCGACCTGGACGACCCGGACATCCGGATGGAGCTGTGGTTCGCGGTACGGGAGGAGTGAGGCCGGTGACCGATACCGGAGGTGAGGCGGCGGCCCATTCCGCCTCCCACCGGAGGTACTCCGATTTCGCCCCGTTCTCTTACGAGAATTCAGCACCCATCGAGGCGTGCCCGCCTCTGGGGGGGGGAGGCGGGGACGTTACATGACTGCGCAAGCCCGTGCCTTACGCTTGGCCGACCATCACGGATAAGACGTCTGACCGTCAAGCTTGCGGAAGCTAGGGACGGAGCCGGCGATAGAGTCAGCGACGGGGCGGCCCCGTGCGGCTGAGGTCGGTCGAACGCACGCCGCCGGTGCCAAGCAATCGCCGCTGCCACTTCCCGCGGCGTTGTCGTACGATGCTGTAGGGGCGGTCTCGTCGAGACCGCCCCTACAGCATCGATGTTCACCTGGAAAAGTAGCGACCTCAACCGGGCCTCAACCCAACGCTACCCTTCCGAGATGATTGGCCCACGACCGTGAGGAACGGATCAGGGCGTAGGCCTTGCGTCAGCCCTCGCGCAACCAGAAGCGGTTCGTCCACCAGTACATGACAGTGCGATCCGGCGGCCACGGCGCAACCTGCATGTCCTCCTCCTCAAAGGCATCCCGAGCCAGGTCAATAGGCCGCCATCCGGATGGCGCTTCCTCGCCATCGGTTCGCTGCCGCGCGCTTCCTGCGAACCGCGGTTCCGAAGCCCCGGATGTCAGGAAACTCTGCTGGGCTTCCAGGAGGGATGCACGGTTCGCACCCTTCCTCAGCGTCGGCCAGCGAAGTTGCGTGATGTCGTCCTCCCATTTGCAGACCGGACAGATCATCGAGGATCCTGGAGGATCTTCGAACACCCTGGAGCCGCAACACACACAGGGATAGCGGTCTGCGGCCTGCCTGGCCCGCTGAGTCTCTCGTTCAAAGTCAGTTGTGTCGGCCACTTCGTCGCCTCCGTCTTCTGGGGCGTATGGTGCCCGGCATGTTCTTGAACTTCTGCAATCCGCCATCGAGTTTATAGAAGGTAATGATATCCTTCTTAACCTTCATTCCGAACTCACCGCTCTCGCGGTCGAAGAATCGCACCGTGCCGTCGTCAGCTACGTCCTTGACCAGCACACCTGGGCGTCCGCCATCGCACTCGCACATGAGGTCCTTGGCCGCCTCCTCGTACTCGATCTGCGAGTCATAGCCCATCTCCGGACCGTGCTTGGCGTAGTGAGCCTTTTCCAACCTCACGCTGACGCGTGGTGAAGGACGAGGACAGCTTGGACGATCGCTGTGATGCGGTTGGTGCTGCAGCGGAGCTTCAGCAGGAGGCGCCAGCCCTTCAGGGTGGCCATGGCCTGCTCGCCGAGGCAGCGGATCTTGGCGTGGGTGGTGTTGTGGCGACGCTGCCACCGCTTGAGGCGCCGGCCTCGAAACGGGACCCGGACGGGTCCGCCGGCGCCTTGGTACGCCTTGTCCGCCCAACATTTGAGTCCTGCTTCGGTCAGCGCCCCGATGGATCCCGTGATCTCGCGCGGCGGTCAGGTCGTGGGTCGAGCCGGGCAGCGCCGGTGAGGCCCAGAGCAGCCGTCCGAACGGATCGGTGAGGACCTGCACTCTCATGCCGTGCCGCTTGTGCTTCCCGGAGTAGTACGGGGTGTCGGCGGCGATGCGGTCGATCGGTAGCAGGGTGCCGTCGAGGATGACGAACGCCTTCTCCCGCATCGTCCGCATCGCCTCGTCCAGGGACGGGGCAAGGCCGGCCAGGACCTCGACGGCTTCACGTAGGTAGCGGTACACGGTCGCGATCCCGATGCCGAACCCGGCGGCCAGCTGGGCGTAGGTATCGCCCCATCGAAGGTGGGCCAGGGCGAGCAGGGCCTGTCGCGAGGCGGGAAGGCGTCGCCAACGCGTCCCGATCTCCC
>NZ_JBEYXH010000010.1:0-203220 GCF_040644755.1 Streptomyces sp. NPDC046887
GCATCTGCCGAGTGGCAGTGCCGCTATCCGGTCACCCCGGCCGGCGGCGGCTTCTCATGCTTCTTCCTCTCCCGCACGCCCCATGGGTGTCGCGGAGCGCATCCGTCCCAGACATCCCGTGCTGAGCGATTTCCCGGGCGGTAAACGAGGCGGAATGCGCCTCGCTCGAAATGACCGGGAGGCAGCCTGCAACGATCGTCCGCCTCCGGCACCCCCTGCCTCGACGTCCGATCAGGAGGGCCCGCGATTAATTCGGTGGCGCGGTGCTCCGGGAGGGGGCTACGGTTCTGCTCAGCCGCTCCCGAGTACGGGATGTCGGTACGTCGATGTGTCGAGAAGCAGCAGGAGGAGGGGACGTTGATGACTGTCACGGTGGCGGGCGCTGCCCGCGTTCAGAGGTCCGACTTCCCCACCCCCGTGGTCCCCGGCTGACACCCACTCGACTCGCGCGCCCGGAGCGCGCCGCCGGGGCCACCCTGTGAAGGGTTCCCCTTGAATCTCTCTTCTCCGTCGCGTCTCTCCGCCATGTCGTCGCACCCGCTCGCCCGTTACGGCTGGGACGACCGCTGGGAGGCCGAGTTCGCCCCCTACGCCGAGACCGGGCTGCTGCCCGGGCGGGTCGTTCGGGTGGACCGCGGCCGCTGCGACCTCATCACCGCCGACGGCACCGTGCACGCCGACACCGCCTTCGTCACCCCGCACGACCCGCTGCGGGTCATCTGCACCGGTGACTGGGCAGCCGTCGACCCGCACGGCAACCCCCGGTACGTACAGGCGTATCTGCCGCGCCGCACCTCCCTCGTACGCTCCACCGCCTCCACCCGCTCCGAGGGCCAGATCCTCGCGGCCAACGTGGACCACGCGATCATCGCGGTGCCGCTCTCGGCCGAACTGGACCTCGGCCGGCTGGAGCGCTTCCTCGCCCTGGTCTGGGAGTCGGGCGCGCAGCCGGTCGTGGTGCTCACCAAGGCGGACCTCGTCCCCGACCCGGTAGGACTGTCGTACCTGGTGCAGGACGTGGAGGCGGCCGCCCCCGGGGCGCGGGTGCTGGCGGTCAGCGCCACCGAGGACGACGGCGTGGAACCGCTCGCCGCACTGGTCAGCGGTGGCACCAGCGTGCTGCTCGGCACCTCGGGCGCCGGCAAGTCCACCCTCGCCAACGCCCTGCTCGGCGAGGAGGTGATGGACGTCCAGGCCATCCGCGATGTCGACGGCAAGGGCCGGCACACCACCACCACCCGCAACCTGCTGGTGCTGCCCGGCGGCGGGGTGCTGATCGACACCCCGGGCCTGCGGGGCGTCGGGATGTACGACGCGGGTAGCGGTGTCGACCAGACCTTCGCCGAGATCGCGGCGCTGGCCGGCGACTGCCGCTTCCACGACTGCGCCCATGAGACCGAGCCCGGCTGCGCGGTCCGGGCGGCCATCGAGGACGGCAGCCTGCCGCACCGGCGGCTGGAGAGCTACCGCAAGCTCCAGCGCGAGAACCAGTGGATCGTCGCCAAGACCGACGCGCGGCTGCGCGCCGAGATCCGCGACGACTACAAGCGCAAGCACGCCGCGGGCCGCGCCGCGCTGCGGGCCAAGCGCGGCCGGCAGGGCTGACCTGCCGGACGGGTCGGAGCAGGGGTCACGGCCGGACCGGGGCGCGGGTGCCATCCGCGCCCCGGCCCGGCCGTGTCCCGCACCGCGTAGCCCGCCCCGAGCGCCGTGTCCGAAAGCCGCCAGCCGGGCCCCGGGGGAGGGCGGACACTGGAGGGCGTGACGACGGAAGCGATGACGGACAGGGCGGCGGACGCGGCGGCGAATGTGCCGATGGGCGCCGCACCGGACGTGATGACCGAGGAGAGCAGGTACCAGGCGGTCAGCAGCCGGGACGCGCGCTTCGACGGGGAGTTCTTCTTCGCCGTGGCGACCACCGGTATCTACTGCCGCCCCAGCTGCCCGGCCGTCACCCCCAAGCGGGAGAACGTGGCCTTCTACCCCACCGCGGCCGCCGCCCAGGGCCACGGCTTCCGGGCCTGCCGGCGCTGCCGCCCCGACGCCGTGCCCGGCTCGGCCGCCTGGAACGTACGCGCCGATGTCGTCGGCCGGGCCATGCGCATGATCGGGGACGGCGTCGTGGACCGCGAGGGCGTCCCCGGCCTGGCCGGACGGCTCGGCTACAGCGCCCGGCAGATCCAGCGGCAGCTCAACGCGGAACTGGGCGCCGGCCCGCTGGCCCTGGCCCGCGCCCAGCGCGCCCACACCGCCCGCGTACTCCTCCAGACCACCGAACTGCCCGTCACCGACATCGCCTTCGCGGCCGGCTTCGCCAGCGTGCGGCAGTTCAACGACACCATCCGCCGGATCTACGCCCGCACCCCCAGCGGGCTGCGCGCCGAGTCCGCCACCCGCCGCCGGTCCCGCCCGACGGCCGCCACGGCCGGGGTGCCGCTGCGGCTCGCCCACCGCGGCCCCTACGCGGCCCGCGAGGTCTTCGACCTGCTGGCCGACGAGGCCGTCCCCGGCATCGAGGAGGTCACCGGGCCCCCCGGCGTCCGTGTCTACCGGCGCACCCTGCGCCTCCCGCACGGCCAGGGCATCGCCGCCGTGGCGGAGGCCGGCGAGGCCACCTGGGACGGGACCCGGGAGGGGAAAGGGGACGGAGGCAGGATCGGGAGCGGGAGGAGCGGCCGGTCGGGGCGCGGCTGGCTGGAGGCCCGTATCCACCTCACCGACCTGCGCGACCTCACCACCGCCGTACAGCGGCTGCGCCGGCTGTTCGACCTGGACGCCGACCCCTACGCGGTGGCCGAGCACCTGGGCGCCGACCCGCTGCTCGGCCCGCTGGTCGCCGCTCGCCCCGGGGTACGCGCGCCCGGCGCCGCCGACCCCGAGGAGTACGCCCTGCGGACGGTGCTCGGCCCCGAGGAGTCCCGGCGCGCGGTCGACGAGCACGGCACCCCGCTGGAGGTGCCCTGCTCCGGGATGACCCGGCTGTTCCCGGAGCCCGAGGCGCTGACCGGCCATCCCGTCGCCGGGCCGCTCGCCGAGGCGCTGGCCTCCGGGCGGCTTCGGCTGGACCCGGGGGCCGACCGGGAGGAGGCGGAACGGGCGCTGCGCGCGCTGCCCGGCGTCACCGCCGAGGCGGCCGCGCTCATCCGCACCCGGGCGCTCGGCGACCCGGACACCGCCCCGCACCCCTCGGCCGACCGCCCCGAGTGGCGGCCCTGGCGCAGCTACGCCACGCGCTATCTGGCCCTGATGCCGGGCGCCGACGGCATGGCCGCCCTCCGCCCCGCCGCCTGAGCCTCCGCCGCACCCCTCCCAGCCCCCCGTCGGCGACGGACGTCTCACCCGGCGAAGACGGCTCCCACCCAGGCGGCGACCACCAGCAGGCAGGCGGAGAGCTGCACCAGCACGCTCGTCCCGGCCGACCGCATCACCGCCCGGGTGGCCGCGGCCGCCTGCCCGTGCCCACCGAGCCGCAACCGCTCGCTCAGATAGATCCCGCCGACGAACCCCGGCACCACCCCGACCACCGGCAGCAGGACGAACCCGAGCAGCGCCCCAGTCCCCGCGTACGCCACCATCCGGCCGTTCACCCCGAGCGGCCGCACCCGGCGGGCCGGCAGCTGCCACACCACCACCTGGGTGACCAGCATCAACCCGGTCGCCCCCACCAGCAGCCACCAGGCGGGCCCGGTCCGGACATGGAGCGCCCACCACATCACCGCGGCCCACACCAGCCACGGGCCCGGCACCCCCGGCACCAGCACCCCGCACAGGCCGAGCAGCAGCACCAAACCGACCAGGAGGAGCTGCCACGCGCCCATGGGGACAGGGTGCAGGACCCTCCCGCCCCGCGCAGGTCGGCCACCCCAGCCACCCGGCCCGCCCCGGCCACTCACCTCGGCAGCGGTCCGCCCCCGACGTCACCGCCCCCGCCGCCCTCGCCCCCGGTACCGTCCACCGCCCCGTCCCGGGACATCCAGCCGCGCTCCCGGGCGTGCCAGCCCAGTTGCAGCCGGGTCGTCACCCCGGCCAGCTCCATCAGGTTCCGCACCCGGCGCTGCACCGTCCGCAGCCCCAGATCGAGCTGCTTGGCCACGCTGGCGTCGGTCAGCCCGGCCAGCAGCAGCGAGAGCACCTCCAGATCGGTGGCGTCCGGACCGCCCGGACCGTCCTCGCCCACCACGTCCCCGCCGCCCAGCCGCAGCGGCAGCGCCCCGCCCCACACCGCGTCGAACAGCGCCGTCAGCGACTCCAGCAGCCCACTGGCGTGTACCACCAGGGCAGCCGGCTCGGCTCCCCGCCCGCTCAGCGGGACCATCGCCAGCGCCCCGTCCGCGACCACCAGCTTCGTCGGCACCCGGTCCACCACCCGTACCCGCTCGCCCCGGCCCAGCGCCGCGGACAGCTCTCCGATGCTCCCGGGCAGCGCGAGCACCGACCGCTCCACCACGATCCGGTAGGCCACCCCGCGGGCCACCGCCGTCTCCTCGGCCTGGTTCTCCGGCCCCGTCACGGCCACCGGCTCACCGGTCACCAGCGCGCAGACCTCCCGCGCGGCGCCCAACTGGAGCTGGCGGAAGCGGTGCGCCACCGCGGCCGCGCCGGTCACCACCTCCACCAAGTCGTGCACGGCCGGCTCGGCGGCCTTGGCGCGGTACTCCTGCGCCAGCGCGGCCGCCGCCAGCTCCGCCTGCTCCAGATCGTGCCGCTGCTGCGTCAGCAGAGGTCCCAGCGCCACCGCGGGCGGCGCCGCCACCCACCGGCCGGTACGCGCCGAGGACTGGGCGGCCAGCCCCTGCGACTCCAGCCCCCGCAGCGCCCGCTCGGTCTCCGGCTCCGGCAGCGCCAGCCGGCGCGCCAGGTCCGGGACCTCGGCCGCTCCCAGCGCCACCAGCGCGCGGTACGCCGTCTCCTGGCGCTCGTCCAGCCCTATCGCCCCCAGCACAAGCCCCGCCCCACCTCTCCCGGCCCGCTCAGGCCCGTCCGGCCCGCCACCCGGTGCCGGGCACCACTGTGGCGGGAATCGGCCACGGCGTAAACCCGCCCGAGGCTTCGCCCCCGCACCCCGCGCGGCTCTGCCACGGTGACACCACCGCACCACCACCCCACCTGCGCGGCTCCTCCCGGCACGACATCCGGGGCCCCGAGGGCAGGCACGGCGACACCCCCGCATCCCGTACGGCGACGCCCCGCGACCCCGCCCGGCGCGACCGGTACGGATATCCCGCCCGGCTACCGGTACGGCAGCCCGTACGGCGACCGGTACAGGCATCCCGTACGGCGAACCGCTCGGCACCGGCGGCGCGTACGGCGTCGAGGGCAGCCACCCCAGTCCGTACCGATCGCCACCGGCCGGCGCACCTGCCGCGGAGGTCACCGCCACCCTCGCCGCTGTCACCGTGACCGGCCGACGGCCATGAGACCGGTCCGCCGGGCGTCCTTCCCGTGGGGGGTGGGGACGCCCGGCGGACCCCTTCCACCCCCCGGCCCGATGAGCACATTTCCCCGGCGGCCGTTTTCCCGGCCGCCCCGCGGTCGATGATGAGGGGTATGAGTCCCCAGGGGGAGCCCACCCATGCCCCGGACGACGACTGGTGGGACAAGCTGTACGGCGGCGATCCGGACCAGCCCGGCGACCGCGCCGACCCGGCCGAGCCGCACTCCGCGCCCTCCGCCGGGCCGTCCGGCGGTCCGCCGCGGCCCGAGCCGCGTCCCCCGGCGCCCTGGGAGGAGGCGGCGCACGAGCGGCGCACCCCGCGCACGTTCCCCGGCGCGCCGCCCGGCCCCGGTGTACCGCCCCCGCCCCCGCAGGCCCCGGCGGGGGTGCCCCGGCCCCGTACCGCGCATGTCGGGGACGGCCCGCCCACCTACGACCCGGAGCCCACCGCGCTGCCCGCGGCGCATCCGGAGGACCTGGACCAGCTCACCGCCGACACCGTGCTGGACGGCGCCCGCTACGGCCCCTGCACCCTGCGGGCCGCCTCGGTGCGCGGCGACTCCGCCCGCTACCGCGGCGAGCACCGGCGCGACGCCCTGCTCACCGCCCGGTTCGGCACCGGCGAGGGGGCGCTGCTGCTGGTCGCCGTCGCCACCGGCGGCCGTACCGCCACCGGCGCCCACCGGGCCGCCGCCGACGTCAGCCGCTGGATCGCGGAGGCCGTCGGCCGCAGCCATGCCCGGCTCTCCGAGGACATCCGCTCCGGCCGCCGACGGGACCTCAAGTCCGGGCTGCACCGCCTCACCGACCGTTCCTACGGCAGGCTCCGGGGCCGCGCCGCCGACCTCGGCGTCCCGCCCGAGGCGTACACCGCCGGGCTGCGCTGCCTGCTGCTGACCGCCGACCCGGCCTGCCGCACCCGGGTGTTCTTCGGCGTCGGCGACGGCGGGCTGTTCCGGCTGCGGGACGGCTTCTGGCAGGACATCGAGCCCCCGGTGCCTGCGCTGCCGCCGCTCGACAAGGACCGCGCGACCCCGCCGCCCGAGGCGGCGGACGTACCCGCCGAGACCGCCGAGGGGGAGCGGCTCACCCTGGACCTGGGCCTCACCCCGCCCCCGGCCGGCTATCTGCCGGGCCCGGTGGAGCCGCCGCCCGAACCGTTCCGCTTCCGCGCCTCGGTGGCCCGCCCCGGCGATGTGCTGCTGCTCGCCGGCCGGGGCCTCGCCGAGCCGGTACGCGGGGAGCCGGCGCTCGCGGACGAGCTGGCCGCCCGCTGGGGCGCGGGCCCGCCGCCCGGGCTGGCCGCCTTCCTCGCCGACACCCAGCTGCGGGTGAAGGGGTACGCCGACGACCGCACCTGCGCGGCCGTCTGGGAGGCGTAACCGGCCCGGCGGTGCGTGGGAGGCGCCATGGCCGCGGCCGTGCGTGGATGGAGCCATGGCCAAACAGAGCGTGGCAGAACAGTTCGTCGACATCCTCGCCCGCGCCGGGGTGCAACGGCTGTACGGCGTCGTCGGGGACAGCCTCAACCCCGTGGTCGACGCCATCCGCCGCACCCCGGGCATCGACTGGGTGCACGTCCGGCACGAGGAGGCCGCCGCGTTCGCGGCCGGCGCGGAGGCGCAGATCACCGGGCGGCTGGCGGCCTGCGCGGGCTCCTGCGGCCCGGGCAACCTCCATCTCATCAACGGGCTGTACGACGCCCACCGGTCGATGGCCCCGGTGCTGGCCCTCGCCTCTCAGATCCCGTCCGCCGAGATCGGCCTCGGCTACTTCCAGGAGACCCACCCCGACCGGCTGTTCACCGAGTGCAGCCACTACTGCGAGCTGATCTCCAGCCCGCAGCAGATGCCCCGGGTGCTCCAGACCGCCATCCAGCACGCGGTGGGGCGCGGCGGGGTCAGCGTGGTGGCGCTGCCCGGTGACATCGCCGCCGAGCCCGCCCCGGCCAAGGCCTACGAACACGCCCTGGTCACCTCCCGGCCCACCGTGCGCCCCGGCGACGAGGAGATCGACGCCCTGGTGAAGCTGGTGGACGAGGCCGACCGGGTCACCCTGTTCTGCGGCAGCGGCACCCGGGGGGCGCACGCCGAGGTGATGGCGTTCGCCGAACGGGTCAAGGCCCCGGTCGGCCACGCCCTGCGCGGCAAGGAATGGATTCAATACGACAACAAGTTCGACGTGGGGATGAGCGGGCTGCTGGGGTACGGCGCCGCCTACGAGGCCACCCACGAGTGCGATCTGCTGATCCTGCTCGGCACCGACTTCCCGTACCAGGCCTTCCTGCCCCAGGGCGGCGTCAAGATCGTCCAGGTGGATGTGCGCCCCGAGCACCTGGGCCGCCGCTCCAAGCTGGACCTCGCCGTCTGGGGCGACGTACGCGAGACGCTGCGCTGTCTGACCCCGCGGGTGCGCGTCAAGCACCAGCGGAAGTTCCTGGACCGGATGCTGAAGAAGCATGCCGAGGCCCTGGAGGGGGTCGTCAAGGCGTACACCCGCAAGGTGGACAAGCACACCCCCATCCACCCCGAGTACGTCGCCGCGGTGCTGGACGAACTCGCCGACGAGGACGCGGTCTTCACCATCGACACCGGGATGTGCAACGTCTGGGGCGCCCGCTACCTCTCACCCAACGGGCGGCGCCGGATCATCGGCTCGTTCAGCCACGGCTCCATGGCCAACGCCCTGCCCCAGGCCATCGGCGCCCAGCTCACCGACCGCAAACGGCAGGTGGTGTCGCTCTCCGGGGACGGCGGCTTCTCGATGCTGATGGGCGACTTCCTCACCCTCGTCCAGCACGACCTGCCGGTGAAGATCGTGCTCTTCGACAACTCCTCCCTCGGCATGGTCGAGCTGGAGATGATGGTGGCCGGGCTCCCCGCGTACGGCACGGACAACCGCAACCCCGACTTCGCCGCCATCGCCCGTGCCGCCGGGGCCTATGGGGTACGGGTGGAGAAGCCCAAGCAGCTGGCGGGCGCGCTGAAGGACGCCTTCCGGCACCCGGGGCCGGCCCTGGTCGACGTGGTCACCGACCCCAACGCGCTCTCCATCCCGCCGAAGATCAAGGCCGAGATGGTGACCGGCTTCGCCCTCTCGGCGAGCAAGGTGGTGCTGGACGGCGGGGTCGGCCGAATGGTCCAGCTGGCCCGCTCCAACCTCCGCAACATCCCACGCCCTTGAGACCCCACACGGCGCGGCGCCGGGAGCGCCTTCGGTACGGGGCGCGCGGGTCCGGCGCCGGGAGCGTCCGCGGTACGGGGCGCGCGCGGACCCGCGCACGGCACCGGCGCCGCACCCCGCCCCGTACCCCGGCCGGGAGCCCCTGTTGGAGCAGTGCGCCCCCCGGACGCCTCTTGGCGGGGGGCCGCCGAAGGCGTGACGCTGCGCAGGCGCGGGCATGCATCCCGTGAACCTGTTCGAGCAGAAGGGCAGTCGACGTGCGGGTGGGGGAGACGATGGGGCGTCAGAGCGGGGCCGGAGCGGCGTCCGAGGGGTGCGCCCGCGGCGCAGGTCGGCCGGGCGTCCGCCGGCCGGACCGATGGCGCCGGCACGTCGCGAGTGCCGAACTGACCGCCGTACCGGAGGTCCGGCGGGCCGTACGGGAGCTGCTGCGGCACCACTGGACGGAGGGGGACGACGCCGCCTCGGCCGAGCTGTGCGCCACCGAACTGGTCACCAACGCGCTGGTGCACACCGACCGGGGAGCCGTGGTCACCGCCACCGTCGGCCCCGCGCCGCGTGCCGCGCTGCGGGTGGAGGTACGGGACTTCACCGGCGTACTGCCCACACCCCGCGAGCCGACCGTCCAGGACGGCACCCACGGGCGGGGGCTGATGCTGGTGCAGACCCTCGCCGACTCCTGGGGCGTCTCGGCGGACGGGGTGGGCAAGGTGGTCTGGTTCGAACTGGCCACCGGCCGCGGCCCGTCCCAGGACACCCCCTCCGCGGAGGCGGCGAGGCCCGGCATGCCGCACATCCCCGGACAGGCGAGCGCCCCCGGCGCCGCCTGACGGGCGGAGCCGGGGGCGGTCCGGGGCAGCGGGCCGGCCGACCGGAGCGGACCGCTCAGCCGAACTGCTGCTCAAGGTGCTTGAGCTTCTGCTCCAGCGAGTCCAGCCGGGGTAGCGCCTGGGTGTCGTCCTCGGCGGTCAGGTCGACGGTCCGCGGCGGCTCCGCCCCGGCGGGCTTCACCGCCTGGAGAGACGGCCGCTGGCGAAGCGGCAGCTGCTCCGCGCCGGATATGGCGGGCTCCGCGGCGGATCCGCCGCCCAGGCCCCCCGCACCCGGCCCCTCCAGCGCCCCGGCCCTCGGCGCCGCGCCCATCTCCAGCGGCCCCGGACCGGCGCCCATGGCGGCGGCCGCCCGGACATCGACCTGCCGGCCGCCGCGGCCCAGACCGAAGGCCCGGTGCTGCCGGTTGAAGGCCTTCAACCGGGCCCGCTCCAGCTTCCGCTCCTCCCGCTGCCGCTGCCGGGCGCGCTCCCGCTCCCGCCGGTCCTCGCGGACCTCGTCGACCGCCTCGTCCAGGGTGCGTACGCCTTCCAGGAGCATCAGCGACCAGGCGCCGAAGGTCTCCCGGGGCGCCCGCAGCCAGCGGACGATCCGGATCTGCGGCAGCGGACGGGGCACCAGGCCCTGCTCGCGCAGCGCCGCCCGCCGGGTCTGCTTCAGCGCCCGGTCGAACAGCACCGCCGCCGACAGCGACATCCCCGCGAAGAAGTGCGGCGCCCCGGCATGCCCCAGCCCCCTGGGTGCGTGCACCCAGTTGAACCAGGCCGCCGCCCCGGCGAAGGTCCACACCAGCAGCCGCGAGCCGAGCGCCGCGTCACCGTGGCTGGCCTCCCGCACGGCGAGCACCGAGCAGAACATCGCCGCCCCGTCCAGGCCGAACGGGACCAGGTACTCCCAGCCGCCGGAGAGGCTGAGGTTCTGCCGGCCGAAGCCGACCAGCCCGTGGAAGGAGAGCGCGGCCGCGACCGCGGCGCAGCAGAACAGCAGCAGATACGAGGCGGTGCCGTAGACCGCCTCCTTGCGGCGCCGGCGCTCCTCGGTACGCTCCCAGGAGTCGTCCGCCGGTGCCTTCTCCCCGGCCTTGCGGGCCCGGGTCAGGACCGCCACCGCCGCCACGACACCCACCAGCATCACAGCGCCCGGAAGCAGCCAGTCCAGCGATATGTCGGTCAGTCTCATGCGCCAGTCCCTTGCATCACTCGCGGTGGGGGAGTTCCGGCGGTCATCCTGGCCCACGGTCGAAGGGCCCGGCGCGGTTTCGGGACAAGAGCACGCCAACGGGGCCGTCCGGCCCGGCCACGGGGCCGCAATCATCGAACTCCCGCACGGAAGCGCCCGTTGGTGTTCGCATCACGCCACTCGAACGGGTGGCATGGACGGCGGGCAGGGCGAAGCGGGCCGATCCGAACGCGAGGCTCGGGCGGCAGGAGTCGGCGGCGGCGGTCTCAGGCGGCAGGAGCCGTCAGCCGGCGGATCCGCTCCTCGTCACAGGTGCGCGGACAGGTGACACAGGTGTCCTCGGGCCGCAGCGTGTAGAAGAAGCAGCAGCTCGCCCGGTCCCGGGTCGGCAGGGTCTCGCCCGACGGGCCGCTCAGCTCGCGGAAGCCCGCGGAGCCCACGTACGGCTTGGTGGCCGCCGCCCCCGGCAGCAGCAGCGCCAGCGCCTCCATGGCGCGCCGCTCCTCGCCCAGCAGATGCCCCACGTACCACAGGCCCTCGACGATCTCGTCGGTCGCCATCCCCCACAGGGCGCGCCGCCCGCGCCGCATCCGGGGCGCGAAGCCCTCCAGCACCGGCCCGACATGGTCGGCCACGGCCGACCGCACCTCGGCCCGCAGCGCCTCCTCGTCGGGCACCACCCGGGCGCCGGGCAGCACGGCCGCCGGGTCGTCCGGCAGACAGGCGAACTCGCGCACCCGCACCGTCATCCGGCCCAGGGCCCGCTGGAAGGCGACGTCCTCCACCGGCACCCGGGGCACCCGACGGTGCAGGAACCACGGCACGGTCACCAGCAGGCAGGCCGGCCAGACGTACCGGTGGAGCCCGAAGCTCGCCACCACGTCGGGACGCGCCTGCTGCCCGTAGTCCCGCAGCACCTGCGCGTCGTCCCAGGCCAGGAACTCGTCCACCGCGGCGCCACCCGCCGCCAGCTCCCAGGCCCCCACCCAGCCCGACTCCCGCGGCGGTTCCTCGCCGTGCGCCAGCTCCCGCACGGTCAGACCGGGGAACACCTCGGCCAGGCGCGCATAGGCGTCCGCGACGGGGGACGCCTGGGCGGGCAGCAGAGCGGAGACGGACATCGGGGGACCACCGCATCAGATCGTTGGTAGGTAAGGCTTACCTTACAGGATCTCGCGAAGGTGTGAACGACGGCCCCGTCCACCTATCGTGCACACCGGCCCCTCGCACCGCGAGTCGGGCCAAGGTACCGGCAGCCAGGAGGCCCCGAGTGGAGTACGGCGGAGGACACGGAAGCGCGTCCGCGCGCCCGCACACGGCCGTACCCGCGGCCCACGCCCCGGCGCCGGTGCACCGGCACTCGGTACGCGCCCAGGTGCTGGAGCTGCTGCGTATCGCACTGGTCAGCGGCGAACTGGCACCCGGCGAGGTGTACTCGGCCCCGGTCCTCGGCGAGCGGCTCGGCGTCTCCGCCACCCCGGTCCGCGAGGCCATGCAGCGGCTGGCCGTCGAGGGCGCCGTCGAGGTGGTGCCCAACCGCGGCTTCCGGGTCGTCCGCCGCACCGCCCGCGAGCTGGCCGAGCTCGCCGAGGTACGGGCGCTCATCGAGGTGCCGGTGATGCTGCGACTCGCCCGCACCGTCCCGGCCGCCCGCTGGGACGGGCTCCGCCCGCTGGCCGAGGCCACCGCCACCGCCGCCGCCCGCGGCGACCGCGCCCACTACGCTGACTCCGACCGGGCCTTCCACCGCGCGGTGCTCGCCCTGGACGGGAACGAGCAGCTGGTCGCCGTCGCCGAGGACCTGCACCGCCGCTCCCAGTGGCCCCTGGTCTCCGGACCGGCCCCCCGCCAGGCCGACCTGCTGGCCGACGCCGCCGAGCACACCGCCCTGCTGGACGCCCTGGCCGCCCAGGACTTCACCGTCGTCCAGGCCCTGGTGCGGGAGCACTTCACCGGTGCCCAGCCCTGACCGCCGCCCCGCCGGCCGGGACCGGTGGGGTATACCTGATGGCCCTTCGCGCCGCCTCACGGGAGCCCCAGTGACCGAGACCTCGTCCGCCGAGACGCGGACCGCGGACCTCGCACTGGCGGGGCAGAGCGTGCTCGGGGTGGTGTGGACGCTCGCCGGACGGCTCGGCGTGGTCGCCCGCACCCCCGCCGAACTGGTCGCCGCGCTCGCCGCCGACCCCCGGCGGCGGGTGCTCGCACTGCGCGGGGTCGACGCCGCCCGCGAACCGCACGCGGTCTGCGAGCTGATCGAGTGGCTGGCGGAGCTGGGCACGGTACGGCTACGGGTCACCGCCCGCCCCGGCAGCCCCGCCCACACCCGGCTGGCCGCCGTCCGCCGCGGCACCCTGGAGCTGTCCCCCGAGCCGCCCGCCCCCTCCGAGACCGCCGGCGGCCCGAGGCGACCGGACGCCGCTCGTGGTCGCCCTTCCTGGCTCGGCCGGCTGGACGACCCCCATGCCGTGTGCGCCGCCGATCCGCTGGCGGTCACCGCGGCCTATGCCGCCGACGAGGACGCCCACGGCGGACTGCGCCCGGCCTGGCTACGGGCCGGGCAGGCGCTCTGCGCCGAACCCGATCCCGCCCGGCGGGCGCTGATACTGCTGGCCGCGCTGTCCGACGCCGCCGACCCGCGGCTGCGCCCCGCCCTCGCCGCACAGGCGGCGACCGCGCCCTGGCGGGTGGTCTGGAACCGGGTCCAGGGTGACATCCGCCCGCCGTGGCCCGGCCCGGTCGGCGCGCTGGCCACCGCGCCCGGCCGACTGCTCGCCGCCGACCCGGCGGGCCGGCTGCACTTCGTCCACCCCGAGGACGGCACCCCGGCCGGGCCGCCCCGGGACACCGGCCGGCGGATCCGGGCCCTGGCACCGCTGGCCGACGGGCGGGTGCTGCGGCTGGACGAACGCGGCCGACTGGCCACCGACCGCCCCTCTGGCGCTGATCGCCCCTCTGGCGCCGACCGTCTCGACCCGCTCACCGACGCCGTCGCCGCCGTGCTCACCGCCCACCCCGGCAGCGCGCTCACCGCCGCCGGCGGCACCCTCGTCGTGGGGGACCGGGTGGGCTCACTGCACGCCTTCGAAGCGACCGGTATCCACCAGACGGCCGCGCACCGGGGCCGGGTCACCGCGACGAGCGCCCTGGCCGGACCCGGCGGCCGGTCCGGGATCACGGTGTACAGCGGCGGCGCGGACGGCACCGTACGGGTCTGGCGCCCCGGCCGAGGGGCTTCGGCCACCCCGCTGCTCCGGCGGGACTGCCCGGTCGCCGCCGTGCACGCCGCCCGGACCGGCACCGGGACGCTGCTCGCCGCCGCCTGGACGGACGGCCTGGTACGGCTCCACCGGCCGGGCGGCGCCGGGCCGCTCGACTTCCGCCCCGGCCCACCGGTCCGCGCGGTCGCCGTCACCGGCGCGGGCACCCTGGTCGTCGGCATGGACGAGGCGCTGCTCTGCCTGGCCCCGGCCGCCTGACCCGGTGCGGCCGGGGCCAGGCAGTGCTGCCGGCTCAGCGCCCGGAGGTACTGTCAGTGCCATCCCCTACCTTCATCCACATGAGTTCCTCCCTGAGTGTGTATCTGCTCGACACCGCCGCCACCCGTGCCCTGGTCGGGTCCCGCGACGAGCAACTGCTGAAGGTGGTCCGCACCGACTTCGCGGACTCGCTGGCCCGCGACGACGACTACTTCGCCGACGCGATCGACGACGGCGCCCCGACCGCGTACGACGCCCTGCGCGCGGTCGTCCACGGCGGGCCGTTCAGCGACAACCGCGACCACGCCTTCCAGTACGGCTACGCCTACCAGCGCCTCTGCTCGCTCACCGGCTCGTTCCTGGACAACGACTGCTTCACCCCGCACCGGGGCGCCTGGCTGTCCGAGGTCGACGAGGGCCTGAAGGCCGTGGGCGTGACCGCGGTGTCCGTCGAGGACTTCGGCTACAGCGGCCTGCCCGCACCGCTGCCGTCCACCTGGGAGCTCGGCTGCGGAGAGTGGACGCCCGATCGGATAGCCACGGCACTGGAGCAGTTCGAGACCGCCCGGCGAGCGGAGGGCGAGTCCGGCCGGGCACCGTCCCTGGAGCCCGAGGTCGAGGAGGCCGTCTCGCAGTGCCTCGGCTGGATGGGCCACGCGGCCAGGCGCCCGGGCTTCGGCGTCATCGGCTTCCGCTTCTGACCGACCGGACAGCCCGGCCTCAGGCCGCCGGCGCGGCCGCCAGTTTCGCCGCCAGCCAGGTCGGCACCCCGCCGAGCAGCTGGAACAGCCGACGCGCCTCCGAGAGCAGCCGGGCGGCCTCCGGCCCGGTCTCCGCGTCCGCGAGGGACGCCAGCGCCGGTGCCGTGCCGACCAGATAGCCCAGCTCCTCGCGCAGCCGCAGCGACTCCGCGAAGCCATGCCGGGCTTCCGCCAACTCGCCCTCACGCAGGGCCAGTCCGGCGAGGTGGCGCCAGGTGAAGGAGAGCAGTAAGTCGTCGCACCGGGCGGCGGCGGCCGCATGGGCGCGGCGGTAGGCGGCCCGGGCCGCCTGCGGGGAGTCCGCCAGGTTCTGGGCGACCAGGCCGCGCCGGAAGTCCAGCAGTGCCCGGCCCGGTGCGGCGGGGGCGTAGAGCGCGGCGGCCCGGCCCAGCGCCGCGCGGGCCTCGTCCGCCCGGTCGCGCACCCCGAGCAGGGTCGAGGCGTACGCCAGATAGCCCCGCTCACAGGCGGCCGCGCCCCGTTCGTCGTCGTCCCGGGCGACGGCCTCCGCGGCGCGCAGCGCGTCCTCAGCCTCCGCCCAGCCCCGCTCGGTGTAGAGGCACCGCTCGATCAGCAGCGCCGCCCGCTGGACGGCCACCGGCGGAGCGCCCGCCGTGGGGGCCAGCAGTTCGGCCGCGTCGTTCCAGCAGCCGCGCGAACGCAGCCGCCACACGGCGGTCTGGAGGGGATCGTCGCTCTCGGCCGTTCCGGATCCGGACACGACGGTATCCGCCACATCGCCCTCCCCGAGCACACCATTGAGCTGTTGGGTCCGGAGAATCTCAGCATGGATCGGGGGGCCCGCCAAGAGGGATGAGTGAAATGATTCACAATCCCGGGAGAGCGGACCGCCCTTCCACCCGCCCTCCAAGGCCCCGCCCCTTCGTGCCGGCGCTCCCACCGGCCCTCACCCGATTCCCCCGAATTGGTGAACGCGCCTGCGCCCCGCGCCCGTTGGCGCCCCGGCCGGGGCCCCCGTTCCCAGCCACCCGTGCTCCGGGCCCCGGTGCCGGTCAGGGGCGGCGGGGCCGGCCGCGGCGGGGCCGGCCGGAGTCGCGCGGGCGGTCGCGGCGGGGCTTGGGGGAGGAGGGCGGGAGGCTCTGGGTGTCCGGCCAGTGGGAGGGGCGGGGCAGGTCGGTGGGCAGCCTGGTGGCGGAGTCGCCGTGTGCGGCGGTGACCTGGGGCTCCGTCAGGAAGAGCGCGCCGGTGAGGTCCGCGCCGTGCAGCCGGGCGTCGCGCAGGTCGGCGCCGAGGAGGTCGGCCTGGCGCAGGTCGGCACCGCGCAGGTCGGCGGCGATCAGATACGCCCCGCGCAGCAGTGCGCCGCGCAGGTCGGCGCCGCGCAGCCGGGCGCCCATCAGGTCGGCGCCGCGGTGGTCGCGCGTGCGGCCGGGCACGGTGGCGCGGGCCAGTTCCCCGGCGCGCAGCAGCAGGGCGCCGACGCGGGCGCGGTGGGCGGCGACGTCCAGGGCGGCCAGTTCGGCCGGGGCGAGCAGGGTCATCCGCTCGGTCTCGGCCAGCACCTCCCGTACCTCCGCATGCAGGGCACGGGCGGGCGCCAGCCGCAGCACCTCGGTCAGATGGCGCAGCAGTTCGTGCAGTTGGCGTACGACGGGGAAGGCGGCGAACATCTCCCGGGCGGCGGCCGGGTCGCGCCGCCAGTCGCGGCCACCGAAGGTGACCTGGGAGACCTTCTGGCCGGCGCCGAAGCAGTCGTAGACGGTGCAGCCGGTGTAGCCGGAGTCGCGCAGCCGGTCGTGGATGCCGCAGCGGGAGTCCTCGCGCAGATGGCCGCAGGGCGTACCGGCGGGCTTGTCGGCGGCGAAGTCCGCGGAGGCGGTGAAGGGCAGCGCGACGCAGCACAGCCCGAAGCAGTTGGCGCAGTCGCCGCGCAGGGGATCGGGAGCGGCGAGGGGGAGCGGTTGCCCGGCCCCGGCCGGGCGGGCGCCGGGGCGGGCGGGGTGCGGGGAGGGGTCGTTCACGTGGTCCTCGTGGGGCGGCGGGGCAGCTGGCAGCCCGTCAGGGCAGGGCAGTATTTCAGGACATCCGGAGGGCCAGGAAGAAGTCCAGCTTGTCCTCCAGCCGGGACAGGTCGCGCCCGGTGAGCTGCTCGATGCGGCCGATCCGGTAGCGCAGGGTGTTGACGTGCAGATGGAGCCGGGAGGCGCACCGGGTCCAGGAGCCGTCGCTGTCCAGGAAGGCCTCCAGCGTGGGGATGAGCTCGGCGCGGTGGCGGCGGTCGTAGTCGCGCAGCGGGTCCAGCAGCCGGGCGGTGAAGGCACGGCGCACGTCGTCGGGGACGAACGGCAGCAGCAGGACGTGCGAGGCGAGTTCGTGGTGGCCGGCCGCGCAGACCCGGCCGGGGCGGGCGGCGGCCACCCGGCGGGCGTGCCGGGCCTCCTCCAGGGCGCCGCGCAGCCCTTCGGCGGAGTGCACCGGGGCGCTCACCCCGAGGGTGAGCCGGCCGTCGTCGGCGAGGCCTGCGGACAGCGGGTTCTGCACGGCGGTCAGCAGCACCTCGGCGTGCAGCCCCGGGCCGGTGGCGCCGTCCTCGGCCGGATCCTCGTCGGTGCCCTCGGCGGGGGCGCCGTCCAGGTCGGCCGCGGCGGGCAGCGGGACCAGGGCGATGGCCTCGTCCCCGGTGTGGGCCACCGCGATCCGGTCGGCCGTGTCGGGGCCGGAGGCCGCCGGGTCGACCAGGATCTCCTCCAGCAGGGACTGGGCGACCGGTCCGGCGTCCAGCCCGGCCGCGCCGCTCTCCCCCCACTCGACCCGGGCCACCACGACCTGCCAGTGCGGGGCGGAGCCGAGTCCGGGCAGTAGCACCGGGGCGGCCACCCGCAGCCGGGCGGCGATCTCGGCGGGCGGGGCGCCGGTCTGCACCAGCTCCAGCACCTCCTGGGCCAGCCGGCGCCGTACCGTACGGGCCGCGTCCCGGCGGTCCCGTTCCACCGCGATCAGCTGGGTGACGCCCTGGAGCAGATCCAGCCGGGCGGCCGGCCAGTCGCCGGCGTCCGCCTCGACGGCCAGCAGCCAGTCGGAGAGCACCGTCTCGCGGACGTCCCGGGTGTCCCGGGCGGTGGCGGGGGCGGTGGTACGGCCGGTGTTCCGGATCGGGAAGAGGGAGTAGGTGGTTCCGCCGATGACCGCGCGGTACGGGCCGCGGCGGCCGGTGCGGGTGGCGGCCAGGTGCTCCCCGGCCAGCAGGGCGCCCCGGTCGCCCGGCAGCGGCGCCCCGGCCCCGGCGATCCGGCGGCCCGTGGGGGAGAGCACCCAGGCGTGAAGGTCCAGGTCGGAGCCGAGCAGGTCGAGCACGACCTCCGGGCCGCCGCCGGTCGGTCCGGAGGTCATCAGCCGCCGGTGGCGGTCCACCACGGCCGCCAGGTCGCCGGCCCGCTCGCCGGAGACCTGTCGAACGACATGCTCAGTGATCGTTGCGAACGCAACGGATTCATGGACGGCGAAGAGCGGCAGGTGGTGGCGTGAACACGCCTCCACCAGATCGTCCGGGATCGCCCCCAGCTCCGCCTCGCCGGCGGCCAGCCCGGCGACGCCCGCGCCGGCCAGGATGCGGACGAACCGCTCGCAGTCCGCCGCGTCCCGGCGCCAGGCCAGCCCGGTCAGCACCAGTTCGCCGCCGGACAGGTAGCGGCTGGGGTCCCGCAGGTCGGTGGTCATCACCCCACGCACCGTGCGGTCCAGCTCGTCCTCGCCGCCGAGGAGCCTGAGGCCCAGCGCGTCGGTCTCCAGCAGTGCGCGCAGCCGCATGTCGTCGTCCGCCGATCTGTTCTCGTGAAAGTCGTGAGGGTGGGGAGGGGTGGGCAGAGGGTGGCGGGCCGGGTCACGAGGTGTCTCGATGTCGCCGGTGAGCTGTGGCCACCGTTTCCAGGGGGAAACGGAGAGGTTACCGCTCCGCGCCTTTCGTTCGAATCTACAAGACCGAGGGGGTACCCAGCCAACTCCTTCATGGTTTCGGTGACTGCACCGGGTGGAGCACCGCTGGGTGTACTGGGCCCACGACGCGTGAACAGCACATGAACAGACACCCGAACGACCACATGTGCCAGCACATGGACACGAGCCCGCCGGGCCGGCCGACCCCCACCCCCCTGAGCAGTCCCCAGAGAAGCCGGCCTTACGAGTAACCGACCACCCGCCACCGGGAGCCCCGCCATCGCGACGGATCGCGCGGACCCCCGGCCACCCCGTGGTCCCCCCGATCCGAAGAAGAGAGCCGCTATGGACTTCCTTCGCCCCGCAAGCTGGGAGGAGGCGCTCGCCGCGAAGGCCGAGCATCCCTCGGCCGTCCCCCTCGCGGGTGGCACCGATGTCATGGTCGAGATCAACTTCGACCACCGGCGGCCCGAGTACCTCCTGGACCTGAGCCGCGTCGAGCCGCTCCACGACTGGGAGGTCGGCGAGGAGAACGTCCGCCTGGGCGCCTCCGTCCCGTACACGCGGATCATGGAGAACCTGCGCACCGAACTGCCCGGCCTCGCCCTCGCCTCCCACACGGTCGCCTCCCCGCAGATCCGCAACCGCGGCGGCGTCGGCGGCAACCTCGGCACCGCGTCCCCGGCCGGCGACGCCCACCCCGCCCTGCTCGCCGCCGGCGCCGAGGTCGAGGTGGAGTCGGTCCGCGGCTCCCGCTTCATCCCGATCGACGCCTTCTACACCGGCGTCAAGCGCAACGCGATGGAGCCGGACGAGCTGATCAGATCCATCCACATCAAGAAGGCCGCGGGCCCCCAGCAGTTCTCCAAGGTCGGCACCCGCAACGCCATGGTCATCGCGGTCTGCGCCTTCGGCCTCGCCCTGCACCCCGACTCCCGCACCGTGCGCACCGGCATCGGCTCCGCCGCGCCCACCCCGGTCCGCGCCAAGGATGCCGAGGCCTTTCTGAACGCCGCGCTCGACGAGGGCGGCTTCTGGGACAGCGGCGCCGAGCTCACGCCCGCCATCGCCCGGCAGTTCGCCACCCTCGCCGCCGGCGCCTGCAACCCCATCGACGACGTCCGCGGTACCGCCGCGTACCGCCGTCACGCCGTCGGTGTCATGGCCCGCCGCACCCTCGGCTGGACCTGGGAGCAGTACCGCTCGACCGGACACGCCCTGGAAGGAGCCGCCTGACCATGCGTGTGAACCTCACCGTCAACGGACGCCCCCAGCAGGCCGACGACGTCTGGGAGGGCGAGTCCCTGCTGTACGTCCTGCGGGAGCGGCTGGGCCTGCCCGGCTCCAAGAACGCCTGCGAGCAGGGCGAGTGCGGCTCCTGCACGGTCCGCCTGGACGGCGTGCCGGTCTGCTCCTGCCTGGTCGCCGCCGGCCAGGTCGAGGGCCGCGACGTGGTCACCGTCGAGGGCCTCGCCGACTACGCCCGGCAGCGCGAGCGGCACGGCCACGGCGGAGTCTGCGCCACCGGCGCCTGCGCCGCGCCCGGCACCGGCCTCCAGGAGGCCCGGGGCTGGTCCGCCACCGGAACGGACTCCCAGACCGGCGAGGGCACCGCGCTCGCCCCCGTCCAGCAGGCCTTCATCGACGCCGGCGCCGTCCAGTGCGGCTTCTGCACCCCCGGTCTGCTCGTCGCCGCCGACGAGATGCTGGAGCGCAACCCCTCACCCTCCGACGAGGACATCCGCGAGGCCCTTTCCGGCAACCTCTGCCGCTGCACCGGCTACGAGAAGATCCTCGACGCCGTCCGCCTGGCGGCCGCCCGCCAGGAACGCCAGGGAGAGGCGGTCTGATCCCCATGCCCACCCCCACCGGTCATCCGGCCGCCACCACCCCCGCCGGCACCCCGACCCAGGTCACCCAGGGCTCGCAGACCCGGGGCGGCATCGGCGAGTCCACGCTCCGCCCCGACGGCACCCTCAAGGTCACCGGCGAGTTCGCCTACTCGTCCGACATGTGGCACGAGGACATGCTCTGGGGCCAGATCCTGCGCTCCACCACCGCGCACGCCGAGATCGTCTCCATCGACGTGTCCGAGGCGCTCGCCCAGGCCGGGGTGTACGCCGTGCTCACCCATGACGACCTGCCCACCGACGTCACCCGGTACGGGCTGGAGTACCAGGACACCCCGGTCCTCGCCGACGGCGTGGTCCGCCACCACGGCGAACCGGTCGCCCTGGTCGCCGCCGACCACCCGGAGACCGCCCGGCGCGCCGCCGCCAAGATCAGGGTCGAGTACCGGGAGCTGCCGGTGGTCACCGACGAGGCCTCCGCCCTCGCCGACGGCGCCCCGATCCTCCATCCGCACCGCGACGACCACCACGCCGGCCATGTCGCCCACCCCAACATCGTCCACCGCCAGCCGGTGATCCGCGGCGACGCCGCCGCGGCCGCCGCGCGCGCCGATGTCATCGTCACCGGCGAGTACGTCTTCGGCATGCAGGACCAGGCCTTCCTCGGCCCCGAGTCCGGTCTCGCCGTCCCCGCCGAGGACGGCGGCGTCGACCTCTATGTGGCCACCCAGTGGCTCCACTCCGACCTGCGCCAGATCGCGCCCGTGCTCGGTCTGCCTGAGGAGAAGGTCCGGATGACGCTCTCCGGCGTCGGCGGCGCCTTCGGCGGCCGTGAGGACCTGTCCATGCAGATCCACGCCTGCCTGCTGGCACTGCGCACCGGCAAGCCGGTCAAGATCGTCTACAACCGGTTCGAGTCCTTCTTCGGGCACGTCCACCGCCACCCGGCCAGGCTCCGCTACGAGCACGGGGCCACCCGCGACGGCAGGCTCACCCACATCAGCTGCCGGATCGTGCTGGACGGCGGCGCCTACGCCTCCGCCTCCCCGGCCGTGGTCGGCAACGCCGCCTCCCTCGCCGTCGGCCCGTACGCCGTCGAGGACGTGGACATCGAGGCCGTCGCCCTCTACACCAACAACCCGCCCTGCGGCGCCATGCGCGGCTTCGGCGCGGTCCAGGCCTGCTTCGCCTACGAGGCGCAGATGGACAAGCTCGCCCAGGCCCTCGCCATGGACCCGGTCGAGCTGCGGCAGCTCAACGCCATGGAGCAGGGCACCCTGATGCCCACCGGCCAGCGGGTCGACTCCCCGGCCCCGGTCGCCGAGCTGCTGCGCCGGGTCAAGGCCCGCCCGCTGCCGCCCGAGCGCCAGTGGGAGACCACCGCCGGCGCCGACATCCGGGCCCTGCCCGGTGGCCTGTCCAACACCACCCACGGCGAGGGCGTCGTCCGCGGCGTCGGCTACGCGGTCGGCATCAAGAACGTCGGCTTCTCCGAGGGCTTCGACGACTACTCCACCGCCAAGGTGCGCATGGAGGTCGTCGGCGGCCAGGCCGTCGCCACCGTGCACACCGCGATGGCCGAGGTCGGGCAGGGCGGCATCACCGTGCACGCCCAGATCGCCCGCACCGAACTGGGTGTCACCCAGGTGGTCATCAACCCCGCCGACACCCGGGTCGGCTCGGCCGGCTCCACCTCCGCCTCCCGCCAGACGTACGTCACCGGCGGCGCGGTCAAGAACAGCTGCGAGCTGGTCCGCGAGAAGGTCCTGGCGATCGGCCGCCGCAGGTTCGGCACCCACCACCCCGCCTGGGCCACCGCCGAACTGCTGCTCGAAGGCGGCAAGGTCGTCACCGACGGCGGCGAGGTCCTCGCCGACCTGGCCGAGGTCCTGGCCGACGAGGCGGTGGAGATCGAGGCCGAGTGGCGCCACCGCCCCACCCAGGCGTTCGACCTGGTCACCGGCCAGGGCGACGGCCATGTCCAGTACTCCTTCGCCGCCCACCGCGCGGTCGTGGAGGTGGACACCGAGCTCGGCCTGGTCAAGGTCATCGAACTGGCCTGCGCCCAGGACGTCGGCAAGGCGCTCAACCCGCTCTCCGCCATCGGCCAGATCCAGGGCGGCACCACCCAGGGCCTGGGCATCGCCGTCATGGAGGAGATCGTCGTCGACCCGAAGACCGCGAAGGTGCGCAACCCCTCCTTCACGGACTATCTGATCCCCACCATCCTCGACACCCCGACCATCCCGGTCGACATCCTCGAACTCGCCGACGACCACGCGCCCTACGGCCTGCGCGGCATCGGCGAGGCCCCGACCCTGTCGTCCACCCCGGCCGTCCTCGCGGCGATCCGGAACGCGACGGGCCTGGACCTCACCAAGGCGCCGGTACGACCCGAACACCTCACCACCGGCACCTTCTGAAAGCCCCTCCGGATCCCCGCCCGGCCCACCACACACCGGGCGAGGACACACCCCGGAGACCTGCCGGCCCCGCACCCGGGGCCCGTCAGACCTCCGGGCGGTGCGTGCCTCC
The DNA here is from genome assembly GCF_040644755.1 of Streptomyces sp. NPDC046887. Classification (NCBI taxonomy): domain Bacteria; kingdom Bacillati; phylum Actinomycetota; class Actinomycetes; order Kitasatosporales; family Streptomycetaceae; genus Streptomyces; species Streptomyces sp. NPDC046887. Next base: position 23,147 of record NZ_JBEYXH010000010.1, read on the forward strand.
CGGGAACGTCACACTTCCACCCGCCCGCACCGCCCGGAGAACCCCCACGCGGGACGACCCCGCACCCGCCGCCCGCGTACCACGTACGCGCCGGCACCCCCGCCCAGCGGCCCCCACGCCGTGCGGCGCGCAACCCCGTTCGTCTCGGGCCGTCCCCCGGGTCGTGCAGCCAACGCACCATCCCAAATCCCGCACAAGCGCCCCTATGCGCGCGGGTGCCCCTTTGAACCTTGGGAGAACAGGCACCATGACCCAGTCGTCCGTGGAGCCCAGGACCGCAGCGGAGGAAGCCGGCAACGGCTCCAGAGTCCCCGCCGGCCGATCCTGGCTCGACCGCTATTTCCACATCACCCACCGAGGGTCCACCGTCGCCAAGGAAGTGCGCGGCGGCATCACGACCTTCATGGCGATGGCCTACATCCTGCTCCTCAACCCCCTGCTGCTCGGCGGCGGGGATGTGAACGGGGACAAGCTCAGCCAGCCCGCCCTGATCACCGCCACCGCGCTGGCCGCCGCGGTGACCACCCTGGCGATGGGCTTCATCGGCAAGGTCCCGCTGGCCCTCGCGGCCGGCCTCAGCGTCGCCGGCGTGATCGCCACCCAGGTCGCGCCCGAGATGACCTGGCCGCAGGCCATGGGCATGTGCGCGATCTACGGCGCGGTGATCTGCCTTCTGGTGGTCACCGGCGTCCGCGAAGTGATCATGAACGCGATACCGCTCGCCCTCAAGCACGGCATCACCATGGGCATCGGGCTCTTCATCGCGATCATCGGCTTCGTCAAGGCCGGCTTCGTCGGCCCCGGCACCGCCGGCGGCCCGGTCACCCTCGGCGTCGGCGGCTCGCTCACCGGCTGGCCCGTCGCCCTCTTCAGCCTCACCCTGCTGCTGATCTTCATGCTCCAGGCGCGCAAGATCCCCGGCGCCATCCTGATCGGCATCGTGGTCGGCACCGTCATCTCCGTCACCGCCACCGCCACCGGCCTCATCGACGAGAAGGCCTGGGGCGGCACCGCCCCCGTCCTGCACGGCAGCGTCGTCTCCATGCCGGACTTCTCCCTGCTCGGCGCGATCGAGTTCGGCGGCTGGGACAAGGTCGGCTACGCCGCCGTCTCGATGATCGTCTTCACCCTGGTCCTGGCCGGCTTCTTCGACGCCATGGCCACGATCATCGCGGTCGGCCAGGAGGCCAAGCTCGCCGACGCCCAGGGCCGGATGCCCGGCCTCAGCAAGGCCCTGTTCATCGACGGCGCGGGCGGCGTGGTGGGCGGCGCGGCCGGCGCCTCCGGCCAGACCGTCTTCATCGAGTCCGCCACCGGAGTCGGCGAAGGCGCCCGTACCGGCCTCTCGGCCACCGTCACCGGCCTGTTCTTCGCCGCGTGCCTCTTCTTCACCCCGCTCACCCAGCTGGTGCCCGGCCAGGTCGCATCCGCGGCCCTGGTCGTCATCGGCGCGATGATGCTCCAGAACGCCCGCCACGTCGACTGGACCGACTGGTCCATCGCGGTCCCCGTCTTCCTGACGGTCGTCCTGATGCCGTTCACCTACACCATCACCACCGGTGTCGGCGCCGGCGTCATCGCCTACTGCGCGATCAAGGCCGCCCAGGGCAAGTGGCGCGAGCCCAGCGCCCTGATGTGGGTCCTCTCGGCGGTGTTCGTCTTCTACTTCGCCATGGGTAACGGGCACTGACCCGGGAACCCCTCACACAGCCGTAGCCGCAAGGAGGCCGACATGCTGGACATCGCCGAGGAGCTCCACCGGTGGGTCGAGCAGGGACGCGACTTCGCCGTGGCCACCGTGGTGGCCGTCACCGGCAGCGCGCCCCGGCAACCGGGCGCCGCCCTCGCCGTCGACAGCGAGGGCACCGCGATCGGGTCGGTCTCCGGCGGCTGCGTCGAAGGAGCCGTATACGAACTCTGCCAGCAGTCGCTGGCCGACGGCACACCCGTCCGCGAACGCTTCGGCTACAGCGACGAGGACGCCTTCGCCGTGGGTCTGACCTGCGGCGGCGTCATCGACATCCTCGTCACCCCGGTACGCGGCGGGGTCCTCCCCGCCGCCCTCAGGGCCGCCGCCGAAAACCAGGCGGCGGCCCTCGCCCGGATCGCCGAGGGCCCCGCCGACCTCCTCGGCCGCGCCCTCCTCGTCCACCCCGACGGCTCGTACGAGGGCCGCCTCGGCGGCCACCCCGAGCTGGACCGCACCGCCGCGGCGGAGGCCCGCGCCCTGCTGGACGCCGGCCGCACCGGCACCCTCACCCTCGGCGAGGAGGGCTCCCACTGCGGCCGGCCCCTCACCCTCCTGGTCGAGTCCAGCGTGCCCGCCCCCCGCATGATCGTCTTCGGCGCCATCGACTTCGCCGCGGCCCTGGCCCGGGTCGGCAGGTTCCTCGGCTACCACGTCACCGTCTGCGACGCCCGCCCGGTCTTCGCCACCGCCACCCGCTTCCCCGACGCGGACGAGATCGTCGTCGCCTGGCCCCACGAGTACCTCGCCGCCACCACCACCGACTCCCGCACCGTCCTGTGCGTCCTCACCCATGACGCCAAGTTCGACGTCCCCCTCCTCGAACTCGCCCTCACCCTCCCCGTCGCCTACGTCGGCGCGATGGGCTCCCGCCGTACCCACCTCGACCGCGAGCGGCGCCTGCGCGAGGTCGGCGTCGGCGAACCCGCCCTGGCCCGCCTGCGCAGCCCCATCGGCCTCGACCTCGGCGCCCGCACCCCCGAGGAGACGGCCCTCTCCATCGGCGCGGAGATCGTCGCCACCCGCCGCGGCGGCAGCGGCGCCTCCCTCACCGGGGCGCACACCCCCATCCACCACGACACCCGCCTGAACCCGGTGGCCTGACGTGTCCTACGCCACGTTCCGGCATGCCCCCGCCGCCCCTGGGCAGGCGAGCTGCGCGCCGGGGACGCCCCCGCCGCGAGTGCCCCTGCCCCGCAAGGAGACCCCCCACATGGCCGCCCAGCCCACCAGCCCGATCTACGACCAGCTCGTCGAGGAGCAGGGCGACGTCCTCACCGAGACCCGCGAGCTCGCCGAACAGACCCAGGAGCAGGCCTCCCAGGTCCTCGACTGGACGGTGGACGCCTGACGCGCCGCCGGTGACCGGGCAGCGGGCAGGCCCGGACACCGGCGGCGCAAGCCGCCCCGCCCCCCGCCCGGCCCACCCCGGCGTGCCGGGATGTGTGACCTGTACCAGGCTGGATACGCGATCAGGCGAGCCGGACACGGCCGTGGGCCGTGGGCCTGAACGTACGCACCAGAGGAGGCCGCATGGACAGCGACGAGAGCATGGGCGACGAGGTCTACCAGCCCGACGACGCGGACGAGCGGGAGGACACCGGCATCCTCGACCCGGAGGACACGCTCTCGGAGCGGGACGCGGACCCGTACGAGGAGGGGTACTCCCCGCCGGAGCGCCCGTACGCCGTGGAGGACCACGGGACGACCGCGCGGGAGCAGCGGGAGGGCGAGTCGCTGGACCAGCGGCTGGCCGAGGAGGTGCCGGACCCGACGCTGGACGACGTCGCGCCCGGGGACGGCATCGGCGACCTGCCCGGCGGTGACGGCGAGGTCGTCGGCGGCGACCAGGTGGGCCGGGAGCGGTCCGGGCGGCTGGTGGCGCCCGACGAGGGGGCGCACGGCGACGACGAGAAGGACGTGGTGGCCACCGACGTCGGTATCGACGGGGCCGCCGCCTCGGCGGAGGAGGCGGCGATGCACACGGTGCCGGACGACGAGGACGAGATCCCGCGATGAGCACGGGCACCGGTCCGGGGACGTCCTCGCGGGTGACTGTGACGGTCAACGGGGTGGAACACACCAGGGAGCTGGACAACCGGACCACGGTGCTGGACCTGCTGCGGGAGCACCTGGGGCTGACCGGGGCGAAGAAGGGCTGCGACCACGGGCAGTGCGGGGCGTGCACGGTGCTGGTGGACGGGCGGCGGGCCAACAGCTGCCTGCTGCCCGCCGTGGCGCAGGACGGCGCTGAGGTGACGACGGTGGAGGGGCTGGCGGCAGGGGACGAGCTGCACCCGGTGCAGCAAGCGTTCCTGGGCCGGGACGCCTTCCAGTGCGGCTACTGCACCCCCGGTCAGCTCTGCTCGGCCGTCGGGGTGTTCGCGGAGGCCGCCGCCGGGCACCCCTCGCATGTCACCGACCCGGGATGGGCCTCGGGCCAGGGCCCCGTGGAGCTGAGCCGCGCCGAGATCCGGGAGCGGATGAGCGGCAACCTGTGCCGCTGCGGTGCGTATCCCCACATCGTCGCCGCCATCGAGGACGTGACCCGGTGAAGCCGTTCGGATACCAGCGACCGGCGACGGTCGACGCGGCCGTCGAGGCGTTCGCGGCCACGCCCGGGGCGCGGTACCTCGCGGGCGGGACCAATCTGATGGATCTGATGAAGCACGGGGTGGAGACCCCGGCCGTGCTGGTGGATGTCAGCCGGCTGCCGCTGGACGGGGTGGAGGAGCTGCCGGATGGCGGGCTGCGGGTGGGGGCCACGGTGCGCAACAGCGACCTGGCCGCGCACCCGCTGGTGCACGACCGCTTCCCGGTGCTGTCGCAGGCGCTGCTCGCGGGCGCCTCGGGCCAGTTGCGGAACATGGCGACCACCGGCGGCAACCTGCTCCAGCGCACCCGGTGCTCGTACTTCCAGGACACCTCCGCCGCCTGCAACAAGCGCGAGCCGGGCAGCGGCTGCGCGGCGAGGGAGGGGGTGCACCGGGACCACGCGGTGCTCGGGCACTCGGAGCGGTGCGTCGCGACGCATCCGTCCGACATGGCGGTGGCGCTGGCGGCGCTGGACGCCACCGTGGAGCTGTACGGGCCGGAGGGCGCCCGCGCGGTGCCGGCGGCGGAGTTCCACCGGCTGCCGGGGGAGCACCCGGAGCGGGACACCGTGATCCGGCCGGGAGAGCTGGTCACCGCGGTCACCGTGCCGGGGACGACGGCGGGCCGGCCCTCCGCGTACCGCAAGGCGCGCGACCGGGCGAGCTACGCCTTCGCGCTGGCCTCGGTCGCGGCCGTGCTGGACACCGACGAGGACGGCACGGTACGGGCCGTGGGGCTGGCGTTCGGCGGACTGGCGCACCGCCCCTGGCGGGCCCGGCTCGCCGAGACCGCGCTGCTGGGGCACCGGCTCACCGAGGAGGCCGTCGCCCACGCGGTGGACGCCGAACTGGCGCTCGCCGAACCGCTGCGGGACAACGGCTTCAAGGTGCCGCTGGCCCGCAACCTGGCCGTGCACACGCTCACCGGGCTCGCCTCGGCCCGCAGCCCCCAACGCCTCTGACCTCGGAGACACCGGACCTCAGGAGAGTCGCCATGCGTCCCACCGCCACGTCCACCGCCGCCGGGGCCGTAGGGCGAAAGCCCGCCCTGGGGGCGGGCGCCGAGCGACTGGAGGGCCGCGACAAGGTCACCGGTACGGCCCGGTACGCCACCGAGCAGCCGCACACCGCCCCGGACTGCGCCTACGCCTGGCCGGTGCCGGCGACCGTGGCGGCAGGGCGGGTCACGGAGGTGGACGCCTCGGCGGCCCTCGCGCTGCCCGGGACGCTCGCCGTGCTCACCCCGGACAACGCCCCGCGTGTAGGGGAGAGCGACGACCCGATCCTCAAGGTGCTCCAGGACCACGAGGTCCCGCACCGCGGCTGGTTCGTCGCCCTGGCGGTGGCGGACAGCCTGGAGAACGCCCGGGCGGCGGCCGCGGCGGTAAAGGTGTCGTACGAGGTCCGGCCCCATGACGCGGTGCTACGGGAGGACCACCCGGACGCGTACGTCCCGGAGAGCGCCAACGGGCATCCGGGGCGCCGGGAGCGGGGGGACGCCCGGGAGGCGTTCGCCGCGGCCCCGGTGCGGGTGGAGGCCTCGTACACCATTCCACCGCTGCACAACCACCCGATGGAGCCGCACGCCTCCTACGCACGCTGGGACGGCGACCATCTGACGGTGTACGACTCCAGCCAGGGCGCCCACCCGGTGCGGACCGCGCTCGCCGGGCTGTTCGGGCTGGAGCCCGGGCGGATCACCGTGGTCTCCGAGCACGTCGGCGGCGGCTTCGGCGCCAAGGGCACGCCCCGCCCGCATGTGGTCCTGGCCGCGATGGCCGCCCGGCACACCGGACGCCCCGTCAAGCTGGCGCTGCCGAGGGGGCAGCTGGCGCATGTGGTGGGCTACCGCTCACCCACCCTGCACCGGCTGCGGCTCGGCGCCGACCGCGACGGCACCCTGCTGTCGGTCGAGCACGAGATGACCGCGCAGACCTCCCGGATCAAGGAGTTCATCGAGCACGGCGCGGTGGCGGCGCGGGTGATGTACGCCGTACCGCACAGCCTCACCACCCATCGGGCGGTCCGGCTGGACGTGCCCAGCCCGTCGTGGATGCGCGCGCCCGGCGAGGCGCCCAGCATGTACGCGCTGGAGTCGGCCATGGACGAGCTCGCCACCGAGCTGGGCATGGACCCGATCGAGCTGCGGCTGCGCAACGAGCCGGCGACCGAGCCGGACAGCGGGCTGCCGTTCAGCAGCCGCCATCTGGCCGAGTGCCTGCGCGAGGGCGCCCGCCGGTTCGGCTGGCACCACCGCGACCCGCGGCCGGGGGTGCGACGGGAGGGCGATCTGCTGACCGGGACCGGGGTGGCCGCGGCCACCTATCCGGTGCTCTGCGACCCGTCCTCGGCGAGCGCCACCGCGCGGCCCGACGGCACCTTCCTGGTGCGGATCGACGCCACCGACATCGGCACCGGCGCCCGTACCGTGCTGGCGCAGATCGCCGCGGACGCGCTCGCGGTGCCGCTGGACTCGGTGGCCATCGAGATCGGCTCGACCCGGCTGCCGTACGGCCCGCTGGCCGGCGGCTCCGCCGGTACCGCCTCCTGGGGCTGGGCGGTGCACGAGGCCTGCACCGCGCTGATCCGGCGGCTGGCGGACCACCGAGGTGACCTGCCGGGGGAGGGGCTGACCGCGGAGAGCGACACCACCGAGGCGGCGGAGGCCACGCCGCCGTTCGCCCGGCACGCCTTCGGCGCCTCCTTCGCGGAGGTGCAGGTGGACACGGTCAGCGGCGAGGTGCGGGTGCGCCGGATGCTCGGGGTGTACGCGGCCGGGCGGATCCTCAACGCCCGCACCGCACGCTCGCAGTTCATCGGCGGGATGACCATGGGCCTGGGCATGGCGCTCACCGAGCACTCCACCGCGGACGCGGCGCACGGGGGCTTCGCCGAGCGGGACCTCGCCTCGTACCACGTCCCGGTCAACGCCGACGTACCCGAGATCGACGCCCACTGGGTGGACGAGGTCGACACCCACCTCAACCCGATGGGCTCCAAGGGCATCGGCGAGATCGGCATCGTCGGCACCCCGGCCGCCATCGGCAACGCCGTCCACCACGCCATCGGGGTACGGCTGCGCGAACTGCCGCTCACCCCGGACAAGGTGCTCGCGGCCCTGCGCTGAGCGGCTCGCCGGTCGGCGTTCGGGTGACGTACGCGGACCGGCCGCCGGGAAACCCGTGCCCGGACCGGGGGAAACCCTAGGTTCCGGAGGATGGAGCGAGTGAGCGAGCAGGGGCGGACGGCGGCAGCGGAGTCCCCGGGCACCAACGAGGCGGGCCGGCGGCGGGGCAGGGCGGTGGTGGACTGGCTGACGACGACCGACCACAAGAAGATCGGCCAGCTGTATCTGATCACCTCGTTCGTCCTCTTCCTGGCCGCCGGGGTGCTGGCGCTGCTGATGCGCGCCGAACTGGCCCGGCCGGGGCTGCAGATCATCTCCGCCGAGCAGTACAACCAGGCGTTCACCCTGCACGGCACCGTGATGCTGCTGCTGTTCGCCACCCCGACCTTCGCCGGGTTCGCCAACGCGGTGATGCCGTTGCAGATCGGCGCCCCGGACGTGGCCTTCCCCCGGCTGAACATGTTCGCCTACTGGCTGTTCGCCTTCGGCGGGCTGATCGTGCTGGGCTCGCTGCTGACACCGGACGGGACGGCGGACTTCGGCTGGACCGCGTACGCCCCGCTCAACAGCACCGAACGCACCCCCAGCACCGGCGGCGACCTGTGGATCATGGGTCTGGCGCTCTCCGGGTTCGGCACCATCCTCGGCGCGGTCAACTTCATCACCACCATCATCTGCATGCGCGCCCCCGGGATGACGATGTTCCGGATGCCGATCTTCTGCTGGAACACCCTGCTCACCTCGGTGCTGGTGCTGCTGGCCTTCCCGGTGCTGGCCGCCGCGCTGCTGGCGCTGGAGGCCGACCGCCGGTTCGGGGCGCAGATCTTCGAGGCGGCGAACGGCGGGGCGCTGCTGTGGCAGCACCTGTTCTGGTTCTTCGGCCACCCGGAGGTGTACATCATCGCGCTGCCGTTCTTCGGCATCGTGACCGAGGTGCTGCCGGTGTTCTGCCGCAAGCCGCTGTTCGGCTATATCGGGCTGGTCGCGGCGACCATCGCCATCACCGGGCTGTCGGTGGTGGTCTGGGCGCACCATATGTTCGCCACCGGGGCGGTGCTGCTGCCGTTCTTCTCCTTCATGAGCTTTCTGATCGCGGTGCCGACCGGAGTGAAGTTCTTCAACTGGATCGGCACCATGTGGAAGGCCTCCCTCTCCTTCGAGACGCCGATGCTCTGGGCGCTGGGCTTCCTGGTGACCTTCCTGTTCGGCGGGCTGACCGGGGTGATCCTGGCCTCGCCGCCGATGGACTTCCATGTCACCGACTCGTACTTCGTGGTGGCCCACTTCCACTATGTGGTGTTCGGCACCGTGGTCTTCGCGACCTTCGCCGGCTTCCACTTCTGGTGGCCCAAGATGACCGGGAAGATGCTGGACGAGCGACTGGGCCGCATCCACTTCTGGACCCTGTTCACCGGCTTCCATCTGACCTTCCTGGTGCAGCACTGGCTGGGCGCCGAGGGCATGCCCCGCCGGTACGCGGACTATCTGGCCGCCGACGGCTTCACCGCGCTCAACACCCTGTCCTCCATCGGCGCCTTTCTGCTGGGCGCGTCCACCCTGCCGTTCCTCTACAACGTCTGGCGGACGGCGAAGTACGGGCGGCGGATCGCCGTGGACGACCCCTGGGGGTACGGCCGGTCGCTGGAGTGGGCGACCTCCTGCCCGCCGCCCCGGCACAACTTCCACGCCCTGCCCCGGATCCGCTCCGAGTCGCCCGCCTTCGACCTGCACCATCCGGAGATCGCCGTCCTGGAGACGGGCCACAGCACGGGCCGCCGGGACGTGGTCGAGCCAGGGCACGCGGCCCGTGAGCCGCGCGATCTGACGGAGTGAGGGCGGGGCGGTACGCGATCGTGGTGCCCGCCTTGCGGACGGGAGCTGTCCGCGAGGCGGCGTACGGTGCGGAGCATGACCACCCGGACGACGCCCGCCGCGCCCCTGCTCGACGACCGCGCGCTGAACAGGGCCACCCTCGCCCGCCAACTGCTGCTGCGGCGGGCCCCGATGGGCGCCGAGGAGGCGGTGGCCCATCTGGTCGGCCTCCAGGCGCAGAACACCCGGCCGCCGTATCTCGCGCTGGCCGCCCGGCTGGAGGGGTTCCGGCCCGAGGAGCTGTCCGGGCTGATGGAGCGGCGGGCGGTGGCCCGTACCGTCACCTTGCGCTCCACCCTGCACACCCACACCGCCGAGGACGTCCTCGCTCTGCGTGCCTTGGTGCAGCCCGCCCGGGAACGGGAGCTGACCATCTTCCGCCGGCGGCTGACCGGGGTTGACCTGGAGCGGCTGGCCGGTCTCGCCCGGGAGCTGGTGGAGGAGCGGCCCCGTACGCCGAAGGAGCTGCGCGAGGAGCTGGCACCGCTCTGGCCGGACGCCGACCCGCCCGCCCTCTCGGTCGCCGCCCGCTGTCTGCTGCCGCTGGTGCAGGTCACCCCGCGCGGGCTGTGGGGAAGGAGTGGGCAGGTCGCGCTGACCACCGCCGAGAAGTGGCTGGGCCGGGAGGCCGCCGAGCCGGCCGGGCTGGATGCCACCGTGCGCCGCTACCTCGCCGCCTTCGGCCCGGCGTCGGTGAAGGACATGCAGCTGTGGGCCGGACTGACCCGGCTGCATCCGGCGTTCGAACGGCTCCGGCCGGAGCTGGTGGTCTTCCGGGACGAGCGCGGCACCGAGCTGTTCGACCTGCCGGACGCCCCGCGCCCGGACGGAGCCGAACAGGCCCCGCCGCGGCTGCTGCCCGAGTTCGACAACCTGCTGTTGTCGCATGCCGACCGGCTGCGGCTGGTGCCGCTCGCGTTCAAGGACCGCACCTGGAAGGGGAACCAGGCGTTCCCGGTCTTCCTGGTGGACGGTCTGGTGGCCGGGGTGTGGCGGCTGGAGGAGGGCGCCGGGCGGGCGGTGGTGGTGCTGGAGCCGTTCGGCAGGCTGAGCCGGGACGAGCGGACCGCCCTGGTCGAGGAGGCCGGGCGGATGGCGGGGGTGCTGAGCGGGGCGGAGGACCGGGAGGTGCGGTTCGGCACCGTGATCGACTGAGGCGGGCGCCGGGGTGGCCCCGGGCCCGGCGGGGGTTGGACGATGGGCTCCCGCCCGCCGGCGGGTCACCACCAGGAGGACGTATGGCGCAGCACGACGGCGACCGGGCCGCGGCGTTCCGGGAGGCCCGGGACTTCCTGCTGAAGCACCGGGAGGACTACCCCGCGGCGTACGAGGGGTTCCGCTGGCCCCGGCCGGAGCGGTTCAACTGGGCGCTGGACTGGTTCGACCCGATCGCCGAGCGCGACCTCGCCGGGGGCGGCGAGCGGACCGCGCTGCATCTGGTGGAGGAGGACGGCCGGGACACCCGGCTGAGCTTCGCCGCGCTGCGTGAGCGCTCCGACCGGGTGGCCAACTGGCTGCGCGGGCAGGGGGTACGGGCCGGGGACCGGGTCCTGGTGATGCTCGGCAACCAAGTGGAGCTGTGGGAGACGGCGCTCGCCGCGATGAAGTTGCGGGCGGTGGTCATCCCGGCCACCCCGCTGCTCGGTCCGGTCGACCTGACCGACCGGGTGGAGCGCGGCCGGGCCCGGCATGTGGTGGTCCGCGCCGAGGACACCGCCAAGTTCGACCAGGTCCCGGGGGCGTACACCCGGATCGCGGTCGGGCGGGGGACGGACGGCGGTCCGGTGCCGGGCTGGCTGGCGTACGAGGAGGCGGCCGGCGCCCCGGCCGCCTTCGCGCCGGACGGGGAGACCCTGGCCGGCGATCCCCTGATGCTCTACTTCACCTCCGGCACCACCGCCCGCCCCAAACTGGTCGAGCACACCCATGTCTCGTATCCGGTGGGCCATCTGGCCACCATGTACTGGATCGGGCTGAAGCCGGGCGATGTCCACCTGAACATCTCCTCGCCCGGCTGGGCCAAGCACGCCTGGTCCAATCTGTTCGCCCCGTGGAACGCCGAGGCGACCGTCTTCCTCTTCAACTACACCCGCTTCGACGCGGCCCGGCTGATGGCCGAGATGGACCGGCACGGCGTCACCAGCCTGTGCGCCCCGCCGACCGTCTGGCGGATGCTCATCCAGGCCGACCTCTCGGCGCTGCGCACCCCGCCGAGGGAGGCGCTGGCCGCGGGCGAGCCGCTGAACCCGGAGGTCATCGAGGCGGTACGGCGGGCGTGGGGTGTCACCATCCGGGACGGCTTCGGCCAGACCGAGACCGCGGTGCAGGTGGCCAACACCCCGGGCCAGCCGCTCAAGCCCGGCTCCATGGGCCGCCCCAGCCCCGGCTACCGGGTGGAACTGCTCGACCCGGTGACCGGTGAGCCCGGCGCGGAGGAGGGGGAGATCGCGCTGGACCTGGCGGCCGCGCCGGTGGGCCTGATGACCGGCTACCACGGCGACCCGGAACGTACCGCCGAGGCGATGGCCGGCGGCTACTACCGCACCGGCGACATCGCCGCCCGGGACGAGGACGGATACCTGTTCTATACGGGCCGGGACGACGACGTCTTCAAGAGCAGCGATTACAAGATCAGTCCCTTCGAGCTGGAGAGCGCGCTGCTGGAGCACGAGGCGGTGGCGGAGGCGGCGGTCGTCCCGGCGCCCGACCCGGTGCGGCTGGCGGTGCCCAAGGCGTATGTGGTGCTCGCCGAGGGCTGGGAGCCGGGCGCGGAGACGGCCAGGGTGCTGTTCGCGCACTCACGGGCGGTCCTCGCCCCGTACAAGCGGCTGCGCCGCATCGAGTTCGCCGAGCTGCCCAAGACCGTCTCCGGCAAGATCCGCCGGGTGGAGCTGCGTGAGCGCACCGCCGCGGGCTCGGCGGGATCCGTGGGGTCGGCGGTGGAGTACGACGAGCGGGAGCTGTCCGACTGAGCCGCCCCGCTCCCGTACGTCTTACGCGCCGCCGGCGAGGAGTTCGTCGGCGGCGCCGCCCAGCGGCTGCGGGATGCCGGTCAGGTCCATCACGAACAGCGGCAGACCGACCCCCTCCGCCCGGGCCCGGGCCTCCGGCGTGAACCCGGCCAGGGAGAAGGCGACACCGCGGGCCTCGGTCGCCAGCCCGGTGAGCCAGAGGCACTCCACGGCCCGCAGTGAGGTGGGCCGGGTCGTCGGATCCACCCGCGCCACCAGCCCGTCGCCGCGCAGATCCACCCCGGTGACGGGCCCGGTGGGGCGCTCCTCGGGCTGGACCACGTCCCGGAAGCCCAGCCAGCGCAGATAGCGGGCGGCGGTGGAGACCGCGTCCCGGGCGGTGCGGATGGTCACCGGCCGGAAGGCCGGGCGCGGCGGTGCCGCGGTGCGCGGCAGCGGGATATGAGCGGGGGCGGTGGACAGGCCGGTCGCCGAGGAGGTGGGGCCCGAGCCGCCCCCCTGGGTCTCGCGCTGCGGCGCGGGGCTGGCCACCGGCCGTACCGGCAGCCGCAGCACCGTTCCGCAGGGGCAGCCCAGCTCCGGCTGCGGCCACTGGTCCTGGCGTCCGCAGGCCGCGCAGCGCGCGGTGATCCAGGCGTCGGTCCAGGTGCGGTGGGTGATCGGCTCGGCGGGAGCGCCCCGCAGCACCGGCGGCACCACGGGCGTTCCGCAGGGGCAGGGATAGGACGGCGGGGTGTAGCCGTGCGTACGGCGGCAGGCCGGGCAGCGCACCGGCACGTTCTCGGTCACGACGGCCCCTCGGCCGGTCCCCGCCCCGTACGGCCGCTCGGCCCGTTCCCCGCCACGACGCCCCTCTCGTCCCCGGCCCCGGGCCCGCCACCCCGCGTCCCGGCCACCACCGGTCCATGGTCCACCACGGAGGGCTCCTTGGGGAGCGGTTCGGCCATGTCCGATTCCGGGCGGTGCGGCGCGGGCCTGCCGGTACAAGCCCGGCCGCCTCGGGCTCCCTTGACGGCGCGAAGCGAGCCGGATTACTGTGCTTCCACATAACAGAAACAAACTTCCGCATTACGGAATCGAAGCTCTCAGGTGGCGCGACAGAGCCCGAATCCGCCCGGCCCCAGCAGGAGCACCCCATGCCTCGTATGACCGCCGCCCGTGCGGCCGTTGAGATCCTCAAGCGCGAGGGCGTCACCACCGCGTTCGGTGTGCCCGGAGCGGCGATCAACCCCTTCTACCGGGCGCTCAAGGAGGGCGGTGGCATCGACCACACGCTCGCGCGCCATGTCGAGGGCGCCTCGCACATGGCCGAGGGCTACACCCGCGCCAAGGCCGGCAACATCGGCGTCTGCATCGGCACCTCGGGCCCGGCCGGCACCGATATGATCACCGGGCTGTACTCGGCGATCGCGGACTCCATCCCGATCCTGTGCATCACCGGCCAGGCCCCGGTCGCCAAGCTCCACAAGGAGGACTTCCAGGCCGTCGACATCGCCTCGATCGCCAAGCCGGTCACCAAGGCGGCGACCACGGTCCTGGAGGCCGCGCAGGTCCCCGGCGTCTTCCAGCAGGCCTTCCATCTGATGCGCTCCGGCCGTCCCGGTCCGGTCCTCATCGACCTGCCGATCGACGTCCAGCAGACCGAGATCGAGTTCGACCCGGAGACGTACGAGCCGCTGCCGGTCTACAAGCCGGCCGCCACCCGCGCCCAGATCGAGAAGGCGCTGGGCTTCCTGCTGGAGTCCGAGCGCCCGCTGATCGTCGCGGGCGGCGGGGTCATCAACGCCGACGCCTCCGCGCTGCTGGTCGAGTTCGCCGAGCTGACCGGCGTCCCGGTCATCTCCACCCTGATGGGCTGGGGCACCATCCCGGACGACCACGAGCTGAGCGCCGGCATGGTCGGTGTGCAGACCGCGCACCGCTACGGCAACGCGACCTTCCTGGAGTCCGACTTCGTCCTCGGCATCGGCAACCGCTGGGCCAACCGCCACACCGGCTACAACCTGGACGCGTACACCAAGGGCCGGAAGTTCGTCCACATCGACATCGAGCCGACCCAGATCGGCAAGATCTTCGCCCCGGACTACGGCATCGCCTCCGACGCCAAGGCCGCGCTGGAGCTGCTGATCGAGGTCGCGCGCGAGCTGAAGGCCGCGGGCCGGCTGCCGGACTTCGCCGCCTGGGCCGCCTCCGGCCAGGAGCGCAAGGGCACCCTGCTGCGCCGTACGCATTTCGACGACATCCCGATGAAGCCGCAGCGGGTGTACGAGGAGATGAACCGGGCGTTCGGGCCGGAGACCCGCTATGTCACCACCATCGGCCTCTCCCAGATCGCCGGCGCGCAGATGCTGCACGTCTTCAAGCCGCGCCACTGGATCAACTGCGGCCAGGCCGGCCCGCTCGGCTGGACCATCCCGGCCGCCATCGGCGCCGCCACCGCCGACCCGGACACCCCGATCGTGGCGCTCTCCGGCGACTACGACTTCCAGTTCATGATCGAGGAACTGGCGGTCGCCGCCCAGCACAAGGTCCCCTACGTCCACGTCCTGGTGAACAACGCCTACCTCGGCCTGATCCGCCAGGCCCAGATCGGCCTGGACATCAACTTCCAGGTCAACCTGGAGTTCGAGAACATCAACACCCCGGAGATCGGCGTCTACGGCGTGGACCACGTCAAGGTCGCCGAGGGCCTGGGCTGCAAGGCCATCCGGGTCACCGACCCGGGCGAGCTGGGCGCCGCCTTCGAGGAGGCCAAGAAGCTCGCCGCGCAGTACCGGGTCCCGGTCGTGGTCGAGGCCATCCTGGAGCGGATCACCAACATCTCCATGAGCAAGACGGTCGACGTCAGCGATGTCACCGAGTTCGAGGAGCTGGCCACCGAGCCGGGCCACGCCCCCACGGCGATCCGCAACCTCGTCTGACGCGCTCGCCCAGGCGATCTTCGGCCACGCGGCCCCCACCCCGGAGACTCCACGCCCCGGGGCGGGGGCCGCGTTCCGTTCCCCGCCGGACCGGGTATCCGTACACCATGGCTGACGTCGTGGACGCGGACGAACTGCTCCGCCGTATCAGGGTCGCCCGGGACTGGGCACGCGAGGAGGAAGAGCGCGCCCCGGAGGGCGCCGGAGCGGCGTACACCGCGGTCAGAAGGGCGCTGGACAAGATCATCGACCCGCACGCGGAGTGAGCGCCGGGGCTTTCGGCTGACGGTCGGCTACCGGCGGTGAGGGCGCGGACCGGCTCGCCGTGCAGCGCGGCCGGGGGAAACTCCGGTGCGGTGGGGCGGGGGGCTCTGGGATCATGCGGGGATGTCCCAGCGTCTCGTATCCCTGGTCATCCGGCACACCCATCGCATACCCGTCCTCACCGCCTCCGCGGGCTCCGCCGAGTCCGGCGGGCGAGGGGGCGTGGTGGCGCGGCAGCTCGACGCCGCGCTGATGACCGCGGGCTTCAAGCTGGCGGCGCCGCTGCTGGAGCGGCTGTCGGGGATGTCCGAGGCGGCGGCCGGCCTGACCGCCCGGTGGACCCTGGACACCGTGCGCCGGCTGGTCGGCGACCATGTCCGGCACAACGCCTACTTCATCGACTTCCCGGCCGGTGTGCCGGACACCTTCGCGTTCTGGACGGAGTGCGTCCGGGAGGCCCTTGCCGACGAGGGCGCCCGCGAGAAGGTGCTCGACCAGCTGGGCGCCGGAGTGGTCGATCTGCTGACCCTCCCCTCATACGGCCACTACCGGCACGCTTACGAGGAGTTGCTGGCCGCCCATGACGAGCTGATCGCCGCCGCCGGGGACCGGCTGACGGTGCTGCATCCGGGCGCCGCCCTGGAAGAGGAAGTCACCGCCCTGTACCTGGCGCTGGCCGGGCGCACCACACCGCTGGGGGAGGAGGGGCTGAGCGACCTCGCGGTGCTGGCCCGGCACTGTGCCGACGGTCCCCAGCCCGAGGCCATCCCGGTCCGGGAGAACCGCGCCGTGGTCAACCTCGCCCGCCTGGAGGCCGGCGCCGAGCCGCTGCTGGACACCGTCACCGATGTGCTGCGGCTGGCCTGCGCCTGGTCCCAGGGCGATGTGACGCTGGCGGAGCCGACCCGCTTCCGGTCGATGCCCCGGCGGATCCGCCGCGCGCTGCTCGCCGGGCTGGACGCGGTGGTCGCGGCCGCCCCGGCCAAGCTCGCCGATGTCACCACGTACCGTGAGGAGTTCAAGCGGCTCGGCGAGCGGCTCCACCCGCATGAGCACCCCCGTTGGCCGCACGCCGCCGAGGTGTTCGCCGTCGCCCGGGGTGAGCAGCAGGCACGGTCGCTGGACAGCCGGGTCGAGGAGCGGCTGGAGGAGCGCGATGTGATCGGCGCCGCGCGGCTGCTGGCGGCCGCCCCGGGCAAGCTGTTCCGCTCGGTGGACCGGCTGCTGCGGCTCTGCTCCACCCAGGAGGAGCGGGACGCCGTGCTGGCGGCCGCCGAGCAGGCCGCCCCGAAGGCGTCCGGCCGGGTGCTGCTGTCGGTGCGCGAGCATCTGGTCAACCGGGTCAGGGAGACCGGTGAGCGCCGGGTCTTCATCAACCGCTCCGGCCGCACCTGGACCGTCGAGGACGAGCGCCCGCCGGTGCCGCCGTCCGTCCGGGCGCGCCTCGCCGCCGCCCTGGACGCCGAGACCCGCCGACGGCTGCCCGAGCCGGCCCAGCTGCTGGTCGACCCGGGCGTCCTGGACGTGGCGCTGCCGCTCAGCGGCAAGGCGAGCGCCGCCGGGCTCGGGGTGCTGCCCCGGGGCTCCCGCTCCCCGGTCGACGGCGAGCTGCTGCGGTTCTTCACGTACTGGAAGCAGTCGGAGCGCACCACGGACTACGACCTGTCCGCGCTGCTGCTGGACGCCCGCTACGAGACCATCGGCTGGCTCTCGTACACCGCCCTCAAGCAGGCGGAGGGCGTGCACTCGGGGGACATCACCGACGCACCCGACGGGGCCTCGGAGTTCATCGACCTGCGGCTGGCCGCGGCCCGCGGCGACGTCATCGTCCCCCAGGTCAACATCTTCGCGGGGGAGGGCTTCGAGGAGGTCGAGGAGTCCTTCTTCGGCTTCATGCTGCGCGACGCCGAGCAGCAGGGCCGCCCCTTCGAGCCGCGCACCGTGCGGATGAAGTCGGAGCTGCGCGGCCCGGGCCGGGTGGCGCTGCCGCTGGTGTTCGTCCGCGGCGGTGACGGCGGCTGGCACGCCACGTGGCTGCATGTGTATCTGCGCGGCACCCCGAGCGCCAACCGGGTGGAGGGCAACCGCGTCACGGTCGCCACGCTGCTGCGGGCCTTCGCCGAGCGCGACTACCTGACGGTCCGCCACCTGGTGGAGCTGATGGCCGACCGGGCCGGCACCACCACCCTCTGGGACGGCGGCCCGGTCCCGGACGGCCCGGTCACCTTCATCGGCCTGGAGCGGCCCGAGGGCCTGCACCCGGATTCGGTGGTGGTCACCCCGGAGAATCTGTCCTCGCTGATTCCGGGGTGAGGGCCGGGAGCCGGCCCGGAAAACCTGTTTCGCCTGCTCATGACCGGCTGCTAGCGTGAGCGTGCGAGGCCATGGAGGGGCTTCCTTCTCATCACTTACTGAAACCAGTTCCTCCGCTTTCCTCGCCGACGACGATGCCGGGGCTCCGTACGGGGACCCCGGCATCGTCGTGTGCCTGGCCGGCCGGACATGGACGGACAGGGAGAAGGGCGCGGAGCAGGGGGACCGTAAACCCCTGCTCCGCGCTCTGGTCTGGGAGGGTCTGGAGGACATCGGGTGCGGCGGACCCGGATGTGGAGCCGTCCGGCGGTGCGAGGCTGGCGCGACAGGACGTTCGCGCCGCCGGACGGAGTCTCGAACGGCCCTCGGGAGAGGGATGGTGGGACCGCGGCGGCGGCGACGGAGTGGTCCGGCGGGTCCCTTCCTTCAGGTCAGGAAGGGGAGCCGGGCTCCTTGCCACCGCACTGGCACGCTCGCCGCCGCGGTCCTCACATCGTCCGCACCGCCGGCCACCCCTCATCCGGGCCGTGGTACGGACTGCGTACGGCAACCGACCTCCCGTCGGGAGCCGTACGCGGTCTGGTGGAGCAGAGGGCTTTGGGGGTCAGTCCTCGCGCAGGGCGCTGACGGCCTCGGCGACGCGCTTGCCGTAGTCCGGGTCGGCGGCGGCGAAGTGCGTGAGGATCTTGTCGATGACGTCCTCGCGGGAGACCTGGGACAGGCCGCCGGCGATGTTGGCGACGAGGCGCTTCTTCTCCTCCTCCGACATCAGCCGGTACAGCTCGCCCGCCTGGAAGAAGTCGTCGTCCTTGACGTGCTGCGGCGCGGCGTGGGTGCCGGTGTGGCCGTGGACGGCGAAGGGTGCGGAGAGCGGTACACCGGTCTGTGCGGGGCCGGAGTACGAGTTGGGCTCGTAGTTCTTGTCGTGGCGCGAGCCGTGGCGGGTGGCCATCAGCCCGTCGCGGCCGTAGTTGTCGACCACCGCGTTCTTCGGGGTGTTGACCGGCAGCTGGGTGTGGTTGACGCCCAGGCGGTAGCGGTGCGCGTCGGCGTAGGCGAACAGCCGGCCCTGGAGCATCTTGTCCGGGGAGGGGCCGATGCCGGGCACGAAGTTGTTCGGGGAGAACGCGGCCTGCTCGACCTCGGCGAAGATGTTGTCCGGGTTGCGGTCCAGCACCATCCGGCCGACCCGCTGCACGGGGTAGTCGGCGTGCGGCCACACCTTGGTGAGGTCGAAGGGGTTGAAGCGGTAGTCGGCCGCCTCGGCCGCCGGCATGATCTGCACGTAGAGGGTCCAGGAGGGGTTCACTCCGCGCTCGATGGCCTGGAGCAGGTCCGTCTGGTGCGAGGTGGCGTCCGCGCCGACCGTCTCGGCGGCCTGCTCGGCGGAGAGGCAGCGGATGCCCTGGTTGGTCTTGAAGTGGTACTTGACGAAGAAGGCCTCGCCCTCCGCGTTGGTCCACTGGTAGGTGTGCGAGCCGAAGCCGTCCATGTGGCGGTACGAGGCGGGGATGCCGCGGTCGCCGAACAGCCAGGTCACCTGGTGGGTGGCCTCGGGGGAGTGGGCCCAGAAGTCCCAGACGTTGTCCGGCTCCTGGCGGCCGGTGAACGGGTCGCGCTTCTGGGAGTGGATGAAGTCGGGGAACTTCACCGGGTCCTTGATGAAGAACACCGGGGTGTTGTTGCCGACCAGGTCGTAGTTGCCCTGCTCGGTGTAGAACTTCACCGCGAAGCCGCGCGGGTCGCGCACCGCGTCCGAGCCGCCGAGCGAGTCGGCGACGGTGGAGAAGCGGATGAACAGGTCCGTGCGCTTGCCGACGGCGGAGAGGAAGTCGGCCGAGGTGAAGCCGGTGACGTCGTCGGTGACCTCGAAGTAGCCGTACGCACCGGAACCGCGGGCGTGCACCACACGCTCCGGGATGCGCTCACGGTTGAAGCGGGCGAGCTTCTCCAGCAGGTGCTGGTCCTGGAGGAGGAGCGGGCCACCGACGCCGGCGGTGGCGGAGTTCTGGTTGTCGGCGACGGGGGCGCCGGACTCGGTCGTAAGCACGCGCTTCGACATCGTGACCTTCCGATACGTACGGGGCTGCTGGCGGTGCGAGGAGCGTATGGAGGCCCTTCAGCTCACGTCAACAGTTTGTTGAATTGACTTCAACGGTTGATTGAAGCGGTTGGTTGGGGCGGTTGGTCGGCGGCGGTTGATCGGCCGTCTGCCTGCGGGGGAGCGGTCCGAATGCCGCGGAGGAGGTGGTCCGGGCGGCGCCGTCGCCTGGGCGCGACAGGACAGGTGTCGGCGCCGGCGCCGCCCGGAGTTCAGGGGGAGTCCCGGGGTGGTGCGGGACTCAGAGCCGCGCGCCGGAGAGGCGCTCGACGGCACGCAGCAGGGCGGAGTGGTCCAGGCCGCCGTCGCCCTGGGCGCGCAGCGAGGCGACCAGCTGGGCGACCACGGCGCCGACCGGCAGCGCGGCGCCGACGTTGCGCGCGGCGTCGGTGACGATGCCCATGTCCTTGTGGTGCAGGTCGATGCGGAAGCCGGGGGCGAACTCGCGGTTGAGGAAGTTGTCCTTCTTGCGGGTCAGCACCGTGGAGCCGGCCAGTCCGCCGTTGAGGACGTCCAGGGCGGCCTTGAGATCCACGCCCGACTTCTCCAGGAAGACCACGGCCTCGGCGCAGGCCTGGATGTTGACCGCCACGATCAGCTGGTTGGCGGCCTTCACCGTCTGGCCGGAGCCGTGCGGACCGCACAGCACGATGGTCTTGCCCAGCGCGTCCAGCAGCGGCTTGGCGGTGTCGAAGTCGGCCTGCCCGCCGCCGACCATGATGGAGAGCACGGCCTCGATGGCGCCGGCCTCGCCGCCGGACACCGGGGCGTCCAGCACCCGGATGCCCTTGTCCGCGGCGGCCTTGGCCAGGTCCACCGAGGTCTGCGGGGTGATCGAGGACATGTCGATCAGCAGCGCGCCGCGCTTGGCGTTCTCCAGGATGCCGTCCGGACCGTAGGCGATCGCCTCGACCTGCGGGGAGGCCGGGACCATGGTGACGATGACGTCGGCGTCGGCGACGGCCTCGGCGATGGAGGCCGCGGCGGTGCCGCCGGCCGCGGCCAGCCGGTCCAGCTTGTCCTGCTCCAGGGTGTAGCCGGTGACCGCGTAGCCGGCCTTCAGCAGGTTCTCCGACATGGGCGAGCCCATGATGCCGAGACCGATCCACGCGACCTTGGGAAGCGTGCTCATACGGGGTACCTCTTTCCAGCGGTGGTGCGGGGGTGACGTGTGGGGGCGGCGGCGCGGACGGGCGTCAGCGGGCCGCGCGCTCGGCGCGGGGCAGCCAGTCGAAGGCGTCGGCGCTCGGGCGGTCGCCGGGCTTGTACTCCAGGCCGACATAGCCCTCGTAGCCGGCCTTGCGCAGCCGGTCGAGGAGTCCGGCGAGGTCCAGGTCGCCGGTGCCCGGCGCGCCGCGGCCCGGGTTGTCGGCGATCTGGACGTGGCCCGTCTTGGCGGTGTACGCGTCGATGACCTCGGTCAGGTCCTCGCCGTTCATGGAGAGGTGGTAGAGGTCCATCAGGAACTTGGCGTTGCCGAGTCCGGTGGCCTCGTTGACCTTGTCCACGACCTCGATCGCGGCCGGGGCGCTGACCAGCGGGTAGAGCGGGGACTCCGGCTTGTTGAGGGCCTCGATGAGGAGGACGGCCCCGATCCGGTCGGCCGCGCGGGCGGCCAGTACCAGGTTCTCCAGGGCCAGCGCGTCCTGCTCGGCCGGGTCCACGCCCTCGACGCGGTTGCCGTACAGGGCGTTGAGCGCCGTGCAGCCGACCGAGGCCGCGAAGTCGGCGGCCACCGCGATGTTGGCGCGGAAGCGGTCCGACTCCTCGCCGGGCACCGAGAGAGCGCCGCGGTCGGGGCCGGGCAGCTGTCCGGCGTAGAAGTTCAGACCGGTCAGCTGGGTGCCGGCGTCCTCCAGGGCCTTCCTCAGCGCGTCGAGTTCGCTCGCCTCGGGCGTCGGCGTCTCGATCCAGGGCCACCAGAGTTCGACCGCGGTGAAGCCGGCCGCGCCGGCGGCCGCGGGGCGCTCCAGAAGCGGGAGCTCGGTGAAGAGGATCGACAGGTTCACATTGAAGCGCTGGTCCGGGTATCCCATGAGGGGTCGGCGCTCCTTCCGTATTGCGGAAGTTCGTTTCTGCTTAACGGAAGATTGCCTGGGTGTGTCAAAGGCTGTCAACCCCGGATGGGGAAAAACCGGCCATGAGGGGTTGTGCGTTCCTCCAAGGACGGTGGGTGGGTGGTTCCGTGGCGCCGGGTGCCGGAGGCCTTGTCCGGTACGGGCTCGGCGGCCGGAAACCGATGCCCCGGCCTTACTGTGAGTCCATGCAGCGACTGAGAGTGGAGTTCACGACCGAGCCCTTCGACCTGGACGAGGCCCCCGCGCACGCGCTGGTGGCCCGCGAGGTCATCGAGGGGGCGGACCTCGACGCCGTGGACGTGGGGCCGTTCGGCAACACCGCGGAGGGCGGGGCCGACGCGGTGCTCACGGCGGTGGACTCGCTGCTGCGCCGGACGCTGGACGCCGGCGCCACCCGCGTCTCGCTCCAGGTCAACGTGGTGGGGGAGGGGGAGCAGTGACCGAGTCGGCCGACCACCCCTTGGTCACCGCGGTCAAGCCGCTGGTGGACGCCATGGGCGGAATGATCCTCGGGCCCGACCAGGCGATCGGTGACGATGTGGTCCTCGCCTGGGAGGGCGAGGACGTCCTCGCCGTCCGGCTGCCGCAGCTCGCCGACTCCCTGGACCACATCCTCGCCGCGATGGAGCGCCGGCACGGCATGCCGCTCGCCGAGCTGGACCGCAAGACCAAGCAGGCGGTCGTCCGGGCACTGGAGGCGCGGGGCGCCTTCTCGGTGCGGCACGGGGTGGAGACGGTGGCGGGCGCCCTGGGGGTCAGCCGGTTCACCGTCTACAACTATCTGAACAGGGAGAACGCCGCCAAGGGGGAGTGAGGGCGAGGGCTCCCGCGGAGCCCGGGCCGGGTCGGCCCACCCGTCGAGCGCGCCGCCGTCCGGATGCCGGGACGGCGGCGTCTTCGTGTCAGGGGGCGGTCGTCGCGCCGCCGGAAGCGGCCGGAAGGCACTGTGGAGCCTCGGTGCACGACCGTCACCCAGATTTGACAGCGAAGTTTCAACAAAGTGTTGACGGGGCGTTCATCCAAGGCGTTAGCTATCCGCAGCCCGACCACAGCACAGCGAAAAGCAGCCACGGAGGCTCCCGTGACTTCGAGTACGACGCCGGGCCTCGCCCGGTTCAACACCTCCGCGGACGGCGACGCACGCGACACCCTGCACGAGGTGTGCGCCAGTTCGGCGTGGGGGAGCCGACTGCTCGCCCAGCGCCCCTACGCCACCGTCGAGGACCTGCTGGGCGCCAGCGACGCCGCCATGGCCGAGCTGACCGCCGAGGACCTCGGGGAGGCGATGGCGGGGCACCCGCCGATCGGCCGCCCGAAGCCCGGCGACCCGACCTCCTCCCGCGAGCAGAGCGGAATGGCCGGCGCGTCCGAGGAACTCAAGGCGGAGATGCTCGAACTGAACCTGGCCTACCAGGACCGGTTCGGCCATGTCTTCCTGATCTGCGCCACCGGCCGGACCGGTGAGCAGATGCGCGACGCGGTCAAGGAGCGGATCGGCCACTCGCCCGAGCAGGAGCGGGAGATCGTCCGCGCCGAACTGGGCAAGATCAACCGCATCCGGCTCAACCGCCTCGTGGAGGAAGCGACCGCATGAGCACTGCCACCACCGCCTCCGTGTCCACGCACATCCTGGACACCAGCGTGGGCCGCCCCGCCGAGGGCGTCCCCGTCACCCTCGCCGCCCGCCCGGGCGCCGAGGGGGAGTGGACCGCGCTCGGCGGATCCGCCACCGACGCGGACGGCCGCTGCAAGGACCTGCCGGCGCTGCCGGAGGGCACCACCCATGTACGCCTCGACTTCGACACCGAGGCGTACTTCTCCAAGAAGCAAGCCGAGGCGCAGCAGGACGCCCCCCGCGTAAGGGACAGCGGTGCGTTCTTCCCCGAGGTGGCGATCACCTTCGCCGTCGTACCGGGCGAGCACTACCACGTACCGCTGCTGCTCAACCCGTTCGGCTACTCCGTTTACCGAGGGAGCTAGCAGACACCATGCCCACGATTCTCGGCCAGAACCAGTACGGCAAAGCAGAGAACCGCGTCGTCAAGATCACGCGGGACGGCGACACCCACCACATCAAGGACCTCAATGTCTCGGTCGCCCTCTCCGGCGACATGAGCGATGTCCACCTCTCCGGCTCCAACGCCAACTGCCTGCCGACCGACACCACCAAGAACACGGTGTACGCGTTCGCCAAGGAGTACGGCATCGAGTCCGCCGAGCAGTTCGGCATCCACCTCGCCCGCCACTTCGTCACCTCGCAGGAGCCGATCCACCGGGCCCGGATCCGGATCGAGGAGTACGCCTGGGAGCGGATCGAGACCTCCGAGGCCAACTCCAAGTTCATCGGCTCCGACGAGGTCAAGCACTCCTTCGTCCGCAAGGGCCAGGAGACCCGGGTCAGCGAGATCACCTACGACGGCGAGAGCTGGCAGGTCATATCCGGCCTGAAGGACCTGGTCGTCATGAACTCCACCAACTCGGAGTTCTGGGGCTATGTGAAGGACAAGTACACCACCCTGCAGGAGGCGTACGACCGGATCCTCGCCACCCAGGTCTCCGGCCGCTGGCGGTTCAACTGGACCGACGACGAGCAGAAGATGCCCCACTGGGAGCGGTCCTACGAGCAGGTCAGGAAGCACATGCTGCAGGCCTTCGCCGAGACCTACTCGCTCTCGCTCCAGCAGACGCTGTACCAGATGGGCTCGCGGATCATCAACAGCCGCTCCGAGATCGACGAGGTGCGGTTCTCGCTGCCCAACAAGCACCACTTCCTGGTCGACCTGGAGCCGTTCGGCCTCAAGAACGACAACGAGGTCTACTTCGCCGCGGACCGCCCCTACGGCCTGATCGAGGCCACCATCCTGCGGGACGGCGTCGAGCCGAAGATCCCGGTCGACATGACCAACCTCTGACCCGCGCGGCGGACCGGCCGCGCCGGTCCTCCGCCCCGGGCGGCACCGCGCCCGACAGCCAGGTCCCGCCGACCGCCGCCCGCCCGCAGCCGGGCCGGCGGCCGGCGGACCGGAGGGAACAGCAATGGCACAGCCAGCAGAGGGGCCGGCTCCCGACGGCCCGTGTTCCACCCCCGCCCCGCCCGCTTCCCCCGCCGCCGCGGCCCCCGCGGAGCCGCACCACCCGGCCGACCGCGCCCCTGCGGACCGCGACGGCCTCCCTGTCCGGCCGGACACCGCCCCGGCGCCGGACCGCCACCGCTTTCGCCCCGACGCCCCGGCCGACTGCCAGCCGGTGGACACCCCCGCCGACTGCCATCCGGTGGACGAGAAGCTGCCGCCCGCCCGCATGATCCCGGCCGCGCTCCAGCACATCGCCGCCATGTACGCGGGCGTGGTCACCCCGCCGCTGATCATCGGGCAGGCCGCCGGGCTGGACACCGCCGGGATGACCCGGCTCATCGCCGCCAGCCTGCTGATCGCCGGGCTCGCCACCATCCTGCAGACCCTCGGGCTCTCCCGGTTCGCCGGGAACCGGTTGCCGTTCGTCAACGCCGCCTCCTCGGCCGGTATCGCGCCCATGCTCGCCATCGCCGAGACCAGTGCCCCGGGGCACCAACTGCCCGCCATCTACGGCGCGGTGATGGTCGCCGGACTCTTCTGCCTCGCCGTCGGCCCGTTCTTCGGGCGGCTGCTGCGCTTCTTCCCGCCCCTGGTCACCGGCGTGGTGATCACCCTCATCGGGGTGACGCTGATGCCCGTACCGGTCACCTGGGCCCAGGGCGGTGACAAGACCGCCGCCGACTTCGGCGCCATGAGGTATCTGGCGCTGGCCGGCTTCACCCTGGTGGTCATCCTGCTCTTCCAGCGCTTCGGCCGCGGCTTCGTCAAGCAGGTGGCGCTGCTGCTGGGACTGTTCACCGGCACCCTGGCCGCGATCCCGTTCGGCATGGCCGACTTCACCGCCCTGCGCGAGGCACCGCTCGCCGCGCTGCCCGCCCCCTTCGCCTTCGGCGCCCCCGAGTTCCAGCCGGCCGCGATCCTCTCCCTGTGCATCGTGATGCTGGTGCTGATGACCGAGTCCAGCGCCGGGATGCTCGCCCTCGGTGAGATCTGCGAACGCCGGACCGACGGCCGCACCCTCACCCGGGGCCTGCGGACCGACGGCATCGCCACCCTGGTCGGGCCCGTCTTCGGTGGTTTCCCCACCTCCGCCTTCGCCCAGAACGTCGGTGTCGTCTCGCTCACCCGGGTCCGCAGCCGCTATGTGGTGGCCGTCGCCGGTGGCGCCCTGCTGGTGCTCGGCGCCTTCCCCGTCCTCGGCGCGGTCGTCTCCCTGGTGCCGATGCCCGTCCTCGGCGGCGCCGGGATCGTGCTCTTCGGCTCGATCGCGGTCAGCGGCATCCGTACCCTGTCCGAAGCCGGACTCGACGACAGCTCCAACATCATCCTGGTCGCCGTCGCCCTGGGCGCGGGCATCATCCCGCTCGCCGCCCCCACCTTCTACGCCGGCTTCCCCGCCTGGGCGCAGACCGTGCTGGGCTCGGGAATCAGCGCCGGGGCGCTCGCCGCGGTCCTGCTGAACCTGTTCTTCCACCATCTCGGCACCCGGAGCAGCACCACCGCTCCGGCACTCAAATCCTCCTAGGGCCCTGCCGTGCCCACGCTGTTGCCACCCACTGAAGAAGGACGCACCATGGCACACCCGGCAGCCCCCGGCGCTTCCGAGCGCATCGTCATCGAGCACTGCGCCATCGCGACCGTCGACGCCGAGGACACCGAGTAC
The DNA here is from genome assembly GCF_040644755.1 of Streptomyces sp. NPDC046887. NCBI lineage: Bacteria > Bacillati > Actinomycetota > Actinomycetes > Kitasatosporales > Streptomycetaceae > Streptomyces > Streptomyces sp. NPDC046887. The sequence continues at coordinate 49,873 of NZ_JBEYXH010000010.1, forward strand.
GCGGACGGCCATCTCGTCATCGCCGGCAACCGCATCGAGTCGCTGGGCGCGGGCCGGGCCCCGGAGGGCTTGGACAACGTGGTCCGGCGGATCGACGCCACCGGCCATCTGGCCACCCCGGGCCTGGTCAACACCCACCACCACTTCTACCAGTGGATCACCCGGGGCCTGGCCACCGACCACAACCTCTTCAACTGGCTGGTCGCCCTCTACCCCACCTGGTCGCGGATCGACGAGCAGATGGCGCACGCGGCCGCCCAGGGCTCGCTGGCGATGATGGCCCGCGGCGGCGTCACCACCGCCATGGACCACCACTACGTCTACCCGAAGGGCGCCGGCGACCTCTCCGGCACCATCATCCGGGCCGCCGCCGACATGGGCGTCCGCTTCACCCTGGCCCGAGGTTCGATGGACCGCAGCGAGAAGGACGGCGGACTGCCCCCGGACTTCGCCGTGGAGACCCTCGAAGGCGCCCTGGCCGCCACCGAGGAGACCGTCAACCAGCACCACGACGCCGGCTTCGACGCCATGACCCAGGTCGCCGTCGCCCCCTGCTCGCCCTTCTCCATCTCCACCGAACTGCTGCGCCAGGGCGCCGAACTCGCCCGCCGGCTCGGCGTACGCCTCCACACCCACGGCTCGGAGACCGTGGAGGAGGAGCAGTGGTGCAAGGAGCTGTTCGGCATGGGGCCGACCGACTACTTCGAGTCCACCGGCTGGCTCGGCGAGGACGTCTGGATGGCGCACTGCGTCCATATGAACGACGCCGACATCGCCGCCTTCGCCCGGACCAGGACCGGCGTGGCCCACTGCCCCTCGTCCAACGCCCGGCTGGCCGCCGGGATCGCCCGCGTCCCCGACATGCTCGCCGCCGGCGTCCCGGTCGGCCTCGGCGTGGACGGCACCGCCTCCAACGAGTCCGGCGAACTCCACACCGAGCTGCGCAACGCGCTGCTGATCAACCGGCTCGGCGCCCACCGTGAGGCCGCGCTCAACGCCCGCCAGGCACTGCGGCTCGGCACCCACGGCGGCGCCCAAGTCCTCGGCCGCGCCGAGCAGATCGGCTCCCTGGAGGCAGGCAAGCTCGCCGACCTGGTCCTCTGGAAGATCGACGGCATCGGGCACTCCACCATCGCCGACCCGGTCACCGCCCTGGTCTTCGGCGCGGCGGCCCCGGTCACCGCGTCCTTCGTCAACGGCCGGCAGATCGTCGAGGACAGCCGGCTGATCACCGTGGACGAGGACGCCATCGCGCGCTCCACCCGGGACGAGGCCCGGCGCCTCGCCCGTATCGCCGCCGAGAGCTGACCGCACGGTCGGCCCGCCCGGGCCCGGCCACCGGCCGGCCCGCCAGGCGAGCGATCCCCAGAGTCCGGTCGGGGGGGACGGCCCCCGACCGGTCGCCGCGGATTCCCAGCGGGATCCGCGGCAGCCGCACCGGGGGGTGCGGCAGCAGGGCCCGGACACCCGGGCCCGCCGCACCCCCCGGCACGGTGAACCGTGTCGGCCCCCCACCGCGACACAACCGGGCGCACCACCAGCACCACCTCCCTGAAAGCCACGTCCGCCGCGACGTGAAAATCGACCGGAGGAGCCGACATGGCCCCTGAGCCCAGGTTTCCCAACGACGCCGAGTCCACCGCCGACCCGGCACGCCCCGACATCGACGCGGCCGATCCGGGCCCCGGCACCGGCCGCAAGCACCCGGTGGACGAGGTCCTCCCGCCCCTGAAGATGGCCACCAGCGGATTGCAACACGTGGCCGCCATGTACGCGGGGGTAGTCGCCCCGCCGCTGATCGTCGGCGCCGCGGCCGGACTGTCCGGCACCGAACTCACCTTCCTCACCGGCGCCAGCCTCTTCACCGCGGGCCTCGCCACCTTCCTGCAGACCCTCGGCGTCTGGAAGATCGGCGCCCGGCTGCCCTTCGTCAACGGCGTCACCTTCGCCGGTGTCGCCCCGATGCTGGCCATCGTCGACACCACCGACAACAAGGCCGACGCCATCCCGGTCATCTTCGGCGCGGTCATCGTCGCCGGACTCCTCGGTTTCCTGGCCGCGCCCTACTTCAGCAAGCTCGTCCGGTTCTTCCCGCCGGTGGTCACCGGCACCGTCATCACCCTGATCGGTGTCTCGCTGCTGCCCGTCGCCTTCGGCTGGGCCCAGGGCCCCAACCCCGCGGCCGACGACTACGGTTCCACCGACTACCTGACCCTCGCCGGGATCACCCTCCTGGTGGTGCTGCTGCTGCGCCGCTTCACCCGGGGCTTCGTCAAGCAGATCGCCGTACTGATCGGCCTGGTGATCGGCACCCTGGTCGCCATACCCTTCGGCGTCACCGACTTCAGCCCGGTCACCGAGGCCGATATCGTCGGCTTCCCCACCCCCTTCCACTTCGGCGCCCCGCAGTTCGCCGTCGCCGCCATCGTCTCCATGTGCGTGGTGATGCTGGTGTCGATGACCGAGTCCACCGCCGACATGCTCGCCCTCGGCGAGATCGTCAAGCGCCCCGCCGACGAGAAGACCATCGCCGCCGGACTGCGCGCCGACACCCTCGGCTCGGCGATCAGCCCGCTGTTCAACGGCTTCATGTGCAGCGCCTTCGCCCAGAACATCGGCCTGGTCGCGATGACCCGGATCCGCAGCCGCTTCGTGGTCGCCTGCGGCGGCGGCTTCCTGGTGCTGATGGGCCTCTCCCCGGTGGCCGCCTCGCTGATATCCGTCGTCCCCCGGCCGGTGCTCGGCGGCGCCGGTGTGGTGCTCTTCGGCTCGGTGGCCGCCAGCGGAATCCAGACCCTGGTCCGGGCCGGGCTGGAGAAGGACAACAACGTCCTGATCGTGGCCGTCTCGCTTGCCGTCGGGATCATCCCGATCACGGCGCCGGAGTTCTACCACGCCTTCCCGGAGACCGCGAAGATCATCCTGGACTCCGGTATCTCCACCGGCTGTGTGATGGCCGTGCTGCTCAACCTCGTCTTCAACCACCTCGGCCGGCGCCGGGACGACGACGAGGTCACCGCGCCGATGGAGCCCGGGGAGGAGATCGGCGAGACCCGCGGCCACACCGCCGCGCCCGTGCACTGAGCGGGGATCGCCCCCTGGGGGTGGGCACGCCGGGCCACCGGCGCACCCACCCTCTCGGCATGCCCCGGGGCGGGCGGGCCCGGAAACCCATGGATGATGATCACCCCGTACGACTAACGTGTCCCTCACGCCCGCACGGACCGGAAGGAGGCGAGCCGACATGTCCACCTCTGTCATCACGCGCTCCCTCTTCCACTCCCCGGCGTAACCGGTCTGACGGACCGACACGGGCCGACAGGGCCCGATCCGGGAGCGCGCCTCGCATACCGTCCCGGAGGACACCCACCCATGACCCAGCTGGTCATCCGCACGCTCGACGCGAGCGACGCCCATCTCTTCGACACCCTGCCCGACCCCCTCGGCGCCCGCCGCGCCCACGCCCGCACCGTCCACCGCCCCGACTGGAAGCGGATCGCCCTGCGCGACGGCCGGGTCGTCGCCCGCGGCGCCTGGTGGGGCGGCCCCGAGGACGAAGCGCCGGTCAACATCAACTGGTTCGACGTCGCCGAGGGCGAGGAGGAGGCGGGCGCCCTGCTGCTGAAGACCGCCCCGCACCAGGTCGAGCTGGAGCTCAACCTGCCCTCCGGCTGGCGGGACGACCCGGAGACCCTCGCCGCCGGCGAGGCCCGGCTGCGCGCCGCCCGCGACGCCGGATACCAGATCCTGGTCGAGCGGCTGATGTACGACTGGACCCCCGCCGCGGGCCTGCCCGAGCGACCTGGCCGGCTCCGCTTCGCCCCCGAACCGGACGACGAGGTCTTCCTCGACGCCCTGCGCCGCATCCACTCCGCCACCCTCGACGCCCACGCCCTGCGGGCCATCGCCGAGGGCGGCCTCGACCAGGCCGCCCGCGAGGAGCTGGACTTCTTCCACTGGTGCCCCTCCCCGCGCGAGTGGTGGCAGGTCGCCCACGCCCCGGACGGCACCCTCGCGGGCATCCACATCCCCGCGCACAACCCGTCCGGGCCCTGCGTCGGTTTCATCGGGGTCGTCCCCGAGCACCGCGGCCGCGGCTACGCCTACGACCTGCTCGCCGAGTGCACCCACTACCTGGTCGAGCGGGGCGCCGAGCGGGTGGCGGCCGCCACCGACCAGGGCAACACCCCGATGGCCGCGACCTTCGCCACGGCGGGCTACCCCGTGGTCAGGAGCCGGATCAACCTGGTGCCGGGCGAGCCCGTCTGACAGCCCCTCCGGGCGCGGGGCCATCTCCTCGCGCCCGGGCGGGCTCAGTCGCCCGGGGTCCAGTCCGGGTGGCGTCCGCTGCGGCCGATGACCCGGTCCAGCAGCGGGGCGCCGTCCGGCACCGGGACCGGCGGGCCGAACAGCCCCGCCCCGTCGTCCGAGGGCTCCAGCAGCGCGTACGAGCTCTTCAGCGCCGCCTCGTCCACGGTGTACGGCTGCCCGGTCGCCCGGGCCAGGTCCCAGCCGTGCACCACCACCTCGTTCCACGCGACCATGCCAGCCACCTCGCCCGGCAGCGTGATCCCACCGGCCCGGGTGGTGCCCTGCCAGGCCTCCGGCGCCCGCCAGGCCTCCGCCAGCTCGCCGAGGAGTCGCGGCAGCGCCGTACGCCAGTCGGCACTCAGCACCGGGCGCTCCGCACCCGGGTCGGTGTCCGTCATGGGGCCGAGCTCCTTGCGCGCGGCGTCCCGGAGGGCGGCGGACAGCCCCTCCAGATGGGCCAGCAGCTCCCGTACCGCGTACTCCGGGCAGGGCGTCGGCCCGTCCAGCCGCTCGTCGGAGACCCCGTCCAGCAGCGCCGCCACCCGGTCGGTCGCGGGGCCCAGATCGGGCACCGGCCCCGCACCCGATCCCCGGCCCGTACCCGTCCCGGTGCCGTTGTCGATGTCCACACCCGTGTCCCTGCCCGTGTCCATACCTGTGTCCATACCTGTGTCCATGCCAGTGTCCATACCAGGGCAGACCGGTCCCGGGGCCCGAACTCATCGGTGCCGCGTCCCCCGCTTCCCGCCTCACCGCAGCCGCCGCCGGCACTCGGCCGCCAGATGCGGGTAGGCCCCGGCGACGGCCTCCAGGATCCGGCGGCGCAGCAGCCGCTCGGCCTCCGCGCGGCCCACCGTGCCGAAGAGCCCGTCGAGCAGGGCGTCGTACCGGCCCAGTGCGTGCTGGAGGTAGTCGACCTGCCAGCGCACCAGCGCACCGGGCGGTCCCGCCAGGCCTACCGGCCGGGAAGAGGTCGCCGCCGAGACGTCCGGTGGCTCGGCACTCGGTGCCGACCGGGACGCACCCGCCAGGAGCCGCCGGTGCCGGGCGGAACGGCGCTCCAGCTCGGGCACCGGCAGCAGCGGGACCCGGATCGGCTCGGCGGCGACCGCCGCCAGCACCGCTCGGCGGCGACGCTCCGCGGCCGCGCGGGCCGCTGCCCCGCCCCGCCCGGCCGCCTCCGCGCAGCCGGCGAACTCCGGGCTCCGCTCCACCGCCTCCACCCGGGCCAGCAGATAGAGCCGCACCGGCGCCACCGTCCGGCGCCGGGGATCACGCCCCTGCACATCCGGCCAGCCCAGCAGCTCACCGACCATCCCGTCCGTCCAGCCGCGTCCACGCAGCCCGTCGGCGGTCAGATATGTCATCCGGTCAGCCATCGGATCCCCCGATCCTCGCACTCCGTCCGTCACGGAGAGTGACGAAATCCAGTGAAGCACCCCCCACTGACAACCGCCCGGAACCGCACGCGATCCACCCGTGACAGGGTCTTGAATCCCCGGCTCCGGATGTGGCATATAGGTCTGGACCAATACCCCGATCCCCCGCCGGACCAGGAGGCGCCGCCGTGCGACATACCCCCGCCCTGCTCGCCGTCCCGGTCTGCGCGGCGGTGCTGCTGCTCGGCGGCTGCTCCGGCGGTGGCGGGGCAGCCGCGGCGCCGAAGGACACCGTGCCGCCCGCGGTGCCCGCCGGGGTCACCGTCCAGGCGAGCAGCGCCACCTCGGTGCATGTGATGTGGGAGCGGGCGGCGGAGGCCGAAGGGGTGGCCGGCTACGAGGTGTTCCAGCGCGGCACCCGGGTCAAGGCGCTGCCGGCCGCCAAGACGATGGTGGACGTGGAGAGCCTGGAGCCCGGGACCGCCTATGACTTCACCGTGCGGGCCAAGGACGCGGCGGGGAACCTCTCGGCACCCAGCAAGGCGGTCTCCGTCACCACTCCGCGGCCGAAGCGGGACGATCGTCAGCCGCCGACGGCCCCGGCCTCGGTGCGCGGGAAGGTCGAGTCCGCGCGGGTGGTGGTCCTCGACTGGCGGCCCGCGAAGGACGACACCGGGGTGACGGCGTACGACGTCTACCAGGAGGACTCCCGTATCCACAGCGTGCCGGGCTCCGCCGCCTCCGCCCGGGTGGAGGGGCTGCGGCCCGGCACCGTCTACAGCTTCACCGTCCGCGCCCGCGACGCCGCCGACAACTCCTCGCCGGACAGTGCCCCGGTGGATCTGACCACCCGCTCCGGCCCCGGCGGCGACGAGCCGACCGCGCCCACCGGGCTCACCGCCACCGCGGGCAAGGGGGAGGTGGTGCTGCGCTGGACGCCGCCGGAGACCGGTGCCCCGGTCAGGGAGCACCAGCTGTATCTGAACGGGAAGTTCGCCACCACCATCGTCTGGGGCGGCGAGCCGCCGGCCGGGCAGGCCGCGTACACCTTCGCCGTCACCGACCCGCCGGGCACCCGCTACAGCGTCAAGCTGCGGGCCAAGCTGCCCGACGGCACCTGGGGCGACTTCTCCGCCCAGCGCACGGTCGTCGTCCCGCCTGGGGCCGGATAGGCCCGATAGACCGGACGCCCCGCATCCGGATAGGCGCCGGAGGCCCCGCGGCCGGGCAGGCAGGAGTCCCGGCATCCGGAGAGGCTGGGCAGGCCGGAGGCCCCGCATCCGGAGAGGCCGGACAGGCCGGAGGCCCCGCATCCGGTTTCCGGACACCTGGGGGTTTTGCGCCATGCGGGTTGCCAGTCCACGGCGGAGGGCCAGTATGGTCCCTCGACCACGGATCCGCGTCGGCGCGGGTCCCTCCGGGGGGAGGTCGGCCCATGCCCAGAAGCTGGCCGGGGCAGTCCGCGCGCGATCGGGCCGTCGAGGCGCATATGGAGTCCCTGTTACTGCCCGGGCCGGGCGGAACCCCGCAGCGGCCGATCACCCTGCTGCTCGGGCCCCGCGGCAGCGGCAAGACGACCCTGCTGGAGCACCTGTACGGCTGGGCGCACGGCGTCCCGCGCGCCTGGCTCGATGTCGCCGAGCGGGCCGGGAGGGACGAGCAGCCCGTCGATGTGCTCGCCGCCATCGCCGCCGGGCTGCCCCAGCACGAACCCCAGGTGAAGAAGGTGCAGTTCCGGGCCTTCGACATCGTCGTGCAGGCCCTGGCGGTCCCGATCAGAGGGCTCAGCGACGAGGCGGCCAGGAAGGCCGTCGGCGCGGAACTGGCCCGGCCGCGCAGCGGATGGCTCAGCCTGGTGCTGCAACTCGCCCAGATCGCGGCCGGGGTGGCCGGACTGCCGGCCGCGGTGGGCTACGTCCTGCAACTGCTGCCGCTCGCCGAGCAGAGCGGCGTGCTGGCGCGCACCAGGCTCGGGCTGTCGCCGGTCCTGCGCGGCCGTACCGCCGGGGCCGGGCTCGGCCTGCTCGTCGCCCTCAACCGCGCCTACCACGAGGGTCTGCCCGGCCAGCGGGGCTTCGCCGAGCAGTTCGCCTGCCGTGCCCTCATCGACGATCTGCGCCGCTGCTACCGCGGGAAGGACTGGGCCGTCCGCAGCCTCGTCCTCCTCGACAACGTCGACAACCGGCTCGGCCGCGACGTGCTGCGGCTGCTGCGCGAGGCCCGTACGTCGGACACCGATCCCCTGGTCGTGCTGGCCACGGCCGGCAGCTACCCGCAGGGACTGCCCGCCGTCCCCGTCGGCCCGCAGTCCGGCCCCGCCTTCACCCCGCAGCCGATCGACGAGGGGCTGATGGTGGGCCGGCTGCCCGATCTGACGCGGGCCGAGGTGGACCTCCAGGCCAGGGACATCATGGAGGAGGCGGGCGCGGTTCCCCCGCCCCGCGTCGAGAACGGCACCCGCTGGCTGGGCTGGGCCGTGTACGAACTGACCCGCGGCCAGCCGGAGGGCACCCGGCAGGTGCTGGCGGCACTCCTCGCATGCGACCGCTCCCTGCCCTGGGAGGTACGGCTGCGGCAGGTCTTCGCCCCCTCCGGCGGGCTCGCCGCCCGGCTGCTGGAACGACTGCTCCCCATCGGGCTCGATCACCAGGAGAGCGAGCTGTACCAGGCCCTGTTACGCGCCTCGGTCGTCCCCGACCTGGCCCAGGCCCAGGTGACCCCCGAACTGCTGGGGGCGGGCGTGGCCCTCCAACAGTCCTTCAACGCGTTCTGCACGGATCCCCTGCGCACCCTGCACCACGACACCGGTGACGAGGCCGCCGACGGCCCCGTCGAGACGCCCCACCCCCTGCTGCGCCGCCTTCTGCGGTCCGCGCTGGACGATCCGGCCGCGGTACACGCCGAACGGCGCGCGGAGGCCGAGGGGCTGGACGAGCCGCGAGCGGCCGCGTACCACGCTCTGGCCTGCGGCGACCTGCCCGCCGCGGCCACCTTCCTCGACGGGCTCATCGACCGGGTGGGCCCCCACGACTGGTACGCGGAACTGACCCGGCTGCGCAGGGCGCCGCTGCCCGCGTCCGTGGTGGGCGGCGAGGCGCCGGGCACCCTGACGGGGCCCTGGGGGCCGTTCGAGCGGTTCGTGCGGCACCTGGGCGACGAAGGCGTCGACCCGCGGCTGCGCACCGTCACCCGGCTCCTCGCGGCGAGCTGGATCGCTCCCGAGCCGCTGGAGCCGGACCGGGCGGGCGACCCCTACCGGGACCCGCTCGGCGACCCGTACGCGGAGCTCTACACCGAGGTCAACGCCCGGCTGCACACCCTGGTGACCGCCGACACCCATGTCCTGCCCGACCGGGTGGCCTGGGCCTCCGTGCTGCTGAACAAGGCGGGCCACTTCAGGGAGATGCCGTGGCAGTGAACCAGCGGGTGATCCGCCTCCCGAAGGAACCGCCCAACTGGGGCCTGCGGACCGCCGTCGTGCTCGTGGTGGCCGCCGCCCTGGTCTTCGGCGCGTCCCAGGTGTACCGGAACCGGACGCAGTGTGCCGACGGCGTGGCCAGGACGGGCGGCGGTGAGTGCGTCGGCGTCAGCGACGGCTCGTACGCCTTCCCGGGGCTGGCCGACATCAGCGCCCGCATCCACCAGGAGAACCGCAGGGTCGACGCGTCGGGCGAGCGGTCGGTGACCGTCGCCTACATGGAGTCCATGTCGGGCGGCGGTGAGGACCGCGGCCGCGAGACGACCCGCCAGGCGGTGACCGGCGCCCATCTCGCGCAGCTCGCCCTCAACGCCGACCGGGACACCCTGCCGCGTATCCGGCTGCTGCTGGTGAACACCGGCCGGGGCGACGCCCACGCCGAGAAGGCCGCCGCCATGCTGGTCGAACGCCGGGCCGAGGACCGGCTGGTCGCGGTCGCGGGGATAGGGCAGAGCAACGCGCACACCAAGCGGGCCGTCGAGCGGCTGCGGGCGGCGCAGATTCCCACCGTGGGCGCGACGGTGGCCGCCGACGCGCTCGCCACCACTCCGCCCGAGTTCTTCCGGGTGTCCTTTCCGGCCAGAATGCAAGCCGCCGCCGCGGTCCGGTATCTGAAGCAACTACAGGCCAAGGATCCCGGGTTCCGGGTCCAGGAGGTCCGGGACTGGAAGAAGGGCGACGAGTACAACTCCACCCTGGACGCCGGGTTCGACGCCGCCGCCGCCAAGGCCGGCCTGAAGGTCGAGGAGGAGGTCATCCCCTTCCGCTCCGGCGGCGACGGAGGCGCGGGCAACGCGCTGCTGGGGGTCGCCGACAAGATCTGCGACGCCGAGGACCCGCCCGACGCCGTGTTCTTCGCGGGCCGCGGCCGTGAGATCCGCAGGCTGATCGAGGCCGCGGGCCGGGGCGGCCGCCGCTGCCCCGTGATGGTGCTGTCCGGATCGAGCACCGTCGGCGTCTACTTCGACACCGACCTGGCCTCCGCGTCCGCCGCCGGCGGGCCGCCACCGGGCTCCGAGCTCCAGGAGCTGGACCGGCGCTGGCGGGACAGCGGACTGCGGGTGCGCTACACCGCGTACACCCATCCCCAGGTGCCGGCGCGGTTGTACGGGAAGGGCGGCAGCCCGTACGCCGCCTTCGCGGAGAGCTACCTCCGGGTGAACGGCGGTACGCCCAAGGACCTCGGTGACGGACAGGCGATGCTCGGCCATGACGCCGTCTACACCGTGGGCACCGCCGCCCGCCACGCCCTGGAGACCTACGGCAGGGACCGGGTGAACGCCGAGACCGTCCGCAACGAGCTGGGGCAGATCAACCGCGGCAACCCGGTACGCGGGGTCAGCGGCCCCATCGCGTTCGACCAGGCCACCGGCGAACCCGCCGGCCGCCCGATGGCGCTGGTGGAGCTGCGCGCCTGGGGCGCGGTCCGGCCCGCGGACGAGTGGGGCAGATACCACTTCGTGAAGCTGCTGGACTAGGGCGAGCCCCTGGGGGACGGCTCCGCCCCCTGGCGCTGTGCGGTGCCAGGGGGCGGGAGACGGGCCGGGCCGGGAGTCGTCAGCCGATGAGCTGCTCGTACGCCGGGAGGGTGAGGAAGTCCGCGTAGTCCTCGTCCAGCGAGACCTTCAGCAGCAGGTCGTGCGCCTGCTGCCAGCGGCCCGCGGTGAACGCCTCCTCGCCGATCTCGGCGCGGATCGCGGCCAGTTCCTCCGCCGCGACCTGGCGGGCCAGCTCGGGGGTGGCCTTCTCGCCGTTCTCGAAGACCACGCCCGCGTTGATCCACTGCCAGATCTGGGAGCGGGAGATCTCGGCCGTCGCCGCGTCCTCCATCAGGTTGAAGATGGCCACCGCGCCCAGACCGCGCAGCCAGGCCTCGATATAGCGGATGCCGACCTGGACGGCGTTGCGCAGGCCCTCGTAGGTCGGGCGGGCGTCCAGCGAGTCGATGGCGATCAGATCGGCGGCGGCCACCGAGACGTCCTCGCGCAGCCGGTCCTTCTGGTTCGGCTTGTCGCCGAGGACCGCGTCGAAGGAGGCCAGCGCGATCGGCACCAGGTCCGGGTGGGCCACCCAGGAGCCGTCGAAGCCGTCACCGGCCTCGCGGTCCTTGTCGGCCTTGACCTTCTCGAAGGCGACCTTGTTGACCTCGGCGTCCTTGCGGGACGGGATGAACGCCGCCATGCCGCCGATGGCGTGCGCGCCGCGCTTGTGGCAGGTGCGCACCAGCAGTTCGGTGTAGGCGCGCATGAACGGGGCGGTCATGGTCACCGCGTTGCGGTCCGGCAGCACGAAGCGGCGGCCGCCGTCGCGGAAGTTCTTGACGATGGAGAACAGGTAGTCCCAGCGGCCCGCGTTCAGCCCGGCGGCGTGGTCGCGCAGCTCGTAGAGGATCTCCTCCATCTCGTACGCGGCGGTGATCGTCTCGATCAGCACGGTGGCGCGCACGGTGCCCTGCGGGATGCCCACGTAGTCCTGGGCGAAGACGAAGATCTCGTTCCAGAGGCGGGCCTCCAGGTACGACTCGGTCTTCGGCAGGTAGAAGTACGGGCCCTTGCCCAGGTCGATCAGGCGCTGGGCGTTGTGGAAGAAGTAGAGCCCGAAGTCGACCAGGGCGCCCGGGACCGGGCGGCCGTCCACGGTGAGGTGGCGCTCCTCCAGGTGCCAGCCGCGCGGCCGCATCACCACCGTGGCCAGCTCGTCGGCGGCCTTGAGGGCGTAGGACTTGCCGCTGCGCGGGTCGGTGAAGTCGATCTTCCGCTCATAGGCGTCGATCAGGTTGAGCTGGCCGAGGACGACGTTCTCCCAGGTGGGCGCGGAGGCGTCCTCGAAGTCCGCGAGCCACACCTTGGCCCCGGAGTTGAGGGCGTTGATCGTCATCTTGCGGTCGGTCGGGCCGGTGATCTCCACCCGGCGGTCCGTGAGCGCGGCCGGCGCCGGGGCCACCTTCCAGCTGTCGTCCTCGCGGAGCTGTGCGGTCTCCGGGAGGAAGTCCAGGGTGCTGGTACGGGCGATCTCCGCGCGGCGTTCGGCCCGGCGGGCCAGCAGCTCGTCGCGCCGGGGGGTGAACCGCCGGTGCAGCTCGGCCACGAAGGCCAGGGCGTCGCCGTTGAGCACCTCCTCCTGCCGGGGCAGGTTCTCGGCGGCCTCGACGATCGCTGCCGGGGTCGGCGCTGGTGCGGACATGAGCTGTCACTTCCCTCTCAGCGGGGGCATGGGCGCGGCGCCGGGGGTGACCGCCGGATATCGCGTACGGCACTGAGTGCCGCACGCGCCGGGACGCGGCCACGGGCGCCTTCTGACGTTCAGACGCTTCTGATCAGTGGATACTAGTTTCCTTATGGTGGAAGTTCAAGAAGTGTTGATGTCGAGATTCTCCGGCTCGACAGAAGGTGGCTCTCGGTGCCACCGCCCTCACCCGCCGCCACCGGGTCCTGGGAAGGGCGGCCGTCAGGTGAGCCGCCGCAGGTCCTCGGGCGTGTCGATGTCATACGGCTCCGCCACATCCCCGCACTCCACCAGCGTGATCTCCGGCTCATGCGCCCGTAGATAGGCGCGTGCCCCGCGGTCGCCGGACGCACTCTCCGCCACCGCCGCCCAGCGGTCGGCGCCCAGCAGCACCGGATGGCCGCGCCTCCCTCCGTACGAGGCCGTCGCCAGTGCCCCGCGCGAGCGGTACGCGGCGGCCACCCGGGCCATCGCGGCCGGGCCGATCCCCGGCTGGTCCACCAGCGCCACCAGGGCCGCGTCCGTCTCCGTACCCGCCAGCGACTCCAGCCCGGCGCGCAGCGAGGAGCCCATGCCCTGCTCCCAGTCCGGGTTGTCCACCAGGACGCAGCCGGGCGGCAGTTCGGCGCGCTCCCGTACGGCCCCGGCCGCCGCGCCCAGCACCACCTGCACCCGTACGCAGCCGCCCGCCCGCAGCGCGGCCACCGCGTGCTCGACCAGCGGCCGCCCCCGGTGCTCCAGCAGCGCCTTGGGCCGTCCGCCCAGCCGCCGCCCGCCGCCCGCGGCCAGCAGCAGGCCCGCGATCCGCGGCGGTCCTTCCTTCCTCGTCCCAGTCATAGGGGACTGCATACCGCAGCCGCGCCGCCGGGTCGCCGAGAGAACAGCGCCGGACGGTGAACGGATGACTCCGGCTTGGATAGGGTGCGGTATCCGAACGTGAGAACGCACGACGCCGTACGGGGGCGAGAACGATGAGTGGTGGTCCGTCACGTCAGGGCACCGTCTTCCAGCCGTTGCAGGAGGACGACCCGCGTGCCGTCGCCGGATACCGGCTGGCCGCCCGGCTGGGCGCCGGCGGCATGGGCAAGGTGTACCTGTCGTACACACCGGGCGGCCGGCCCGTCGCCATCAAGGTGATCCGGCCCGACTTCGCCGAAGACGCCGAGTTCCGGCGGAGGTTCGCCCAGGAGGTGCAGTCCGCCCAGCGCGTCCAGGGCCTCTACACCGCGCCGGTCATCGACGCCGACACCGACGCCCGCCAGCCCTGGCTGGCCACCGCCTATGTCCCCGGCCCCTCACTCGCCGACGCCGTCCAGGCGCACGGCCGGCTCCCGCTGGACACCGTGCTGCTGCTGACCGCCGGGATCGCCGAGGCCCTCCAGGTCATCCACGGTGCCGGGATCGTGCACCGCGACCTCAAGCCGGCCAACGTCCTGCTGGCCGCCGACGGCCCCCGGGTCATCGACTTCGGCATCGCCCGGGCCGCCGACGCGACCTCGCTCACCGGCAGCGGCGTCACCATCGGCACCCCGTCCTTCATGGCGCCCGAGCAGGCGGCCGGGCAGTCCGTCACCCCGGCCACCGACATCTTCGCCCTCGGCCAGATCGCCGCCTACGCGGCCGTCGGCAGCCCGGCGTTCGGCGAGGGCACCTCGCACGGGGTGCTCTACCGGATCGTGCACGAGGAGCCCCGGCTCGACGGACTCCCCGGCGAACTGCGGGACCTGGTCACCCGCTGCCTCACCAAGGACCCCGCCGCCCGCCCCTCGGTCGCCGAGGTGCTGACCCTGTGCCAGACCGCCAACGGCGAGACAGCGCTGCGCCGCCCGGAGGAGTGGCTGCCCGGTGCGGTCGCCGCCGACATCACCACCCGCGCGGCCGCGCCCGCGCCCAAGGCGGCCACCACCCCTCCGCCGCCCGCCCACGCGCCGGCCCCGACCACCCCGCCGATGCCGAGCGCGCCCGCCCACGCACCCGCTCCGACCGCCCCGCCGGCCCAGGCCCCCACGGTCCCGCCGGCCGGTGCCCCGGCCACGCCGCAACCGACCGCCTACGCCGCACCGGCCACCCCGCCGCCCGGCTTCGGCCCGGCCCAGCAGTCCACCCCGCCGCCCGGCTTCGGTCCCGCGGCACAGACCACCCCGCCGCCGGGGCAGGGCCCCGCCCCGGCCACCCCGTTCCCCGGCTACGGGCCCGCTCCGCAGCAGGCCGGGCCGGCCGCCTACGGCTACCCCCACCCCGCACCCGCCCCCGCCGCCTACGGCTATCCGCACCATGCGTCCGCCGACCCCGGCCCGGGCCAGACGACGGGCACCGCCGCGGCGGCCACCGCCCCGCCCGCCAAGCGCCGCCGGCTCGGCCGCACCCTCGGGCTGGGGCTGGCCGGAGTGCTGACCGTCGCCGCACTCGCCGGTGGCGGCGTCTACTACCTGACCTCCGGCAAGGACACCGGCGACCAGGCGAAGGGCGGCGGCGGAAGCCCGGCCCCCAAGACCAGCGGTAAGGCCGCGCCCGCCGCGGGGGACTCCTCGGACGCGACGCCCTCGGCCGGGGCCCCGTCCACCGGGGGCGACGGAGCCGGTGACGACGAGGGCGGCGGGCAGCAGCCGGTCGCCGACCCGACGCCCGCCACGTACACCGGACTCGACCTGGTGGACGAGTACCACCTCACCCTCGGCGACGACCCGATCAAGCCGCTGTCCGGCGAGGCCGACGCCGATGTGGTCTACGACTGGAGCCTCGGCCGCATCGAGGTGCAAAACGGCCGGCTGATCCTGCTGCGCACCGGCCAGAGGGGCGACCTGGAGACCTGCCGCACCGAGACCCGGTACGCGGCCCAGGTGGACATGGACTCGCTCTCCAAGGGCTCGCAGTTCTGCGTGCTGACCGACTCCGGGCACATCGGCGTCGTCACCTACCGGGACATCTCCCCGGAGAGCGACCCGAGCCGGTACGTCACCCTGGATGTGACGGTCTGGCGCAACGCCATGGCGGCGACCGACGGCTCCACCTCCTAGAACCTCCTAGAACCTCCTAGAACCTCCTAGAGTCTCCGCCCGCGGCTCACGGCCGCCCACCGCCGTCCCGTACGGCGGTGGGCGGCCGTCTCCGTCCCCGGTCCCGTCGCCGTCCCCGGTCCCGGCCGAAGGGTGTCGTTTTTCCGCCAGGGGAGTGGCGCCGGACGGCCCCGATGGCGTTAAGTACAGGTGGCGTTGAGTGTGGGCACGACCGCAGAACGTGATGCGCGCGAGGGGCGGGAGCAGCTGTTGTCGCAGGGTACGGAGCGCAGGTGTGCGACGAGTACCGGTCAGGACCCGAGGGTGGCGGAGCTGAGCGCCGCCGTCGCCCGGCTCCGCCGCGAACTGGCGGGTCAGCCGCAGGGGTTCGCCGATCGGGGAATCGCCGAGGAGGAGTTGGCCGCGCTGGCCGCGATGGCCGTCGAAGGGGTGCCCGAGGTGCGCCGGCTGCGCCGCTCGCTGTTACTGGTCGCCGGGGCGGTCGGCTCGGTCAGCCGACTGGCCGCCGCGCTGTACGAGGTGCGGGCCGCGGTGGAGCTCTTCGGCGAGCCCACGCGGTAGCCGGGTGGCCGGTGGCGGCGCCGGTCGCCGGGTGCCGGGTGCCGTCCGGCGGCGGACGATGGTGGGGGAGGGGTCGACCGGACCGACCCGAGCAACCGGAGGTGGGCCGTGACCACGCTCCATATCGAGCACGCGGTGACCGACTACGCGGAGTGGAAGGCGGTGTTCGACCGCTTCGGCGACTTCCGCCGGGAGGGCGGGGTGCGCGGCTACCGCGTGCTGCGGCCGGTGGACGACCGGCGGTATGTGGTGATCGACGTGGACTTCGACGACGCCGCGACCGCGGAGGGCTTCCTCTCCCTGCTGCGGACCCGGGTCTGGGGCTCCGAGGAAGGGAACCAGGCGGTCGCGAGCACGCCCCGCACGGCCGTCCTCGACCAGGTGGACGCGGGCGGCCCGGGCGACTGAGCGGCCGACCAGAAGGTCGCATGATCCACCAGGCAGTGCCTAACCCTGGGTGGCCGACCCCGTGGTGCTGGCCAGGGCGGCGGAGAGTTCGCGGGCGACGCCCTGGAGGACGGGCACGATGGTCTCCTTGGCCGCCTCCGTCACCCGGCCCGCCGGGCCCGAGATGGAGATGGCGGCGGCGGTGGGGGAGTCCGGGATGGAGACCGCGATACAGCGCACCCCGATCTCCTGCTCGCTGTCGTCCATCGCGTAGCCGGCCGCGCGGACCTGCTCCAGGGCGCCCAGGAAGCCGTCCGGGGTGGTGATGGTCTTCTCGGTGGCCGCGGGCATCCCGGTACGGGTCAGCAGCGCCCGCACCTCCTCCGGCGGGACGTCCGCGAGCAGTGCCTTGCCCACGCCGGTGGAGTGCGGCAGCACCCGGCGGCCGACCTCGGTGAACATCCGCATCGAGTGCTTGGAGGGCACCTGGGCGACGTAGACGATCTCGTCCCCGTCCAGCAGCGCCATGTTGGCGGTCTCGCCGGTCTCCTCGACCAGCCGGGCCAGATAGGGCCGGGCCCAGGTGCCGAGCAGCCGGGAGGCGGACTCGCCGAGCCGGATCAGCCGGGGGCCCAGCGCGTAGCGGCGGTTGGACTGCTGGCGTACATAGCCGCAGGCGACCAGGGTCCGCATGAGCCGGTGGATGGTGGGCAGCGGCAGCCCGCTGCTGGCGGAGAGCTCGCTCAGCCCGACCTCGCCGCCGGCGTCGGCCATCCGCTCCAGGAGGTCGAAGGCGCGCTCCAGGGACTGGACGCCACCGGAGGCGGCGGGCTTGGCGGCGTCGGTGGTGCTGGCGCTGGACGTCGGCACGGCGGCGGGTCCTTTCGAGGCGGATGGGCAAGTCAGCAGCCTACCGGGCCGTCCGGCGGGGCATCCGGCCCGAGCTGGGGCGTCATGGCCGGTCGGCGGGCGGTCGCGGGGCGGTCGGGGGGTGTTTGTCCGGGTGTCCGCCGGGGGGCGGCCCGCCGCCGCCCCGGATGCCGCTGTGGGGACCTACGTTCCTCTTCGCGGAATTACACTTCCACTTCATGGAATCATCCAAGTCGCGTTCACGCCACCCCGATCCGGCCGGGCGACCCTTGACGGCTTGCCCTCAGGAGTGAAGACTCCTTCAACAGTTCGTTGAAGTTCGGATCGGCGGGGCGAGGAATCCGCTGGTACGGACGGTGGTAGTGGGAGGTTGCGTGGACGGCCGAGAGGATGGGGGCATGACGGTGGAGGACCGCTCGCGGGCCGCGGCGGAGGGCGCCGGGGCGCCCACCGCGGAGGTGACGCTGGTACTGCGCTCGACCCGGGTGGTCACCCCCGAGGGCACCCGGGCCGCGTCGGTCGCGGTCGCCGGCGAGCGGATCGCCGCGGTGCTCCCGTACGAGACCGAGGTGCCCGCCGGGGCCCGGCTGGAGGACGTCGGCGACCATGTCGTGCTGCCCGGCCTGGTCGACACCCACGTCCATGTCAACGATCCGGGCCGCACCGAGTGGGAGGGCTTCTGGACCGCCACCCGGGCCGCGGCCGCCGGCGGCATCACCACCCTGATCGACATGCCGCTCAACTCCCTGCCGCCCACCACCACGGTGGCCAACCTGCGGGTCAAGCAGGACACCGCCCGTCCCAAGGCCCATGTGGACACCGGCTTCTGGGGCGGGGCGCTGCCCGACAACGTGGCCGATCTGCGCCCGCTGCACGACGCCGGGGTCTTCGGCTTCAAGTGCTTCCTGTCGCCCTCCGGCGTGGACGAGTTCCCGCAGCTCGACCAGGAGCAGCTGACCGCCTCGCTCACCGAGATCGCCGGCTTCGGCGGGCTGATGATCGTGCACGCCGAGGACCCGCACCACCTGGACTCCGCCCCGCAGGTGAGCTCCCCGCACTACGCGGACTTCCTGGCCTCCCGCCCCCGGGACGCCGAGAACACCGCCATCGCCCAGCTGATCGACCAGGCCCGCCGGCTCGGCGCCCGGGTCCACGTACTGCATCTGTCCTCCAGCGACGCGCTGCCGCTGATCGCCGCCGCCCGCCGCGAGGGTGTGAAGGTCACCGTGGAGACCTGCCCGCACTTCCTCACCCTCACCGCCGAGGAAGTCCCCGACGGGGCCACCGAGTTCAAGTGCTGCCCGCCCATCCGCGAGGCCGCCAACCAGGACGCCCTGTGGGACGGCCTCGCCGACGGCACCATCGACGCCATCGTCTCCGACCACTCGCCGTCCACCGCCGATCTGAAGACCCCCGACTTCTCCACCGCCTGGGGCGGCATCTCCTCCCTCCAGCTCGGCCTGCCCGCCATCTGGACCGAGGCCCGCCGCCGCGGCCGCACCCTGGACGACGTCGCCCGCTGGATGTCCACCGCGCCCGCCGCGCTCGCCGGGCTGGACGCCAAGGGCGCCATCGAGGCCGGCCGCGACGCCGACTTCGCCGTCCTCGCGCCGGAGGAGACCTTCACCGTCGACCCCGCCGCCCTGCACCACCGCAACCAGGTCACCGCCTACGCGGGCAGGACCCTGCACGGGGTGGTGAAGTCCACCTGGCTGCGCGGTGTGCGCATCGCCGACCAGGGCGCCCCGGCCGAGCCCACCGGCCGCCTGCTCACCAGGACGACGTGACCGACCGAAGGAAGACGTGCCCGCCCGAAAGGAAGAAGTGACGCAGTGACCGCGCAGAACTCCGCGCAGGACCCCGTCCGCAACACCGCGCAGACCCCCGCCGTCCAGCCCGAGGCCGAGGCCCAGGCCCCGGCCGGGGCGGCCCCGGTCCGTTTCACCGGCGACGCCCGCCCGTACGGCGGCGGCGACCCCTACGCCGACTACCGGACCGCCGACTTCCCCTTCACCGGACTGGTGGACCTGGCCGACCGCCGGCTCGGTGCGGGCGTGATCGCCGCCAACGACGAGTTCTTCGCCGAGCGCGAGAACCTGCTCAAGCCCGAGCCCGCCGAGTTCGACCCCGAGCACTTCGGCCACAAGGGCAAGGTCATGGACGGCTGGGAGACCCGCCGCCGCCGCGGTACGGACGCCGGCACGCCCCACCCGGTGGACGAGGACCACGACTGGGCCCTGGTCCGCCTCGGCGCCCCCGGCGTCATCCGCGGCCTGGTCGTGGACACCGCCCACTTCCGCGGCAACTACCCGCAGGCCGTGTCGGTGGAGGCCGCCTCGGTGGCCGGCTCCCCGTCCCCCGAGGAGCTGCTCGCCGATGGCGTCGAGTGGACCGTGATCGTGCCGCGCACCGCGGTCGGCGGACACGCCGCCAACGGCTTCACCGTCGAGACCGGCAGGCGCTTCACCCATCTGCGGGTCAACCAGCACCCCGACGGCGGCATCGCCCGCCTCCGGGTCTACGGCGAGGTCGTCCCCGACCCGGTCTGGCTCGGGGTGCTCGGCGCCTTCGACGTGGCCGCCCTGGAGAACGGCGGCCTGGTCGAGGACGCCTCCGACCGGTTCTACTCGCCCGCCACCAACACCATCCAGCCGGGCCGCTCCCGCAAGATGGACGACGGCTGGGAGACCCGCCGCCGCCGCGACAAGGGCAACGACTGGATCCGCTACCGCCTGGTCGAGCAGTCCGCGATCCGCGCCGTGGAGATCGACACCGCGTACCTCAAGGGCAACAGCGCCGGCTGGGCCGCCCTCTCCGTACGCGACGGCGCCGACGGCGACGACTGGA
This sequence comes from Streptomyces sp. NPDC046887, assembly GCF_040644755.1. Classification (NCBI taxonomy): domain Bacteria; kingdom Bacillati; phylum Actinomycetota; class Actinomycetes; order Kitasatosporales; family Streptomycetaceae; genus Streptomyces; species Streptomyces sp. NPDC046887. Next base: position 69,948 of record NZ_JBEYXH010000010.1, read on the forward strand.
CCGAGATCCTGCCCCGCACCCGGCTCCAGCCCGACACCAACCACCGGTTCGTGCTGCCGGAGCCCGCCGTCGGCACCCATGTGCGGATCGACATCTACCCCGACGGCGGCATCTCCCGCCTGCGGCTGTTCGGCTCGCTGACGGACGAGGGCGCCAAGCGCCTGGCCGCCCGCCACGACGAGCTGAGCTGAGCCGGGGCCCGGCCGGGCCCCCAACTGCGGCCCGCCGACACGGGCCGCGCCCACCGGGGCGGGAACGACACCCGCCCGTACGCCGGGGGCGCACCGGAAGGACAGCACCGGTGCGCCCTCGGGCCTGCCCACCCCCGCGTGGCTACGCCGCGTGGCCGCCGTCCACCGAGAACTCGGCGCCCGTCACATACCCGGCCTCCTCGCCCGCCAGATACGCCACCAGCGAGGCCACCTCGTCCGCCGAGCCGAACCGGCCCAGCGCGGTGAGCCCGATCTGCCCCTCGGCCATCGGGCCGTCCGCCGGGTTCATATCGGTGTCGATTGGACCGGGGTGCACCACATTGGCGGTGATGCCCCGGCCGCCCAGTTCACGGGCGAGCGCCTTGTTCAGCCCGATCAGCGCCGACTTGCTCATGGCGTACAGCGTCCCGCCCGGCCCCGGCACCCGCTGGGTCATACAGCTGGCGATGGTGATGATCCGCCCGCCGCGCCCCATCAGCCCGGCCGCCGCCCGCGCGGCCACGTACACCCCGCGTACGTTCACGGCGAGCACCCGGTCCACATCGGGGAACGAGATCGTCTCGATCGGGCCGAGCACCCCCACCCCGGCGTTGTTGACCAGCACGTCCAGCCGCCCGCCCAGCGCCTCCGCGGCCCGCTCCACCGCGCCCGCAGCCTCGGCCGCGTCACCCGAGTCGGCCCGCAGCGCCACCCCGCGCCGCCCGGTCGACTCGATCTTCCGCACCACCTCCCGGGCCGCCTCCTCACCGTGGACGTAGGTGACGGCGACATCCGCCCCGTCCTGCGCCAGGCGCAGCGCCGTGGCCGCTCCGATACCCCGGCTCCCGCCCGTGACCAGCGCTGTCCTGCCCCGCCTGTCCATCCCCGTCATCTCCGTCATCTGTGCCATCTCCGTCATCTCCGTGGTCCTCGTCATCCGTCCCGCCCTGTCCGGCCGAGGACTCCATCCCACCGCCGGGCACCCCTGGACGCTGGCGGGGATCGGACACCGAGCCGGGGCGGGGATCGGCGCGTTCGGGGGCGTCCGGCCGATGAGTTACGGGCACGGGGGCGGTCTGCCCTGGTATACGTCCCCGAGGGGATCCGGACCCAGCGAGAGGCGGACCGCCATGGCCACGCTCACCTTGAACGCCTTCCTCACCCTCGACGGCGTGATGCAGGCGCCCGGCGGACCCGAGGAGGACCCGAGCGACGGGTTCACCGGCGGCGGCTGGCAGGCCCCGTTCGTCGACGAGGACCTGATCCGCTTCGTCACCGGATACCTCGGCCGCGCCGACGGCATCCTGCTCGGCCGCCGGACCTACCAGATCTTCGCCGGCTACTGGCCGAAGGTCACCGACGAGGACGACCGGATCGCCGGGATCCTCAACTCCCGTCCCAAGTACGTGGTCTCCTCCACCCTCACCTCCGCCGACTGGAAGCACACCACCCTGCTCGGCGGCGACCCGGTGGCGGCGGTGACCCGGCTGAAGGAGGAGGCCGAGGGGGAGATCCAGGTGCACGGCAGCACCCGGCTCGCCGGGACCCTCGTCGCACACGGCCTGCTGGACGAGCTGAACCTGCTGGTCCACCCGGTCTTTCTCGGCCAGGGCCGCCGGCTCTTCCCCGACGGCGGCGCCCCCGCCGCGTACGCCCTGACCGGGCAGAGCACCACCGGCGCCGGGGTCGTGGTCACCACCTACCGGCCCGAAGGACCGGCCCGCTTCGGCCTCGTCGGGGAGTGAGCGCGGGCCCGGGGGCGCCGCCGGACGGTCGCCGGCGTCGGATCGCCTCGCGGTCGCCGATCCGGATCGCTCGGCGACCGGCTCCGGACCGGTGGATTCCGGTCATCCCGGGATGCTTGGGCGCGCCGCGGCCGGGGGAGGATCCGGGACGCGCCGCCCGGTCGCCGGGCCGCGCTCGCCGACCGGGGACCAGTGGGGGCTGGGGGACAGGGGGGTCACATGGGGAAGACGACGCTGGGCGACGCCGCCGCCCGGGCGGTGGCGGAAAGCGCCCCGATGGTGGAGCGGTTGCGGACCATGACGGCCGAACTCACCGGACTGCTCGCGCCGGTGGAACGGGACGGTGCGGACCCCTCCGGGCTGCTGGCCGAGGAGCGCGCGCTGCGCGAGCGGCAGGTGACCGCCCTCAAGGAGCTGGCGGGCTCCCGGCTGGAGGCCATGGAAACCTTCAACGTCGTGCTGTTCGGCCGCACCGGCGCCGGCAAGAGCACCCTGGTCGAGGCGCTCACCGGCGGCGACGGCGCGCGGATCTCCACCGGGGACATCGACTACACCACCACCGTGGACGCCTTCGGCTGGGAGGGGCTGCGGGTCTACGACACCCCCGGCACCAACGGCTGGCGGGCCGGCGGGGCCAACCGGCATCTGGAGGAGGCGGCCCGCCAGGCCGTGCTGGTCGCGGATGTGGTGCTGCTCTGCTTCGACACCCTGCACCAGCTGGCCGGCGAGTTCGACAAGGTGGCCGAGTGGGTGCTCGCCTACGGCAAGCCCGCCGTCGCGGTGCTCAACGTACGGGCCCGCAACTGGCGCGACCCCGCGGCGGTCTCCTTCGGCGATCTGCGCGTCCAGTACTCCGCCAAGGTGGCCGAACACGCGGCCGCCATCCGCGAGAGCCTGGGGCGGCACGGGCTGACACGGGTACCGCTGGTCGCGGTCAGCGCCCAGCGGGCCGCCGCCGCCCGGGCCGCCGACGACTACCGGGGGCCCGACCGGGAGACCGTCGAGCTGCTGCGCGCCCACGGCCGGGACGCCCTGCGCCGGGGCGGCCGGGACCTTCCGTACCACGACAGCCGTGAACTGCTGCTCGCCTGGTCGAACTTACCCGCGCTGGAGGGGCTGCTGGCCGAGGCGGTCACCGGGGGAGCGCTGGACCTGCGGCTCGGCGCTCTCACCGGCCGGCTCACCGGAGCCCTCACCGAGGTGGCCGGCGAGCTGACCCGCACGCTGAGCGACCCGGCCCGCGACTTCACCGTGCAGCACGAGCAGGGCCTGGAGGAACTGCTCACCCTCCTCGGCCGGCCGCCGAAGGCCGCCCCGGAAGCATCCACCGGCGCCGGCTCCGTCCAGGACCGAGCGCTGGCCGGGCTGCGGGAGGAGCTGGCGGCACTGGAACGGCTCCGCGGCGCCTCTTTTGAGGCGGCCGACGCCGGCGAGGTGCGCGGCTACCTCAAGCACCGGCTGTCCGCCCGTCTCGTCCCGCTGCGGACGGCCGCGGAGAACCTGGCCGAGGAGCTGGTGGAGACCGCGTTCCGCGACCGCACGGAGCTGTCCGAGGAGGAGTTCGCCCGGCGGGTCTTCCCCACCAAGGCCATCGACACCGCCCTCGGCACGGCGGTGGAGGAGTTCGAGACCCACCTGCGCGACCGGCTCTCCCTCACCGCGGCCGACGCCCGGGCCGACCTCGAAGCGGTCGCCACCCGGCACGTCCGGGTGGCCGGCGACGCCGGCGGCGGACTGCGCCGGATGGGCTACTGGGCCGCCGGGGCCGGCGCGGCGGGCGGGGTGGTCGGAGGAGTCCTGTCCGTCGCCGCGACCACCCAGTTCTGGAATCCGGTCGGCTGGGTGGCGATCGGCGTGATGGCGGCCTCCTCGATCGTCTACGTCGGCGGACGGCTGCTCGGGCGCTTCGGCCTCGGCAAGGCGGCGAGGGAGCGCGAGGCAGCCCGGGTCCGGAGCCGGCAGGAGGCCCGTCAGGCCGTACGCGGCTACTACGACGAGCTGCACGCCCAGGCGATCGCCCACGGCGAGGCGCGGCTCCGCGAGGTGCTGCTGAGCGCGGTGGCGCCCCAGGTCACCCAGGCCCTGGCCCTGCGGCGGATCACCGACGACACCGACCGGCTCGCCGGGCGCCTCACCCGCGAGGCCGCCGGGCTGCCCGAGACCCGCGACCCGGCCACCGTGCTGGGCGAGGCCGTGGCACGGACCGAGCGGGACCAGGGCGCCGCCGGCCCGGCGGACCGCTACTGGCTTGGGGGCTCCTGGTGCGAGGACCCGTACAACCTGGCCGAACCGGCGTCCGAGCAGGTGCTCGGCGGCCGCTCCCGGGCCACCCCGCGCTTCACCGAGAGCCTCTTCGGGCGGCTGCGCTCCGCCTTCTCCGCCGGTGACCCGGTCCCGGCGTCCGGCAGTGCGCGGCGCTGGCTGTCGCTGCTCCACCGGGAGCTGGACGGCGCCCCCGAGGCCACCGGTCTCCTCGCCGAACTGGACGCGCTCGCCGGCGACCCCCGGCCGCGCATCGTCGTCGCCGGGGCCACCAGCTCCGGCAAGTCCGCCTTCATCCGCCGGCTGCTGGTCGAGTCCGGGCTGCCGGTGCCCGACACTCTGCGCAGCGCCGCCGGCCCCGAGACCAGGACCGTCACCGCCTACGAGTGGGAGGGGTTCCTGCTCGTCGACACCCCCGGCTTCCAGAGCGGCATCGAACCCCACACGGCCGCCGCCGTCGCCGCCCTGGCCGACGCCGCCGCCGTCTTCTACCTGGTCGGCCCGGACCTCCTCACCGGTGACCGGGCCGATCTGGCGCTGCTGCTGCGGGGCGACCCGGAGAGCGGGTGCGCCGCCAAGGCGGACCGGGTCCTCTTCGTGGTGAACAAGGTCGACCAGCTGGCCGCCGACCCCCGGCTCGGCGACGTGTTCCGGACCGCGGTGGCGAGGCGGGAGGATGCCCTGCGCGTCTATCTCGGCCAGTACGCGCCCGAGGAGCCCGGGCGCGCCCGGGGCCCCCGCCATCGGATCGTCTCCATGGCGGCGGCCCCGTACGAGCTCCGCTACGACACCGCCCGCGCCTACGACGACTTCCGCGCCTGGGACGGGTTCCGCGACTTCGCCGCCCAGGTCCGCGCACTCCGCTCCGACCTGCGCCGCAACGCCGTGGACGTCACCGTGCTGCACGGCGGCCTGGCCCGCCTCGGCGCCCTCGCGGACGCCGAACGCCGGTGGGAGGAGCAGCTGGGGCGGCGCATCACCCGCCTGGGGGAGCTGGCCGAGGAGGCGGAGGGCGGCGCCCGCACCGGCCGGGTCCTGGTCGCCGCCGCGCTGGAGGACGCCCGCCAGGCGGCCCGGGACTTCACCGCACGGCTGGTGGAGGAGGCGCTCGCCCCCGATCTGGACAAGCCGACCCGGAAGGTCCGCGGCGCACGGATCGAGCACTGGTCCGCCGACCCGGAGTTCACGGCGCGCTGGGAGGAGATCCGGACCGAGGCCGCCACCGCGGCCGAGGAGTGGTTCTCCGGCGTCCGGACCGCCCTGAAGCGCCGGGTGACGTCCCAGCGGTTCGCCCTCGCCTTCCCCGAAGGACTGCCGGCCGTCGACATCTCCGCCCTGGACTCCCTGGCGTCCGGAACCGGCCTGGCCGGAGCCGGAGCGGTCGGGGGTGGTCTGCTGCCCGACACCGCCGTCGCCGTCGGCCGCCTGGCCGATGTCGACCCGGACGCCCTGGCCACCACCCTCGGCGACCACTTCGGCGTGCTGATCGGCCACGACCAGGCCGTGCACGTCCTGGACACCCTGGCCGAAGGCGGCGCCTTTCTGAAGATCCTGAACTCCGTCAGCGTGATCGCCAAGCTGCTGAACGAGCCCGAACGAGAGCGGCAGGTCGAGGGTGCGCGCAAGGTCCTGCTGAAGACCGTCCGGGACTCCGCCGAGACCTGGGCGACCGGGGTCCGCGGCGGCCTCGCCGCGGTGGAGCAGGTCTGCGGCCGGCTCGACGACCTGGGCACCCGCTTCACCGACGAGCAGAACACCGCGCTGGACCAGCTCGCCGCGGTGCGGGGGCGCCGGCGGGCGTACGAGGCGGCCGCCGCGGACGCCACCGCCCGCCTCCGGGGCGCCGGGCCCCGGCCCCCGGCGCAGCGCTCGGCCCCTCCGTCCGGAGCCCCGCACTCCTCCTCCCGTAAGGACCCGCGATGACCGCGCAGAATCCAGCCCCCGAATCCGGTGACCGGTCCGCGGACGCCCCCGGCTCGGCGGCCGACGGCGGTGACTGGACCGACCGGATCCGGGCGGCGGTCCGGGCCGCCGTCGCCAAGGCCGACGCGGACACCGCGGACGCCGTCTGGGCGGAGGCCGCGGCCCGGACCACACCGGCGCTGGTGCTGTACGGCACCCAGAACTCCGGCAAGACCACCCTGCTGCGCCGCCTGCTGGTGGATGACGGGACCGATGTGCCCGACTGGGCGGTGGTGAGCGCGCGCAAGGAGACCTACCAGAACGCCGAGATCCAGTCGGGGCCGCTGCGCTATGTGGACACCCCGGGCATCGGCGCGGGAGACGACGGCCACGCCGCGCGGGCCGCGCGGGCGGTACTGACCGCCGACGCCCTGCTGCTGGTGCTCGACCAGGTGCCAGGCGGCACCGCCGAGGCCGACCTGCTGGCCCTGATCAGCGGGGAGTTCATCGACCCCGCCCGGCCCCAGCCGTTCCCCCCGGGCGCCCTGCTGATCGCCCTCAACAAGAGCGACGCCCGCGGTCCCGCCCCGGAGACCAAGGCCTTCGGCGCCCTGGGCCCCGAACTGCGGAAGTCGGTGCACGACAGGCTCCGTGCCGTCCGGTGCCCCGAGCCGCTGCCCGAGGTCCACTTCGTCACCGCCGATCCGGACGGGATGACCGCGGACCTGCCGGTGGACCGGCTCAGCCCCCGCCACTACGACTATGCGCGAGCCTGGGACGGCATCGCCGCGCTGCGGGAGGCGCTCGCGGAACTCCCGTCCCGAGCAGTGGAGTTGCGGGCGGCGGCGGGCGTTCGCTACTGGAGCGAACGGGGCCGCCGGGCGGTCGGCCAGGCACAGCTGGAGATCGGCGAGTGCGACACCGTCATCGGCGGTGGGGAGCGCCGGCGGCAGCGCTTCGCCCTGCTGGAGAGCGAGTTGGCGGCCCTGCGGGACGCCGCCGCCGCCGAGCTGCGCCAGCTGCTGGCCGACCGGCTGCGCACCCTGGGCCGGACCTTCCCCGCCGACGCGACCGACAAGACGCTGGAGACCACCGCCTTGGAGTACATCGCGCACACCGCCCGGCTGTGGGACAGCGACTGGACGGCGAAGCTCCGCCGGCTGGCCCAGCGGGTGGACAGTGCCCGGGAGACCGTCCGCACCCAGCCGGGGAGCCAGGCGTTCGCCGCCTACGCGGACCAGGTGGCCGAGGTGCTCGGCCTCGTCGCGGCCCAGCAGCCGGCCGGCCACCCGGCCGGCCGCACCGACCAAGCGGTCTGGCTGAACGTGATGTCCATCAACGCGGCGCTCCAGCAACTGGAGTTGCGGAAGGTGGAGCACGCCCACCAGGCGGACCTGCACGCCGCCCATGAGCAGCTGAAGGCGTTCCTGGCGACCCACCGGAAGACGGAGCCGGTGGCCGCTCCCGCCGCCCCGGCGGCGGACGCCCGGGACGGCGGCGGCCCGGACCGCGCCGCGGGCGCGGCCCCGGACGGTGAGGGGTACGGGGAGGCCGGGGACGGCGAGCGGAGTGACCCTGACCAGGATTCCGGGACCGGTGCCCCGGACGGCCCGGACGGCTCGGGCGCCCCGGACGGCTCGTACGGCTCGTATGGCCCGGCGGGCGCTGACGGCGGCTTCGGAGCCGGCGGCGGGAGCACCGGGGTCGACGGGGGGCCGGGAGCCGGTGGGGGCTCAGGTCTCGACGGAGGGCCGGGAGCCGGTGGGGGCGGCTCAGGCCTAGACGGGGCCCTGGGAGCCGCGCTCCCCGCCGACGGGCACCACCATCCGGCCGTCTCCTTGGCCGGTCCCGTACTCCAGGGCGCGGCGACCATCCAGCAGCTGTGGCGCACCTACCAGGACGAGCGGCGGGGCCGGGCCCGGGAGGCGGACGAGGCGAAGCTCCGCCGACGCGTGGCGGACCTGACCGAATCGCTCGCCACCGCCGCCGAGGGCGACTGGCTCCGCGACGCCGACGGGCTCGGCAAGGCCATCGCGGCCCAGCGGCCGCCGGACGCGCTGCTCGCCCCGGTCCGGGCCCGGCGGGACGAACTCGCCTCGGCTGTGAGCCGGTTGGAGGACCTTCTCGCCAGGGCGCCGCGATGACCCCGGACGGCTCCGCGTCCGCCCAGCCGCCCGGTGGCGGAGGCCCCGGCCCCGTACCGGAGTCCTCGCCTGGGGCCGCCGAACCGCCCGCGCCGCCCCGGGTCTTCCTCTGCTACGCCACCGCCGACCGGGACTTCGCCAGAAGCCTGGGACGGGGGCTGAGGAGAAACGGGGTGGCCGCCTGGGCGGACTTCTGGGAGGTCCGATACGGCGACAGCCTGGTGCGCAAGCTCTTTGTCGAGGGCATCGCGGGCGCCGACGCCTTCGTCCTCGTCCACTCGCCGCACTGGGCGGACGACCCCTTGCTCAAAGACCAGTTGGACAACATGGCGGTGCGCCGGATCGAGCAGGGCTGCCGGCTGGTGCCCGTACTGCTGGACGGGGTGGCCCCGCCGGCGCCGCTCGCCCACCTGCTCCCCCTCAAGACCGGCCGCTCGGAGCCCGAGGCGCTGCGGGCGGCGGTGGAGATCGCCCAGACGCTCTACGGGGTCGACGACCGGCCCCCGGTCGAGGCACCGCCCTGGCTCACCGCCCCCGGGACCCCCGGGCCGTCCGCCTTGCCCGCGCCCACGCCCGCGCCGGTCGGCTCCCCGCCGCGCCCCGCCTTCCCCGGGCTGCCCGAGACGGACCTCGTCCTGCTGCGCCGGCTGCTCCGCCAGGCGCTGGACACCGGCGAACTCGGGCCGCTCTTCTGGCCGGACGCCGCCCGGGCGGACGGTGACCCGTCACCCTCCGGCGGACCGGAACGGTCGCTCGACGCGCTGGAGGCGGCCGGACTGGTCTCCGTGGTCCGCCATCGTGGCCGGATCCGCTGGTGCGAACTGACCCCGCAGGGCTACCACCGGGCGGTGCCGGCCGTGGTGCCGGACCATGACGCGCTACGGCGCCGGGTGATCGAGGCGCTGGCCGGGCACCGGCCCACATCCACGCCCCTGCGCGACACCGAGCTGGCGGCGACCGCGGGCGCCTCCCTGCTGGTGGTCCGGCAGCAGCTGGAGGAGCTGGCCGCGGACCGGCGGGTCACCCTGCTCCGGCCCCGGGTGGGACTGCTGGTGAGGGAGGTCGATCCGGTGCTGCGGGACTGGCTGCCGTGAACCGCCCCGAACGCGCGACAGGTTGGCCGTAGGGTGATCGCGACCGAGCGGAGAGGGGACGGCACATGTCCGCGCACGCGGTGCCTGTGGTGATCAACCACACGGGCCAGGACCGGAGTTGGGCCGAGTGGGTCGCCTGGGAGTTGCGGCGGGCCGGCCACCGGGTGGTGTCCGCGCCCTGGGTCTGGTCCACCCGGCTAGCCACCGATCCCCTGGACGCCGACGCCGACCCGGACGCCGTGGTGGTGCTGCTGCTGTCCCCGGCGTTTCTGGAGAGCCGCTGGAGCACGGCGGGGTGGGCCGCCGCCGTCGGCCGGGCGGCGCGGCTGGTCCCGGTGGTCGTGGAGCCGATTCCGGACGGCCTGCTGCCACCCGCGCTACGGGCCCGGCAACTGCTGCGGCTGTACTCGGCGGGCGAGCGGGACGCCGCCCGGTCGCTGCGGGACGCGGTGGACGGAGCCGTAACCGGCCCCGCCCCCCAGCCCGGCCCCAGCCGCGCACGCGGCGTCGCGGGCCCGTCGGCGGACCCGGCGTCCGGCTCCCCGCCGCCGAGGCTGCCCGCGGCCTTCCCCTCCCGGGTGGCGGGGAACATGGAGGTGTCCTCGGCCCGGGTGACCGGCCGGGACGACCTGATCGGGATGCTCCGGCGGAAGCTGACCGACCGGCACGGTGCCCTGGTGGATGCCCCGGTGGGCGCGGACGGCGTCGGCGCGGAGGAGATCGCCCGGGAGTACGCCCAGACCTACGCCACCCAGTACGACCTGGTTTGGTGGCTGCCGGCGGCCGGTCTCGCGTCGCTGCGCGACGGATACGCCGTGCTCGCCGACTACCTCGATGTGCCCGCCGGGCCCGCCGGTGACCGGGCCGCGGACCTCCTCGGCCATCTGACCGGCCGCGGACGATGGCTGCTCGTCCTGTCCGGGGCGGCGGCGCCTGGGGAACTCGCCCCGCTGCTGCCGCCCCGGTCCGGGCACACCCTGGTCGTCTCGGCCGACCCCGACTGGGTGCGGGTCTACTCCGGCCGCGGCGGCCAGGCACCGGCCTCCCCGCCGCCCGCCGGCAAGCGCGTGCTGGCCGTGGCCACCGAGTGGTTCTCCCGCAGGGGCGGCCTGAGCACCTTCAACCGGCGACTGTGCCGGGGCCTCGCCCAGGCCGGCGCCTCCGTGTACTGCCTGGTCCCCGGCTACGACGAGGAGGAGCGCCAGGACGCCCGGAAGTCGGGTGTGACCCTGGTGGCCGCCGGCAGCGAGCGGGGACCGGCCTGGGCGGGGGAGTGGGGCCTGTACCGCAAACCGCCCGTGGAAGCGCTGCCGCTGGCCCCCCAGGTGGTCATCGGGCACGGCCGGGTCACCGGACGGGCCGCCCAGATCCTGGCCGAGGACCACTATCCGCACGCCGCCCGGGTGCACATCCTCCATATGGACCCCGACGCGCTCGAATGGCTCAAGGACCACCGCGACGGAGACGCCGCGAGGGTGGCCGAGGAACGCAACCGCCTGGAGGTGGACCTCGGCACCAGCGCCGACCATCCGTTCGCCGTCGGCCTGCGGCTGTACAACGACTACGCGGCCGACTTCGAGGACCCGCCCCTGGAGGAACTGCGGCCCGGCTTCGACGGCGCCGGACTGCCGCTCCCGCCCGGCGGAGGAGACCCGCCCTCGTCGCGCCGCCCGCCGAAGGGCCACCCGAGGGTGCTGGTGCTCGGACGCACCGAGGACGTCGGGGTCAAGGGCCTGGACACGGCGGCGACCGCCCTGGGGCTACTGGTGAAGCGGAGTGCTCCGCTGGCGGGGACCCGGTTGTTCATCCGGGGCGCACCCGCGGACGGGTCCGCCGACCGCCTCAAGCGCCGGCTGGAGGAGGCGACCGAAGCACCACTGGGCATCGTGGTCAGGGAGTACAGCGCCGACGCCCGCGAACGCGCCGCCGATCTCCGCGGGGCCAGCCTGCTGGTGATGCCCTCCCGCGCCGAGGCGTTCGGGCTGTCCGCCGTCGAGGCCATCACCGCGGGCATCCCGGTCCTGGTCAGCAGCGTCAGCGGAATCGCCGTACAGCTGAAGCAGCTCCTGGGGGAGGACCGCGCCGCGCGGTTCGTCGTGCCGACCGGTGACGACGACCGGAACACCGCACGGTGGAGCCAGGCCATGGAGGCGGTGCTGACCGACCGCGAGAAGGCCTTCCGACACGCCGCCGAACTGCGGGAGCAGCTCCAGCAGGCCTACTCCTGGGCGGGTACCGCCCGCAGGCTGCTGGCCGAACTCTCCTGAGCCGCCGCGCCTTCTCCATCGGGCGGAGCCGGCGGCGCCGTCCGGGCCGCCTCGGAGACGTCCGCCACCACCTCGCTCATATCCGCCCCGTACGCCGCCGGGTTGACCACCTTCAGCAGCAGGCAGAGGACGCCCCCCGAGCCGCGCCGGTGCAACTCCTCGTGGTGGGAGGCCAGATAGCGGGCGGCGGTCTGGTTGGTGATGGCGCTCTGGCCGCAGAGCAGGAACACCGGCCGGGCATGGGCCTCTGAGGCCAGCCGGACCAGCAGGACGTACTCCTCCTGGCCCTTGACCCTGCGGTAGGTCCGCCCGGCTATGTGGATCGCCCCCTGGTCCGGGCCGGGCTCGGGGGTGGTGGTGAACCGCACCCCGGGCAGCAGCGCGGCCAGATGTGCGGCGGTGCGCTGGTTGGACGCCGGGCCGCCGACGCAGAACTCGGCCCGGGTGCCGAACCCCTGGCGGGTCTCGTCATGGGCGGCGATCTGGACCTCGGCCCCGCAGTCCTTGACCAGCGCGGCCAGTTCGAGCAGCGCGAAGGCGTCCCGCTGGTGCACCGAGCGCTGCTCCCCGCCCATATGGCGGTTGACCACGAACAGGCACTCCGAGCCGTCCGGCAGCCCGAAGAACCGCTGCTTGCGCCGGAGTCGTCGCCGCCACAGATACGTCCGGGCGGACCAGCCAAGGCCCGCGCTGATCCCCGCGGCCACCACCCCGAGCACGACTTCCAGCACCCCGTCGGTCATGCCGGGACTCTAGCGGCCCCCTCCCGCGCGGTGCAGCCCCCGCTGCCGGGCTCCCGGGCTACGCCTTGCGGACGCCGTCCGCGATCATCAGCACCAGGAAGCCGAGCACCGCGATGACGATATGGGCGAACAGCTCCCACCCCTGGAGGAAGCCCACCTTCTCGATCAGCCAGTCGGTGAACCCCATGAGGCGGAACCACGGCCACACCTCCCGGACCACACCGCAGACGCCCGCGATCAGCAGGATTCCACCCACCAGCTCCAGCAGTTTCTTCATGGTGCCGATCCTCCGCCGGGCCGGGCCGCCGCCGCGTCCGGCCTCGGCAGCGTCCCGAGGGTCCGAAAGTATCGGCCCGCTCGACTTCGGTAGCCGCCCGCCCGCCGAGCCGCCCCTTCCGGCTCCCGGCCGCTTAGCGTGGAGGGCATGACGCGAGCGGAGTACCGCTGGCTGCTCCCCTCCGACCTGGCGGACGACCCGGCGGAGGAGGCGGCGGCCGCACCACGGCAGGCCCCGACCCCGGATGCCCCTGCCACCAGGCACGAGGGCACCCGGTGGTGGCGGCCGGGGCGGCGCCGGACGGTCCGCGACTGGGTGGTGGACACCGTCGCCTTCGCCTTCGCCGCCCTCCTCGGGGTGCTCGCCGCCGAGGCCTCCCGAGGGATGGACAACGCCGCCGCGGTGGTCGTCGCCGACCAGATCGTCGCGGCCGCCGCCTGCTGCGCCCTCTGGGTGCGCCGGCGGTGGTCGGTGCAGCTGACCGCCGTACTGAGCGTGGTCGGCGTCATCGCCCCGGGGGTCGGCGGCGCGCTGCTCGTCGCCCTGTTCACCGCCGCCGTCCGGGTGCCGTTCGGCCGGCTCGCCCCGCTGGGGCTGTTCGCCATGGCCTGCTCGATCGCCCAGGCGGTGGTCCGGCCCGACCCGTCGATGGGCCTGCTCGCCGGGATCATCGCCAGCGCGGTGCTCCTTCTGCTGGTCACCGGCTGGGGCATGCTGGTGCGCGCCCGCCGCCAGCTGGTGGTCGCCCTGCGCGAACGGGCCGCCCGCGCCGAGGCCGAGGCGGAGCTGCGCGCCGAGCAGGCCCAGCGCGCCGCCCGGGAGGCCATCGCCCGGGAGATGCACGATGTCCTCGCCCATCGGCTCACCCTGCTCAGCGTGCACGCCGGGGCCCTGGAGTTCCGGCCCGACGCGGCCCCCGCCGATGTGGCCCGGGCCGCCGGGGTGATCCGGGACAGCGCCCATGACGCCCTCCAGGACCTGCGCGAGATCATCGGGGTGCTGCGCGCCCCCGGCGAGGGCGACCCCGACCGGCCGCAGCCCACCCTGGCCACCCTGGACGAGCTGGCCGCCGAGTCCCGGCAGGCCGGGATGCGGGTCACCCTGGACAACGGCGTCCCCAACCCCTCGGGCGTCCCCGCCGCCACCGGCCGCGCCGTCTACCGGGTTGCCCAGGAGGGCCTGACCAACGCCCGCAAGCACGCCCCGGGCGCCGAGGTCACCGTGACCGTGCGCGGCCGCCCCGGCGACGGGCTCACCGTCGAGGTCCGCAACCCGGCCGCCGAAGACCGCGCGGCCGGAATGCCCGGCGCCGGGCAGGGGCTGATCGGGCTCACCGAGCGGGCCGTGCTGGCCGGCGGCCGGCTCGACCACGGGCCCCTCCCCGAGGGCGGGTTCGCCCTGCGGGCCTGGCTACCGTGGCCGGTATGACCATCCGGCTGCTCGTCGTCGACGACGACCCCCTCGTCCGCGCGGGACTCACCCTGATGCTCGGCGGCGCCGACATCGAGATCGTCGGCGAGGCCGCCGACGGCTCCGAGGTGCCCGCCCTGGTGGACCGGCTCACCCCCGACGTCGTCCTGATGGACATCCGGATGCCCCGGGTGGACGGGCTCACCGCCACCGAGCGGCTGCGCGCCCGCCCCGGCGCTCCCGAGGTCGTGGTCCTCACCACCTTCCACGCCGACGAGCAGGTGGTGCGGGCGCTGCGGGCCGGGGCCGCCGGGTTCGTCCTCAAGGACACCCCGCCGGCCGAGATCGTGGACGCGGTGCGGCGGGTCGCGGCCGGCGACCCGGTGCTCTCCCCGGCGGTCACCCGCCGGCTGATGGACCGGGTGGCGGACGCCCCGCCCGGCCCCGCCGACCGCCGGGCCGCGGCCACCGCGCGCCTCGCCGTCCTCGCCGAACGCGAACGGGAGGTGGCGCTCGCGGTCGGCGAGGGCCGCTCCAACGCCGAGATCGCCGCCGTGCTCTATATGAGCGTCCCCACCGTCAAGACCCATGTCTCCCGGGTGCTGGCCAAGCTCGGCCTCAACAACCGCGTCCAGATCGCCCTGCTCGTGCACGACGCCGGACTGCTGGACGGCGACGCCGCGCCCTAGCGGACCGGCGGGTGGGCCGGGTGCCGTACCGGGGCCCGGCCGGTGCCTACAGTGGGCCGATGGAGATCATCGAACTCGCCGCGCTCGCCGAGGACTTCACCGCCGACCCGTACCCGGTGTACGCCAGGCTGCGCGGCGCCGGTCCGGTGCACCGGGTGCGCACCCCGCAGGGCCACGAGGTGTGGCTGGTGGTCGGCCACACCGAGGCGCGGGCCGCGCTGGCCGACCCCCGGCTGTCGAAGTCGCCCGCCACCGTCGGCGGCACGATGCTGGACGAGCAGGTGGTCGGTTCCAATCTGCTGGTCCTGGACCCGCCCGACCACACCCGGCTGCGCCGACTGGTCACCCGGGAGTTCACCGGGCGCCGGGTGGAGGCGCTGCGCCCCCGCGTCCAGTCGATCACCGACGGCCTGCTGGACGCCATGGCAGGCGGCGGCGAGCGGCGGGCCGATCTGGTGGACGGGCTGGCCTTCCCGCTGCCCATCACCGTCATCTGCGAACTGCTCGGGGTGCCCGCCGCCGACCGGGACGCCTTCCGCGCCTGGACCGCCGAGATCGTCGCGCCCAGCGACGACGAGGCCGAGTCCGGCGCCGTCCACGCGCTCTCCGGCTACCTGGACGAGCTCATCGAGGACAAGCGGTGCTCCGGGCCCGCCGACGACCTGCTCTCCGGGCTGCTGCGCACCCGCGCCGAGGACGGTGACGCGCTCTCCGCGACCGAGCTGCGCGCCATGGCGTACCTGCTGCTGATCGCCGGGCACGAGACCACCGTCAACCTGATCGGCAACGGGATGCGGGCGCTGCTCTCGCACCCGGAGCAGCTGGCCGCGCTCCGGGCCGACCCGGGGCTGCTGGACGGGGCGGTGGAGGAGATGCTCCGCTTCGACGGGCCGGTGGAGACCGGCACGGTCCGCTTCGCCCGGGAGCCGGTGCCCTGCGGGGACGCGGTCATCCCGGCCGGTGCCTCGGTGCTGGTCGGGATCGCGGCGGGAGACCGGGACCCGGCCCGCTTCCCCGGTCCGGACCGCTTCGACATCCGCCGGGACACCTCCGGACACCTCGCCTTCGGCCACGGGCTGCACTACTGCCTGGGCGCCCCGCTGGCCCGGCTGGAGGGCCGGATCGCGGTACGGGGCCTGCTGGACCGCTTCCCCGGCCTCGCCCTCGACCCGGCCGCCGCCCCGGCGGACTGGCTGCCCGGCCTGCTCATCCGCGGGGTCCGCCGACTGCCCGTGACCTGGTGAAGCACGGCCTGCCGGCCTTTTCGAAGACCGGCCGGCCGTCAGGGCGCCCCGTCGATCTCCGCCAGCGGCACCGGGCGCCGCTCCCGCCGGGACCGCTCGCAGGCCTCGGCGACCCGGAGCGCGGCCAGCGCCTCCCGGCCGTCGCAGGGGTTGTCCCGCTCCCCGCGGGCCAGATGGACGAAGGCGTCCAGCTCGGCCTCGTACGCCGGGGCGAACCGCTCCAGGAACCCGGTCCAGGGCCGGGTGGCCGGCGGCGGGCCGAGCGGTTCGGTGGAGGCGAGCGGGGTGCGCTCGTCCAGGCCGACGGCCACCTGGTCGCGCTCCCCGGCCAGCTCCATCCGTACGTCGTAGCCCGCCCCGTTGCACCGGGTGGCGGTGGCGGTGGCCAGCGTCCCGTCGTCCAGGGTGAGCAGCGCCGCCGCGGTGTCCACGTCCCCGGCCTCCCGGAACATCGGCGGCCCGGCGTCCGACCCGGTCGCGTACACCTCCACCACCTCCCGCCCGGTCACCCAGCGCAGGATGTCGAAGTCATGCACCAGGCAGTCCCGGTAGAGCCCGCCGGAGAGCGGAAGGTACGCGGACGGCGGCGGCGCCGGGTCGGAGGTGATCGCCCGTACGGTGTGCAGCCGGCCCAGCCGACCGCTCCGTACCGCCCGGCGGGCGGCCCGGTACCCGGCGTCGAAGCGGCGCATGAAACCGAGCTGGAGCACCGAGCCGGCCGTCTCGACCGCCCGCAGCGCGGCCAGGGTGCCAGGCAGCTCCACGGCGATCGGCTTCTCGCAGAAGGCCGGCAGCCCGGCCCGCGCGGCCCGGGCGATCAGTTCGGCGTGGGACGCGGTGGCCGAGGTGATCACCACCGCGTCCACGCCCCAGGTGAACACCTCGTCCGCGCCGCCGGCCAGCGCGGCCCCGGTGGCCTCGGCGACTCGCGCCGCCCGCGTCCGGTCGGCGTCGGCGACGACCAGGCTCCCGACCTCCGGATGGCGGGCGAGCAGGCCCGCGTGGAAGGCGCCGATCCGCCCCGTGCCGATGACTCCGATGCGCATGGGCACGACGGTGGATCGGCCCCCGGCCGCTGTCAAGCGATCACCGGGCCCGACCGTGCGTGTTCTTGACCGCTGCCCCCGCCGCCCGTACAAACGCTCGAAGGCGGCCAAACGCCCGAGGACGGCGGAGACGGGGACGGACGGGGGTGGTGGCAGCCGATGACGGGGCCGATGACTGGGCGCCGGAGCACGATGACCCATACTTGGCCGGTCGGGACGGAGCGGTCGGTGTCCCGGCGGCGAGCGGTACGGCGAGAAGGGCACGGCGGCGTGGCAAGGGCAGGCAGAACAGGACACGGGCCGATGCGGGGTATCCCGCCGCGCACCCCGGTACGCGCGGTGGGCGCGGTGCTGGCGGTGGTGCTGGCGGTGGTCCTCAGCGGATGCAGCTCCACCGGCGGCAAGCGGGCCGAGGACGCCCGCAAGGCGGCCGCCGCCCAGGGCCGCTCGGCCGTGGACACCCCCCGGTGGACCTTCGCCATGGTCACCCACTCCGGGGACGGCGACACCTTCTGGGACATCGTCCAGAGCGGCGCCAAGCAGGCCGCCGTCAAGGACAACATCGACTTCCTCTACGCCAAGAGCGACGAGGGCCAGCAGCAGGCCCAGCTGATCGACTCCTATGTGGACAAGAAGGTCGACGGGCTGATCGTCACCCTGGCCAAGCCGGATGCGATGAAGGCCGCCGTGCAGCGGGCCGTCAAGGCCGGCATCCCGGTGATCACCGTCAACTCGGGCGCCGACCAGTCCAAGGCCTACGGGGCGCTCACCCATATCGGCCAGGACGAGGGCGTGGCCGGTCAGGCCGTCGGCACCGAGCTGGGCGAGCGGGGCCGAAAGAAGGCGCTGTGCATCCTGCACGAGCAGGGCAACGTCGGCCATGAGCAGCGCTGCGACGGGGTCCGCAAGACCTTCCCCGGCCAGGTGGAGAACCTCTACGTGGACGGCACCACCATGCCGGATGTGCAGGCGTCCATCGAGGCCAAGCTCCAGACCGACCGCGCCATCGACGCGGTGGTCACCCTGGGCGCCCCGTTCGCCGACGCCGCCGTGCAGGCCAAGCGCACCGCCGGCGCCAAGGCGGAGATCGACACCTTCGACCTCAACGCCAAGGTGGCCGCCGGGCTGAAGAGCGGCGACCTCGGCTTCGCCGTGGACCAGCAGCCCTATCTCCAGGGGTACCAGGCCGTGGACCTGCTCTGGCTCTACCGCTACAACGCCGACGTCCTCGGCGGCGGCCGCCCGGTCTTCACCGGACCGCAGGTGGTCACCAAGGAGGACGCCGCGCGGCTGGAGGAGTACACCAGGCGGGGCACCCGATGACCGCCGCCGCCGAGGAGGCCGCCCCGGCGGCCCGCACCACCACCCGGCCCCCGCTGGCCCGCCGGCTGCTGGGCCGCCCCGAGCTGGGCTCGGTGGTCGGCGCGCTGGCCGTCTTCCTCTTCTTCGCGGTCGCCGCCGACGGCTTCCTGCGCCCCGCCAGTTTGGGCACGGTGCTCTACGCGGCCTCCACCATCGGGATCATGGCGGTGCCGGTGGCGCTGCTGATGATCGGCGGCGAGTTCGACCTGTCGGCCGGGGTGCTGGTCACCACCTCGGCGCTGGTCTCCTCCATGGTCAGCTTCCAGTTCACCGCCAACGTCTGGGTCGGCGCCGCCGTCTCGCTGCTGGTCACCCTGGCCATCGGCGTCTT
The DNA here is from genome assembly GCF_040644755.1 of Streptomyces sp. NPDC046887. Classification (NCBI taxonomy): domain Bacteria; kingdom Bacillati; phylum Actinomycetota; class Actinomycetes; order Kitasatosporales; family Streptomycetaceae; genus Streptomyces; species Streptomyces sp. NPDC046887. The sequence goes on from NZ_JBEYXH010000010.1 coordinate 88,655, forward strand.
CAACGGGGTGATGCTCACCCGGACCCGACTCCCCAGCTTCATCATCACGCTGGGCACCTTCCTGATGCTGACCGGGCTCAACCTGGGCGTCACCAAGCTGGTCGGTGGCACCGTCTCCACCAAGACCATCGCCGACATGGAGGGCTTCTCCTCCGCCCGGGCGCTCTTCGCCTCCACCTTCACCATCGGCGGCGTCGGCATCAAGGTCACCGTCCTGTGGTGGCTCGCCCTGGTGGCGCTGGCCACCTGGATCCTGCTGCGCACCCGCTTCGGCAACCATGTCTACGCGGTCGGCGGCAACGCGGAGGCGGCCCGCGCCGTCGGTGTGCCGGTGCGCGCCACCAAGACCGCCCTCTACGCGGGGGTGGCCTTCGGCGCCTGGGTCTCCGGGCAGCATCTGCTGTTCTCGTTCGACGTGGTCCAGTCCGGCGAGGGCGTCGGCAACGAGCTGATCTACATCATCGCCGCGGTCATCGGCGGCTGCCTGATCACCGGCGGCTACGGCTCCGCCGTGGGCGCGGCCGTCGGCGCGCTGATCTTCGGTATGACCAGCAAGGGCATCGTGTACGCGGAGTGGAACCCGGACTGGTTCAAGTTCTTCCTCGGCGCGATGCTGCTCCTGGCGACCCTGCTGAACGCCTGGGTCCGCAAGCGCGCGGAGGCCGCCCGATGAGCCCCGAGACCACCCCTCTGATCGAACTGGAAGGCGTCGGCAAGCAGTACGGCGCCGTGCGCGCCCTGGACGGCATCGACCTCCAGGTCCGCGCCGGGCAGATCACCTGCGTGCTGGGCGACAACGGCGCCGGCAAGTCCACCCTGATCAAGATCATCGCCGGGTTGCACCCCCATGACGCCGGCACCCTGCGCATCGACGGCGAGGAGACCCGCCTCGGCTCCCCGCGCGAGGCCCTGGACCGGGGCATCGCCACCGTCTACCAGGATCTCGCCGTGGTGCCGCTGATGCCGGTGTGGCGGAACTTCTTCCTCGGCTCCGAGCCCACCACCGGCCGCGGGCCGCTGCGTCGGCTGGACACCGCCGCCATGCGCGAGACCACCCGCTCCGCGCTCCTCCGGATGGGCATCGACCTGCGCGACGTGGACCAGCCCATCGGTACCCTCTCCGGCGGCGAGCGCCAGTGCGTGGCCATCGCCCGGGCCGTCCACTTCGGCGCCAAGGTGCTGGTGCTGGACGAGCCCACGGCCGCGCTCGGCGTCAAGCAGTCCGGCGTCGTCCTGAAGTACGTGGCCGCCGCCCGCGACGCCGGGCTCGGCGTGGTCCTCATCACCCACAACCCGCACCACGCCTACCTCGTCGGCGACCGCTTCGTGCTCCTCAAGCGCGGTGCCATGGCCGCCGCCCACACCCGCGAGGCGGTCACCCTCGACGAGCTGACCAGGCAGATGGCGGGCGGCAGCGAACTGGACGACCTCCGCCACGAACTGGAGCGCGACCCCGGAAAGTGATCCGCGCCGCCGGGCCGCCGCAACCCCGCGCCCCGGCCGCCCGGCCACCCGCACCTGGCAGAATCGGTCCCGGCGGGCGCCGTCCGCCGCCGGTGCGCCCCGTCCCGCCGGCCCCACCGACACCACCCACGCGAGGACCGTTGAGCACGTACCGAGACGTCGCCCACCGGGGCTCCGCCCGCGCCACCGTGCTGCGGACCGTCGGGACCCGGGAGCGCCGCTCGCATCTGAGCGCCCCCCGCGTCCCCACCGTGGGCATCGACATCGGCGGCACCAAGGTGATGGCGGGCGTCGTGGACGCCGACGGCCAGATCCTGGAGCGGATCAAGACCGAGACGCCTGACAAGTCCAAGAGCGCCAAGGTGGTCGAGGACACCATCACCGAGCTGGTCCTCGACCTCTCCGACCGGCACGATGTGCACGCCGTCGGCATCGGCGCGGCCGGCTGGGTGGACGCCGACCGCAGCCGGGTGCTGTTCGCCCCCCATCTGGCTTGGCGCAACGAACCCCTCCGCGACGCCCTGGAGGCCCGGCTCGCCGTCCCCGTCATGGTGGACAACGACGCCAACACCGCCGCCTGGGCCGAGTGGCGCTTCGGCGCCGGCCGCGGCGAGGACCATCTGGTGATGATCACCCTGGGCACCGGCATCGGCGGCGCCATCCTGGAGGACGGCCAGGTCAAACGGGGCAAGTACGGGGTGGCCGGCGAGTTCGGCCATATGCAGGTGGTCCCCGGCGGGCACCGCTGCCCGTGCGGCAACCGCGGCTGCTGGGAGCAGTACAGCTCCGGCAACGCCCTGGTCCGCGAGGCCCGCGAGCTGGCCGCCGCCGACTCCCCGGTCGCGTACAGCATCATCGAACGGGTCAAGGGCAGCGTCCCCGACATCACCGGCCCGCTGATCACCGAGCTGGCCCGCGAGGGCGACGCCATGTGCGTGGAGCTGCTCCAGGACATCGGCCAGTGGCTCGGCGTCGGCATCGCCAACCTGGCCGCCGCCCTGGACCCCTCCTGCTTCGTCATCGGCGGCGGCGTCTCGGCCGCCGACGACCTCCTCATCAGCCCCGCCCGGGACGCCTTCAAGCGCCACCTCACCGGCCGCGGCTACCGCCCCGAGGCCCGGATCGCCAAGGCCCAGCTCGGCCCCGAGGCCGGTATGGTCGGCGCCGCCGACCTCGCCCGGCTGGTCGCCCGCCGCTTCCGCCGCGCCAACCGCCGCCGCGTCGAGCGCCATGAGCGCTACGAGCGGTACGCCCAGGCCATCCGTACCGGCACCCTGCCCTTCAGCGGCGCGGCGGCCGACGGTACGGAAACCGAACCCACCCCTCGGGAACCGTAGCCATGTCCGTCCTGCACCAGCCCGCCACCGCCGACGAGCGCCGCCGGATGATCCGCCGCCGGGTGATCACCGCGCTGGTCATCGTGCTGCTCATCGGCATCCCGGCCGGCTACCTCGTGATCTCCGCGCAGCAGAGCCGGGACAGCGGCCGCGACAAGGCCGCCGAGTCCTCGGTGGCCGGCCTCCAGGACCAGTGGCCCTCCAAGATGAAGCGCCGGGTCTTCGAGGTGCCCATCCCGGGCGGCGCCACCGAGGTCGCCTACTTCGAGACCAGCAACTGGAAGACCAGCCGGCTGTACGTGGAGTTCACCACCAGCGGCTCCGGCCTGGACACCTTCCTGGAACGGGTCGGCACCAGCCGCTCCGCCCTGGACACCGGCAAGGTGAGCGTCGGCCACCGGGACGCCGCGACCGTCGGCTGGACCTTCCCCGGCCGCCGCGACTGGGCCGCCACCACCCACCACCTGCCCACCCCCCGCCCCGACCGGGACATCACCGTCGACCTCACCGACCCGGCCGCCCCCCGGGTCTACGTGGTCTCCACCACCACCCCCTGACGTCGGGCCCGGGTCAGTAGTCCCGGCCGTTCAGCGCCCGGTAGAGGAAGCGGGTGCCGGCCTCCACGGCCTCCTCCTCGGAGAGCTCGGGCCAGAGCCCGGCCAGCCCCTCCAGCACGGTCGTCATCAGCGCCAGACTGGTCCCGGGCGAGGCCGGCAGCCGCTCCACCGGCGCCAGATGCCCGGCCAGGTCCCCGCTCTGGTCCCGCCGGAAGCGGTCGAGCACGGCCGCGAACTCCTCGCTCACCAGCGCTGCCTGGCGCAGCGCCGCCATGGTCGGGGCGTGCGCGCGGTGGACCCGCCAGTAGGCGGAGACATGGTGGCGGACCGCCTCGGGGTCGGAGAAGTCCGCGCGGTGCGCCTCGTCCGCCGCCCAGGCGTCGCTCGCCGCGGCCACCTCCCCGAGCAGCGCCTCCAGCAACTGCTCCTTGCCTGTGAAGTGGTTGTAGAAGGAGCCCGCCGAGCGTCCGGCCTCGGCCGTGATGTCGGTGATCTTGGTGTTGAGGTACCCCTTCGCGGCGAACACCCGCTCGGCCGCCGCCAGCAGTGCCGCCCTGGTGTCGGCCGCCTGCTTCTCCCGACTCGCCCGCACGTCCGTTCCTCCTCGCCGCTTGACGAGGCACGCTAGCAGCGCGCATGCTGAATCCACATTCACTGAATTCCAATTCAGCAAATGCTCACGCCCGCCCACCGAACGGAGAACCCCATGCGCGTCCTCGTCATCGGCGCCGGACCCACCGGACTCACCCTCGGCATCGACCTCGCCCGGCGCGGAGTGGAGGTGCGGGTGATCGACAAGGCCGGATCCTTCTTCGCCGGCTCGCGCGGCGACGGCCTCCAGCCGCGCACCCTGGAGGTCTTCGACGACCTCGGCGTCCTGGACGCCGTACACCAGGCGGGCGCGCCGACCGCGCCCTTCCGGGTCCATCTCGACGGCGCGTACGCGGGGGAGCGGCGGATGGTCGAACCGGCCGCGCCCACCCCGGCCGTGCCCTACCCCGACCCCTGGGTGCTGGGCCAGTCGCAGACCGAGGCGATCCTGCGGGCCCGGCTCGCCGGGTACGGGGTGAAGGTCGAGCTCGGCACCGCGCTGACCGCCCTGGAGCAGGACCCCGACGGAGTCACCGCCCACCTGTCCACCGGCGAACGGCCCCGCGTCGACTACCTGGTCGGGGCGGACGGCGGCGCCAGCCTGGTCCGCAAGGCGATCGGGGTGGCGTTCCCGGGGACCACCGACGAGTCCTTCCGGGTCCTGGTCGGCGATGTCACCGCACCCGGTCTCGACCTCGCCCTCGGCCACTGGTTCGCCCGGGCGGAGGACCCGGTGCACGGGGTCGCCCTCACCCCGCTGCCCGGCACCGGGGCGTTCCAGTTCATCAGCCCCCTCGGCGAGGGCGACGACGCCTCCCTGGCCACCATGCAGGCCCTGCTGGACCGGTGCCGGGCCGGAGTGCGGCTGACCGGCCACGGCTGGGCGACCGTCTGGCGGCCCAACGTACGGCTGGCCGAGCGCTACCGGGTCGGCCGGGTCTTCCTCGCCGGGGACGCCGCCCATGTCCACCCGCCCACCGGCGGCCAGGGCCTCAACACCGGTGTGCAGGACGCCTACAACCTGGGCTGGAAGCTGGCGGGGGAGACCGCGCTCGACAGCTACGAGACCGAGCGGCGCACGGTCGCCGCCCGCGTCCTCGGCGCCAGCACCGCCCTGCTCGACCGGTACACCGAGGGCCGCGAGGACGCCCACCGGCGCGGCCCGGACGGCTACGGCCTGGACATCAGCTACCGCGCCCCGGACGCCGAAGGCCCCCTGGCCACCGGCGACCGCGCCCCGGACGCCCCGCTGCTGGACGCCGCCGGCCGGCCCGTACGCCTCTTCGACCTCTTCCGCGGCCCGCATGCCACCCGCCTGTACTTCGGCACCCCCGCCCCCGACGAGCCGCACGCCTACGCCGTCCTGCGCCCCGGCACCACCCCGCCCGCCCGCGGCCGCCATGTCACCGACCCCGACGGCCACGCCTTCGCCGCCTACGCCGCCGAGCCCGGCGCCGCTTTCCGTATCCGCCCGGACGGCTACCTGGGCTGACCGCCGGTGAGACACCTGGGCCCGTGACGCCCGGACCGCGATCGGTTCCGGCCCTGACTGGACTCCGTCCGGCAACTGAGCGACAGTGTCGAGGGGTGTGCGACCGGGAACACGCTGTGTCGCAGGCACCGGATCCCCCGACGTCATCGAGTACCACCGCGAACGGGACGTCTGCTCCCCGACCCGACCAGCGAAGTGCGGACGAGAACCCGTGAGTAAAAGAATCAGCACGCGGCGTGACAGCCGCCGCTTCGTCCGCGACCTCGGCCTACCGCCGGCGGACAGCATCCGGGACCTGCTGCCCCACGTGGAGAAGCGGTCGGGCCACCCGATCCGCGTCGTGCCCAACCCCCTCGGCGGTACGCAGGGCGTGTGCGGCGTGTGGATACGGACCGGGGCGGGCGTCGACTACATCTTCGTGGACGAGAAGACCAGCCGCGCCCACCAGGACCACATCATCGCGCACGAGTTGGCCCACATCCTGTGCGACCACCACGGGGCTCTCACTCCTGCGCCGGCCGTGGTGATGACCGACCAGCTCATCACCACGCTCGCTCCGGAGACGGTGCGGACCATGCTGGGGCGCAGCGACTACACGTACCAGGACGAGCGGGAGGCCGAGCTGATCGGCTCCCACCTCCAGCGCCATGTGCACGGTCCCGGCCGGCAGGTCGGAGCGCACGACCGGGTGGCGGAGACGCTGCTGCGCACCAGGAGGTAGCAGGCTCGTGCAGCAACTCCTCCATCCCGTATCCGCGATCCTCGCCTCGGCCGGATTCCTGCTGCTGCTCTGGCCGCCGCGGCACCTGCGCAAGGACCGGTCGCTGGCCGCGCTCGCCGGTGTCTACGGCTTCTGCGCCCTGTCCTTCCTGGTGTCCCTGGAGCCGGTCTGGGTGCTCCTGGGCGACTCCACCGGGCTCCCCGCCATCGGGATCCTCGCAGCGTTCACCACCGTGACGGTCCAGGTGTCCCTCCAGCCGGTCGCCCTCGCCTACTGGGTGCTCCCGCCGGGGAAGGCCGCACAGCGGGCCCGGCTGTGCCTGGGCGCCGGGGCGGTCGCCGTCCTGGGTCTGGTGGTGCTGTTCCTCCAGCTCCCCTCGTCCGGCCGGACCACTCCGCAGACCATCACCGCCCAGTACATCCACTTCGGGGCGTACCAGGCCTATCTGTCCTTGTACATCGTCACCTACACCGTCGGCCAGACCGCTCTCGCCGTGGGCTGCTGGACCGCCGCGCGCCGTACGGACCAGGCATGGGTCGCCCGCGGTCTGCGTCTCGTCGGGGCCGGCGCGGTGCTGACCCTCGGCTACAGCGCCATCCGGCTCGCCGGGATCGCCACCCGGCTGTTCGACCAGCACCCCCTGCCGCCCGCCGTGGAGGGCCTGGCGTGGATCTGCGCCGACGGCGGCAACACGCTCGTCCTGATCGGCTTCTTCATCCCGACCCTGGCGGTGCACGTCGTCCCCCGGGTACGGGCCTGGACGCGTGCGCAACGCGACTACCGGAGACTGGCGTCACTGTGGGAGGCGGTCCACCGCACCGTACCCGGCGTCGCGCTGCAACCGGCCCGCACCGTCGCCCGGCTGTACGTCTGGGACCCCGCCTGGCACCTGTACCGCCGCACGGTGGAGATCCGCGACGGCCAATGGGCCCTGCGGCACCACCTGGACGAGTCGGTACGGAGCTCGGCCGAGCGGCACCATCGGGCCGCCGGCCTCACCGGCGCCGAACTCGCCTCCGCCGTCACCGCCGACCAGCTCCGCGCGGCGCTTGGCGCCTACCGCCGCGACGAACCCCCGCGGACCCCGGCCGAGTACGCCGACGCCGGCACCCGCGAGCTCGTGCGCACCCCGGACGACGACGTCCGCGAACTGCTCCGCATCGCCGCCCACTACGACACCTCGCCGACCCGCCAGGAAGTCGCGACCCCGGGGAGCTGACGCACCACGTGGCCGACGGCCGTACGCACCGCGGAGGCCGCTCCCACCGCGGTGACCTGCCCCGAGGCGCCCTCGGCGGAACCGGGGGCGAAACGTCCCAAGGCAGCTTCCTGCACCTCCCATTGTCCTCATACCGCAAGTGGGCTGGTATGTGTGGGAATTCAAGGCGATTCCGGCGGTACGGAGCAGGAGCTGTCTTGAACTCGCTTGTGTTCACCAAGAGACAGGGGGAGTGATGCACGAGCGTGAGTTCCGGGCCTTTGTATCCGTGGCCGAAACCGGACGCATGGATCAGGCCGCGAAGGTGCTCGGCTATTCGCAACCGGCCATCAGCTACCAGATCAAGTGCCTGGAGCAGATGCTGGGCACCAAACTCTTCACCCGAGACTCCACCGGCGCGAAGCTCACCAGGGAGGGCCGCATGATACTGCCCTCCGCCCGGGCCGTACTCGTCCTGATCGACAGTATGAAGGGCGTCTGCGCCCCGGTGTGACCCCGGTGGCTTCGGTCCCCAGCACCATCCAGGCCCGGAGCCGGGTCACCCCCCACCTGCTCCAGCTGTAGTGGCAGTCAGCTGCAACTTCATGCCACCTCCGTCGCCGGGCCGCCACCCCGCGGCTGCCCATCCGGGCGCCTCGTCTACGCCGGGCGGAGGAGGTGATCCATACCTGCGCAGGAGTGCGGGGGAGGCACCGCCGCGAATAGTGTGCAGAGGACCTCCCCCCTGCTGTCGCAGAAGGAACAGCCATGACTGCCACCGACGCCCGTCCCCCCGCTGCTCTGCCGCAACCCGTCCCGCGCTGGGCCGAGTTGGCGGCCAGAGCCGTTCCCTGGTGCGTCCTGCCCTCGGGGCTGTGGCGGGTGGCCGTCATCATCGGCGTGGCCTTCGGTTGGCTGGAGGGCGGGACGAGCATCGCCGAAGAGGCGTACATGCTCGCCCTGACGGTCGTCTCCGAACTGCTCGCGCTGCTCACCCTCGGCCTGGTCCGGCCCTGGGGCGAGATCCTGCCGCGCGGGCTTCCGTTCGTGGGCGGCCGGCGGGTGCCGGTGGCCGCGGCGGTCGTCCCCGCCGCGCTGGGAGCGTTCGCCGTCACCGCCGTCTGCGTCTACTTCGTGCTGAACACCTTCATCTTCCACTTCCACCCCGAACCGGTGATCGGCACCGGCGACAAGGACCCGTCGGGCGTGATGAGCACCGGATGGGTGCTGGCCGTCTCCTACGGACCGCTGCTCGCCTGGGGGCCGCTGCTGGGCGCGGTCACCTACTCCTACTACCGCCGCCGCACGTACGCGGCGCGCACCACCGCCTGACGGCCGGCCCGGTCGCGGTGACGAGAAATCTTCGATGCCCGCGGCGTGGCCCTGGGTGACCGCGGATACCTGAAGAGTGATCACCGCACCGGCCCGCCGGCCTTGTACCCGCCGGCCGCCGGGGCTTCTCGGTGGATGCCGGCCGATGCGGCCGCCGACCGGGGCGGCGGAGGCGCCGCGCAACACCTCATTGAATTCTCCTCATTGCGAACTCTCGAACGCAGGGGTGAAGCGGTCACCGGAAAGTCTTGTCGTCCCCATTCTCGGATGCTTAAGGTTGAGCCGAATTCGGTGAGAGTTCCGGGAAGGAGAAAGCTCCATGGCCAATCCATTCGAGGATGACAGTGCCGAGTACTATGTGCTCGTGAACGACGAGGGCCAGTATTCGATCTGGCCCGTTTTCGCGGAGATTCCGGCGGGCTGGGAATCCGTGTACGGCGCGGCTCCGCGCCAGGAGTGCCTCGACCAGGTGAACGAGCGGTGGACCGACATGCGCCCGCGCAGCCTCGTCAAGGCGATGGCCGCCCAGTCGTCCTGAACGGGCCGGAAATTCCCCGCGAAACCGCATCGACCGACCGTCGAGGAGAAGGCGAATCATGTCCAACGCTGCCAGTGATCACCGCTCGGCCATCAAGGAAATAGTCTGTGACATTCTCGAAATCGAAGAGGGCGAGGTGACGGACACCAGCCTCTTCATCGAGGAGCACGGTGCCGACTCTCTGCGGGCCATCGAAATCCTGGCCGCCCTGGAGAAGGAATTCGGCATCACCATCGACCAGTCCGAGTTGGCCCAGATGATCAATCTGGAGGCGGTCTACAAGGTGGTTGCCGAGGCCCCCGTCCGCTGACCCCTGCCCAGCAGCTCTGCCGATGCAAGACCTGAAGGGGAAACAGTATGTCCTCAGTGAGCCCCGGCGCCGGAACCGGGAAACGCCGAGTGGTCCTCACCGGCTTCGGAGTGATCTCCAGTATTGGCATCGGGGCCGAGGAATTCACCGGCAGTCTGCGGGCCGGCCGTAGCGGTGTCAGCCCCATATCGGTCTTCGACGTCGAAGGCTTCGCCCATGTCAACGGCTGCGAGGTCACGGGGTTCGAACCCGAGGAGTGGATCTCCCGCATCCCCGTGCGGGAGCTGGGACGCGCCAGCCGCTTCGCCGTGGCGGCGGCGCGGATGGCGGTGCGGGACGCCGGACTGGACCCCGTGGAACTCGCCGGCCGACGGGGACTGATCTCCGTCGGCACCACGGACGGCGAGTCCTACGAGTTGGACCAGTTGGTGGCCGCCGAACTCGCCGACGGCCCTCGGAACATGGACCCCGAGGTCGTCAGGCGGGTCTCGGCGGCCCGGCTCTCCACTGCCATCGCGCAGGAGCTGGAGCTCACCGACATCGAGGCCCCCACCATCGCGACCGCCTGCTCCGCCGGCAACTACGCCATCGGCTACGGCTTCGACGCGGTGAGTTCGGGAGAGGTGGAGTTCGCCCTGTGCGGCGGCGCCGACGCGATGTGCCGCAAGACCTTCACCGGTTTCTACCGCCTCGGCACCATCGCCCCCGAGCACTGCCAGCCTTTCGATGCCGACCGCAAGGGCATTCTCACCGGCGAGGGAGCCGGGGTACTGCTCCTGGAGAGCCTGGACTCCGCGCTGGCCCGCGGTGCCACGATCTACGCCGAAGTGCTCGGCTACGGCCTCAACTGCGACGCGTACCACCAGGTCGCGCCCAACGGGGACAGCGTCGCCGAATGCATCGCGATCGCCCTGGAGAACGCCGGAGTGAAGCCCGAGGAGGTCGATCTGATCTCGGCCCACGGCACCGGCACCAAGGCCAACGACATCACCGAAGCCGGAGCGATCCGCAAGGTGTTCGGCGCCGCCACCCCCCGCACGATCTCCCTGAAGTCGATGCTCGGCCACACCATGGGCGCCGCGAGCGCACTCGGGGCGATCGCCTGCGGACTCGCCATCACCCACGGCTTCATCCCACCGACCATCAACCACCACCGGACCGACCCGGAGTGCGAGATCGACTGCGTGCCCAACCAGGCCGTCGACGCCGATCTGCGGGTCGTCCAGAACAACGGACTGGCCTTCGGCGGCAACAACGCCATCGTGGTGCTGGGCAAGTACGGGGCGGACGAGGAACTGCGATGACGTACCCGATCCTGGGAACCGGCGCCGTCGCCAGTATCGGAGCCGACCCGGTGGAGATCTTCGACAGTCTCCGCGGCGGCCGCAGCGGACTGGCACCGCTGCGCGCCTTCGACCGCTCCCGCTTCAACGCCGGGCAGCTCTTCGAGATCGACGACCGGGCGGACGGCGTCGACGAGCCGGGCCGGGCCGGCCGCCTCCTCGTCGAGGCGGTGAGGCAGGCCGTGCTGGACTCGGGGCTGTCCGAGGACCTGGCCGGAATCCCGGTCCTCGTCGGCACCGGTCTGCGCGAGCTCCGCTCCCTGGAGTTGTGGTGGCGTGACGGCATCCCGTTCGACGCCGACGGCCTGCACTTCGAGGAGGCGCTCAGGCGCCGGTTCGGCGCCGTGGACACCCACACCTACGCGGGAGCCTGCTCGGCCTCCCTCTACGCCCTCGCGCTCGTCTGGGACATGCTGGAACTCGGCGAGGCGGAGACGGTCGTCGTGGCCGGCTGCGACGTGGTGACGGAGAGCATGTTCGGCCAGGCCGACCGGGTCCAGTTCGATCCGCCGTCCTCGGTACGTCCCTTCGACAAGGACCGCCAAGGCACGATCCTCGGGGAAGGCGCGGCGGCCGTCGTCCTGAGCCGCTCCGCACCCGCGGACCGCCCGGTCCGCGGCTGGCTGCGCTCGGTGGCCGTCAACTGCGACGCCCACCACCAGACCGCTCCCGACCCGGCCGGGGTCGAGAGCGCCATCCGCCAGGCCCACGAGCGGGCCGGCGTCACGCCCGCCGAGATCGACCTGGTGGTGCTGCACGCCACCGGCACCCTGCTCAACGACCGTACGGAGGCCGCCGTGACCAGCCGGGTCTTCGACGGCCACGGCCCGGCCCTCACCGGCATCAAGTCGCTGACCGGCCACACCTCCGGCTCGGCCGGTCTGCTCAGCCTGATCGTGGCACTGCGCTGCCTGGACCAGGGGATCGTGCCGCCCATCGCGGGACTGGCCGACCCCCTGCCCGAAGGCGCGGGGCTGCGGCTGGTGGCGGGCGAGAGCCTGCACACGTCGTTGGAGCTGGCGCAGGTCAACAGCTTCGGGTTCGGCGGCGTCAACGCCGTCGCCATCGTCGGAGGTGCCGTATGACGCTCGCCGTCACCGGGGTCGCGGTGGCCCTGCCCGGCGCGGCCGATCCCCGCGCCCTGCTCGAACCCGCCCGCCCCGGGGCCGACCCGGTCGACCCGGCCGCCCTGATCGGGAAGAAGGGACTGCGCTTCAAGGACCGGGCCACCCGGCTCGGACTGGCCCTCGCCCATGCGGCGCTCACCGATGCCGGGATTCTGCGGGAGGGCGAGCGAACCGTCCCCGGGGACCGGGTGGGCACCGTGGTCAGCTCCAACCTGGGCAACGCGGACACCGTGTGCCGGGCCGTCGAGACGATAGCCAAGGAGTCCACCGGCGCCCTCAGCCCGATGGACACCCCCAACGCCTCCAGCAACATCATCGCGTCCGAGACCGCGATCCGCTACGGCCTGCGCGGCCCCAACCTCACGGTGTGCAACGGCCGTACCTCCGGTCTTGACGCGATGCGCTGGGCGGCCCTGATGCTCCGGGCCGGCCGCGCCGACCACATCCTGGTCACGGGCGTCGAACCGGACAACGAGGTGACCCGTCGGCTCGTCGGCGGCCCGGTGGCCGACGGCGGCGCCGCCGTGGTCCTCAGCCGCCACCCCACCACCCCGGCGAAGGCCCTGCTCGGACCGGTGGTCCGCACCGCCCGGCAGGCCGACACCGTCGACGAGCTGAAGCGGCGGGCGCCCGGCGCCGACCTCTGGCTCGGCACCGAGGACCACGTGCCCGACTCCGCCCGAGGCCTCGCGCTCTCCGGCTGGGGTGAGCTCTCCGGCGCACTCGGCGTCGTGCAGTGCGCCGCCGCGGCCGGCTGGTTCGCCCAGGGGGGAAGCGGCCCTGTGCATGCCCTGGCCGGCACCGCCGGAGCGGTGCTGTTCGCTCCGGAGCGCACCGGATGAAGAACGTCGTACTGCTGCACGGGCTGGCGAACAACGAGGCGATCTGGGGGTCGCTGTCCGGGCGATGGCAGCCGGGATTACGGATCCACGCGCCCCGACTGCCCTGGCACGGCGGCGGCATCGCCGACTGGAGGCACGAGGCCGACTCCGCGGCCCGGCTCCAGGACGTGCTCGACGCGGTTCCCGGCGGCCCGGACCTGGTGGTCGCCCACTCGTTCAGTTCGGTGGTGCTCCTCGAACTGCTCTGCCGCCGGGCAGCCGCCGCGGACCCGCTGAACGTACCGGCCGTCGTGCTCGTCAACCCCTTCTACCAGAGTGACGCGGACAGCTTCCACTGGGACATGATCGCCCCCACCCTGGACGACTTCCCGCGCACCATGGCCGAGTCCATCAGGCTGCGAACGCCCGGCCACCGCATCGAAGCGGAGCGCCTCGCGGACATGGCCCGGCGCATGACCGAGTGGATCGGCCCCTACGGCTGGCTCCGGTTCTTCGACACCTATCTGCGCACCCCGCTGTTCCGGGTCGACCTGGTCGACACCCCGGCCCTGGTGATCGGGGGCGCGGCCGACCGGTCCGCGCCCGCGGAGCAAGCCCGCCACCTGGCCTCCCGGCTGCCCGCCGGCCGGTCGGTGACCGTACCCGGCTGCGGTCACTTCCCGATGCTCGAACGGCCCGCCTGGTTCACCGGCACCGTGCACCGGTTCCTGGAGCAGGCTCCGGACCGCGCCCGGCCCCTGGCCGGCGCCTGATCCCGGCGCACACGGTTCCGCTCGACCCGATACGTCCCGACACGAAGGAGTCCGCCATGGGCCCGACGCCCCATCCTGCTGTCACGGCCCTGCTGGAGGCGCCGACCACAGGGAGGCTGCGCCCTCTGTTCGAAGGCAACAACATCAGCTACGCCATCGGCTTCAAGCACATCAACTACCTCGCCGAGGCAGCGGTCCTGAACCACTTCCGCGAGGCGGGGCTGCCGGCCGGCGCCCTCTACCGCCGGTTCGGGCTCGGGTTCGACGTCATCGACATCCGATCCCGGCTCGGCGCCCTGCTCGCCGTCGACGACGAGGTGGAGGCGGTGGTCACCCCGGCCGTCAAGGGCGGCTCGGACCGGCTCCGCTTCACGGTCGAGCTGTTCGTCGAGCGCGATGGCCGGCGGGTCAGGTGCGCCGGCTCCACGATCCTCGTGGCGCTGCGCGTCGACGGCCACGTCAAGGCCGCCGAGCCGTGGCCGGCCGGCCTGGAGCGCTTCACCACCGCGCGCCTGGGCACCGGGGAGCGCCTGGAGATCGCCGCCACCCCGCGGCCGTACGGCGAGTTCACGGCCGGGCGCGGCACCAGCGCCGACCCGGTCCTGAGCGAGCTCATCGGTGAGACCAACGCCTTCGGCTGGCGCTGGCGGATGGGCTACTTCTACTGCCACTTCAACGAGCGCGTCCAGATGTCCGGCTTCCTCCGGGTGATGGAGGAGGTGGAGGACCTCTTCCTCGCCGACCGGGGCCTGGCCATCAAGGAGGTCCTGGACAGCCGGGGCTGGATCCCCGTGGTCACCCAGTCCCGCATCGAGCTGCTCGACGAGACCGTGATGGAGGAGGAGCTCTACACGGTGTACACCGTCGAGAGCGTCTTCAAGACACTGCTCTACAGCACCCGCATGGACTGCTACGTGCTGCGCGACGGGCAGTTGGTGAAGACCGCCACCGGCACCATCACCCATGGCTACCTCCACGAGGCGGCCCCCAACCAGTGGGAGATGGCCGAGTTCGACGAGTCCACGGTCACCGCCCTCACCACGCCCCGCAAGGCGGCGGCATGAGTACCGCCGTGGCGCACCGCGCGGTGATCACCGGCTGGTCGGCCGTGTCCCCGCTCGGCATCGGCGCCGAGGCCCTGTCCGAGGGCCTGCGCACCGGCCGGTCCACGGACGCGCCGGTGGACACCGCACAGTGGAAGGTGCCCGCCACGCGGGCGCACCTCGTCCCCGGCTTCGAGACCCGCGAGGTGCTCGGCAGGAAGGGCACCCGCTCCATGGACCGGGTCACCGGCCTCGCCGTCGCGGCCGTCGGCTCCCTGCTCGATCAGCCCGGATCCGTACGGGAGACGGAGTCCGGCAAGAGGGCGGCCCTGGTGCTCGCGACCACCACCGGCAGTGCCGCGAGCATGATGGACTTCACCCGCAGCTCGCTGGAGGGCGCCCGGCCCTACGACGTCGACCCCGCCGTGATGCCCAACGCCGTGATGAACTGCGCGGCCGGGCAGTGTGCCATCTGGTACGGCATCAAGGGCCCCAACACCACGCTCGCCGGAGGCCGCGCGGCCGGTCTGCTCTCCCTCAACTACGCGATCAGACTGCTGTCCTCGGGCCGCGCCGACACCGTGCTGTGCGCCGCGGCCGAGGAGTACTCGGCCGCCCGCTACTGGCTGGAACGGCACAGCCGCGGAGCCGCGGCGCCGGACGTCGCACTCGGCGAGGGCGCCGCCGTGCTGCTGGTCCAGCCCGCCTCCGCGGTCACCCCCGCACGGCCCGCGCTCGCCGAAGTCCTCGCGGTGCGGACCCGGGTGGCCACCGGCGAGCAGGCCGGCCCGGCCCTGGAGGCCTGCGTACGCTCCGCCCTGGAGGCCGCGGGGACATCCGGCGACGATGTGTGGGCCGCGAGCTCGTCGGACGCGCCGGGTCGCCTCGGCCACCTGGAGCGCGAGATCCTCGGCCGCGTCTGCGGGAGCCGTGCGGTGGACCGGGTACCGGCCGTCGGCCGGCTCGGCGACGTCTCCGCCGCCTCCGGCTCGTTCCAGATCGCCATGGCCCTCGCGACCGCCGCCGGCGATCCCGCGGCCGCCGGGCGCATCGTCCTGGTGACCTCCGCCGACCGCGACGGCTCCCTCGCCTGTGCGGTCCTGAAGCTCTCGGAGGCCTCATGAGCGCCGCGCGGCCCGTGAGTCCCGTCGCCGCCGACGTACGGGTGGAGACCCGGACCGAGGAAGGGCTGACGGCCACCGCCCGTGCCGCCATCGGGCCGGGCGAGCCGGTGTTCACCGGCCACTACCCCGACTTCCCCATCTTCCCCGGGGTCTGCGTGCTGGAGTGCGTCCGGCGTGCGGCCACCGACGGGAGTGCCGCTCCCCACCCCGCCCGACTCGCCGCCGTCGAGTCGGCGCGGTTCGCCGGAGCCGTCTACCCCGGCGACACCCTCAGCCTCAGCCTCACCTGGCGCCGCACCGCCGGCGGCCTGCGCTGCGACGCCACCGCCGCCACCGAACGGGGCAGGACCGCCACCGTACGGTTGCGCTTCGCGTACCCGGGAGACACCCGATGACCGTACCCGCACCCGCCCTGCCGCTGGTCACCGATCTGCTGCCGCACCGCTATCCGACGCTGCTGGTGGACCGGGTGACCGAACTCGTTCCCGGCGAGCGGATCCGCACCGTCAAGGCGGTCACCCTCAACGAGCCCTGGTACGAGGGAATCTCCTCGGACACGGTGCTCGACTACCCGCCGGCGCTGCTCATCGAGTCCTGGGGGCAGTCCGCCGGGCTCCTCGCCTCGGCGGCCGCCGAGGCCCCGACCGGGCAGATCATGCTGTTCGGCTCGGTGGCCGACGCCGCGTTCCACCTGCCCGTACGACCGGGCGACGTGATCGAGCACCGGGTCCGCGTCGCACGGGCCCTCGTCGACTCGGTGGTCTTCGAGGGGAGCAGCCACCGCGGGAGCGAGACGGTGATGACCGTCGGGCGCATGGTGATGGCCTTCCGCCCGGCGGAGCTGCTCCGCCCCTCTGAACCCGCCCCTACGACCCCATCGCCCGCACCCGCCGGAAGAGAGAGCGCCCGATGACCGACACCCGACCCGTGGCCCTGATCAGCGGAGGCTCCCGGGGCATCGGCCGGGCCACCGTGCTGAAGCTCGCGGCGGACGGCTACGACGTCAGCTTCTGCTACCACTCGCGGCAGGACGCCGCGGAGATCCTGGCCAAGGAGGCCGAGGCACTCGGAGCACGGGTGCTGCACCGCCGTGTGGACGTGGCCGCCGCGGCCGCCGTACGCGACTGGACAGCCGCGACCGAGAAGGACCTCGGCCCCATCGAGACCGCCGTCACCTCGGCCGGTATCACCCGCGACAAGGCTCTGGTGATGATGTCCGACGACGAGTGGTCGTCGGTCGTCTCCACCAACCTCGACGGCGTCTTCCACGTCTGCCGCGTGGTCGCCTTCGCCATGATGAAGCGCCGTCGCGGCAGCATCGTCAACATCTCGTCGGTGGCCGGCGTCCACGGCAACGCCACCCAGACGAACTACGCGGCCTCCAAGGCCGGGATCATCGGGTTCTCCCGGTCCCTCGCCAAGGAGATCGGCCGCTACGGCATCCGCGTCAACTCGGTGGCACCCGGCTTCGTCGACACGGACATGGCGGCCGCCGTCTCCGAGCGCGTCCGGGGCGAAGCCCTCGCCAACGTCGCGCTCGGCCGGATGGGCACCGCCGACGAGGTGGCCGAGCTGGTCGCCTTCCTCGCCTCCGAGCGGGCCGGCTACATCACCGGATCGGTGTTCCAGATCGACGGAGGGATCGCCCTGTGAGCAGCGTCCACCGCAGGAAGAAGCACCCGAGGTGGTACTTCTCGCTGCGCAGCCCCTACTCGTGGTTCGCCTACCGGGACCTCAGCGAGAAGTACCCGGACGTCCTCGACCGGATCGAGTGGATTCCCTACTGGGAGCCGGACGAGGAACTCACCCGGCTGCTCGCCGAGGCAGGGGTCACCCTCCCGGTGATGCCCATGCACCGCTCCAAGAACTTCTACATCCTGCGCGACGCACGCCGCTGGGCGCACGCCCGCGGCTGGCAGGTGACCTGGCCGGTCGACCGGGCGCCGCACTGGGAGGTGTCCCACCTCGCCTATCTCGCGGCCGAGGAGCAGGGGCTCGGACGGCAGTTCGTCGACCTCGCCTACCGGGCGCGCTGGAACAAGGGCCTGGACCTCTCGGAGCGCGCCACCATCGGCGGCATCGCGCACGAGCTCGGCCTCGACCCGGCGATCGCCGATTCGGTCGACGACCCCGGACTGCGGAAGAGGGGGGTGGACTGCCTGGTGGCCGCCTACCACGACGATGCCTTCGGGGTCCCGTTCTTCCTGCACGGCCGCGAGGCGTACTGGGGCGCCGAGCGGGTCGGGGCGTTCGTGGCCGCCGTCCGCGGCGAGGTGTGGGACGGGGCCAGCGACGCGCCGTTCCACGCGTCCTCCTTCACGGCCATCCCGGAAGACGGCCGCACGGCGTGACGGGAGAGCGATGACCAGCGCAGGAACCCGCCGGCGGAACATGCCGCACCGGACACCCGCCGGCGCCGGCTCCGCGGGCCCCGGACCCGCGTCCGCCGGGAGCTCCCCGGTCCGCGGCCGAGGACGGGAACGCGCCGGATGAGCGCCCATGACTGGCTGATGGACCAACTGGAGCGGAACCAGGCACGCTTCCGGGTCATCCACCACGCCGCGGAGGGGCGCACGGGACCCGCGAGCGTCCTCCGCCGGCACGCCGTCGCCCAGGCGGCCAAGTGCCTGGTGATCCGCGTCGCCACGGGGCGGCGCTCCCGGCGCTACGTCCTCGCGGTCGTGCCGGGTGACCGCAGGGTGGACCTTGACGGGCTCCGGGCCATGTACGAGGGTGTGGAGGCCTCCTTCGCGGCGCGTGACGTGGCCGAGCGGTTGGCGGGCAGTGTCAGCGGCTCGGTGATGCCCTTCGCCCGGCACCCCGATCTGGACCTGGTGGTGGACCCGGACCTGCTCCTCCACGACGAGATCTTCTTCAACGCGGCCCGGCTCGACAGGTCGGTGGCCCTCGCCACGGACGACTATGTGGCGCTGGCCCGGCCACGGGTGGAGCCCATCGCCCAACAGCCCCTCACCAGCGGATGACAGCCCGGAGGATCGCAGCATGAACGTCGGAGCCCACCGCACCGCACCGCCGGCAGCCGTGGACGGCGACCGGTGGTTCCGCCGGTACCGACCGGCGGCGGTGCCTCGCCGCAGGCTGCTCGTCCTGCCGCACGCGGGAGGTTCGGCGAGCTTCTTCCACGCCTGGGGTACCGCGTTCGACCACGGCACGGAGGTGCTGGTCGCGAGGTATCCCGGGCGGCACGACCGGCTGACCGACCCGTGCGTCCACTCCATGGAGGAGCTCGCCGACCGGGTGACCGCGGCGATCACCCCCCTGCTCGACGTCCCGCTCACCCTCTTCGGGCACAGCATGGGTGCCTCACTCGCCCATGAGGTGGCGCTGAGGTTGTGGCGCGAGCACGGCGTGTCCCCCGCGGCGCTCCATGTGTCCAGCCGCAAGCCCCCGCACCGGCTGACCCCGCACCAGGTGTACAAGGAGGGCGACGAGGCCCTGATTGAGGAGGTCCTCCGACTCGGCGGCACCGACGAGGCCCTGCTGGCCGACCCGGACCTCCGGGAGGTGGTCCTGCCGGCGATCCGCGCCGACTTCACGATCGTCGGAACCTACGGCCCCCGCCCGGCCGACCCGGTCCGCTGCCCGGTGTACGCCTATATCGGGGACCAGGACCCGTCCCTGTCCGCGGCCGACATGAGTGACTGGAGCGAGGTCACGGCGGAGGAGTTCCGCCTGGACGTGCTGCCCGGGGGCCACTTCTACCTGCTCGACCAGCACGAGAACCTGATCCGGAGGATCGCGCGGCGCCTCTCGGCCGGCGACTGACCGCGCCTCAGGAGCCGCCCCGCATCGCTGTGTAGAGGGCCCTGAGCATGAGGATCGCACTCACCGCCAGAAAGTGGTATCCGATCAGCGGGTACAGCTCCAGCTGCTGCGAGACCCGCGGACCACGGCCCGAACCGAACACCATCAGCATCACGCCCATCAGACCGGTGCAGGTCGCCAGCAGGGTGACCGTCACCTGGTGGATCAGACCGGAGATGAACCGGCGCTCCCGCTGGTCCGCGAGCACCCGGACGCGTACCCCCAGCCTGCCCTCCTCCAGCGAGGCGCTGATCCGCTCGGCCCGCCGCGGCAGTCTGCGAAGCATCGGCAGGACCGCCAGCACCTCCCCGGCCACCGCGTGCAGCGCGGACGTGGCGGCCGGCGCCGGTCCCGCGCCCGTCGCGCCGCCGCCGCCACCACCGGCGCCACCGCGCCCCGTCAGCCGGGAGGTCAGCCTGTTCGTGCGCAGCCCGAGGGCGTAACCCCGCGCCTCCTCGACGAGGTTGAAGCCGGGAGCCAGCCGGGTGAGCGTGCCCTCGATGGTGGCCAGCGCCCGGAACACCGCGGCGACCTCGGGGGGTACCGCCAGGCCGAACTGGGCGAACATGCGGAACAGCGCGGTGAACATCTCCGTGTCGGCCTGGGCGGTCACTCCCAGGTGCCGGGCCATGAAGCGGCCCAACTCCCTCTCCAGCAGCAGAGGGTCCGGCATGAGCTCCTCGTGTGTGGTGGCCCGGGTGCCGAGGAGGCTGATCAGCGCGTCGTGCAGGCCGGCCGGATCCCCCCGGTCCACCGACAGCAGCAGTTCCTGGATGGCCATCCGCACCGACGGGTCGATGCGTCCGACCGACCCGAAGTCGATCAGCCCGACCCGCCCGTCCTCCAGCAGCAGCATGTTGCCCGGGTGGGGATCGGCGTGGAAGACGCCGACCTCCAGGATCTGGTGGAGTATCGAGTCGAACGCGGTGCGGGCCAGCGCGTCGCGGTCCAGGCCGGTCTGGTCGGCGACCTTGGCGGCCCGGTCGAGGGTGACGCCCTCCAACCACTCCTGCACCAGGACGCGTGGTGAGGTGCACTCGTAGTGCACGTGGGGGATCCGCACGGGCGCGTCGAGCTCCAACCCGCCGGTTGCCTTGGCCACCGCGCTTGAGTTCCGCGCCTCGATGCGGAAGTCGAGCTCCTCCCGCACGGACTGCACGAAGCCGTCGCCCAGTTCGCTCAGGCCCAGCGCCTGGGCGGAGCGGATCCCGCTCTGCGCGCTGCGGCTGATGGCGAGCACGATGCCCAGGTCCCGTTCGACCGCTTCCCGGATGCCGGGACGCTGGACCTTCACCACGACCGTGGGTCCCCCGCGCAGCCGGGCCCGATGGACCTGGGCGATGGAGGCGGCGGCCAGCGGCACGTGTTCGATCCACTCGAAGACCTGCGAGACCGGCTTGCCCAGCTCCTTGTGGAGCACCGCCTCCACCTCGGGCCAGGGCGCCGGGGGCGCGTTGCTCTGCAGCCGGCTCAGCTCGTCGATGAAGTGGGGCGGCAGGAGGTCGCGCCGGGTGGAGAGCACCTGACCGAGCTTGACGAGCACGCCGCCGCATTCCTCCAGGGCCAGCCGGGCCGACCGCGCGCACTGCTCGCCGTACGGCCCGGGCTGCATGGCGCGGTGCCAGCCGCCCCGTCCGCGCAGCATGCGGCCCAGTCCGTGCCGTACGAAGATCCGGCTGATCTGGGAGTAGCGGTGCGCCCGGCGCAACCGGTCGCCGAGGCCCCGCACCGCCTGCAGCGGTCTGGCCCAGCTGCCGTAGGGGATGAAGACCTCAAGGAGCACCAGCGTGGTCATCGCGACGAACAGCGCCAGCGGGATCTGCATGGTGGAGAGGGCGCCGAGATCCTTCGCGCTGTCGTGCGTCACCTGCCCGTACACGGCGATGGCTGCCACCCCGGCCAGTCCGGCGCAGAGGGTGCGCAACGGGCCGACCTTGATGCCCAGCAGGCGGCGGGAGGCCACGGAGACGCCGAAGGCGACCGGGCCGAGCAGGATCGCGGCCGTCAGGGCGATCAGCAGGGCGAGGGGAACGCCGTCGATGACGCCGTTGGCCAGTGATGTGATCACATCGCTCCCTCGCTAGGTCGCTGGTCACCTTAGGCGGAAACGCGGCCCGGCCGGCGGGGTGTGGCAGCTTCATGCAGCGGGCTGCCGGAGGCCTGTACGGAATCTGTACACGGTCGCCCCGACCCCGCAGGGGGGCGCGGGGAATCGAGCAAGATTTCCGACAAGGCGATGGTGGACCCTGTCGCAGACCGGACGTCGAGATCCGGTGCGACAGAGGAGGCATCGTGAGCGAGGACCGGGGACATGCGACCCCCATCCAACATCCCCTGGAGTTCCTGGAAGAGGTCGAGAGCCGGGGGCAGCGGGAGACACAGGCGCGGCTTCTCGACAACCCGACTCCCTGGGCCAGCCTGCTCGCGGAGTACGCCGACGCGCTGAACGAACTCGTCGCCCAGGGGTACAGGTTCGACAACGCCCCCGAGATGCAGAGTTTCGACGAAGGCCACGCCGGCGGCTGCGGCTGACTCCCCGCGGGGCGTCGGAGCCGGCCGCGGTGGTGCGGCCGGCCCCGGCGCGGCGGAGCGGCGGGCATCAGCCGACGGCGACGATCCTGCGGCTCTGCTGCCGGGCGAAGAGCCGGACCAGGGGCAGGAAGCGGTAGCGGGGCCGGCCCCCGGCCTCGGCGTTCCCCAGGTCCAGCAGTGCGGCGTCGACCAGCTGTTCGAGGAGGTCCTCGGCGTCGTCGGTGCCGACGGCGAGGATCGCCGCCGCGTCATCGGCGGTCAACCGTGCGGGAGCGGCCACCGCCAGTGCGGTGAAGGCGCCGGCGAGACGCGGGGGCAGCTCACCCAGGAGGCGGCCCAGTCCCGCCTCGAAGTCAAGGCTGCCGAGCCGCAGTTCGCCCAGTCGGCGTTCCTCGGACTCCAGCCGGGCGGCGAACCGGGCGGCGGCCCCCGGCGGCCGGACGGCGAGCCGGGACGCCGCGATGCGCAGCGCGAGCGGAAGCCGGTCGCAGAACTCGGCGATACGCACGATGGCGTCGGCGTCCTCTCCCTTCCGGGTGGATCCCGCGGCTCCGGCGAGCAACCGCACGGCCTCACCCGGCTCCAAGGGGCCCAGCCGCACGAGTCGGGTCCCTTCGAGGGAGGCCAGCGGAGAGCGGACACCGGTGACGATGGTGCGGCTCGCCCCGTTGCCCGGGAGCAGCGGACGGACCTGCGCATCGTCGTGCGCGTTGTCGAGAAGGACCAGCACATGCCGTCCGTTGAGCAGCGTCCGGTAGAGCTGGACGCGTTCGTCGAGGGTCGCGGGCAGCCGGTCGGAGGGGGTGCCGAGGGCACGCAGGAACCAGCCGAGGACTTCCCCGGGGTCGCGCGCACCGGCCTCCTCGCGCAGGTCGGCGTAGAGCTGGCCCTGCGGGAAGCCGCCTCGGCAGTGCTCCGCGACGTGCAGGGCCAGTGCCGACTTGCCGGTCCCCGGGGCGCCGGTGACCACGACATCCTGGTGGGCGCCCAGCGCGCCGAGCAGTTCCGCCACCTCCGCGGCTCGGCCGACGAAGTCGTAGGGGGCGGCGGGGAGCAGCGCGGGAGTGAGGCCCGGCCAGCCGCTGTCCGTGGCCGGCACAGCCAGGACGGCCCGCGGGTTCTCCGCCTCGTTCGGAGCGTGGGGTACGCGGTGGAGGGCCGCCGGCACCGGGTGCCCGGAGGAGGCGCCGCGCTCGGCATCCCGCCCGGACGCCGTGGGCAGGGTGCCCGCAAGGATCTCCTGGTGCAGCGTGCGCAGCGCCGGGCCGGGGCGGATACCGAGCTCCTCGGCGAGGACGCGGCGCCCCTCCTCGTACACGGCGAGCGCGTCGGTCTGACGACCGCAGCCGTACAGCGCGGTCATCAGCAGGCCCCGCAGCCGCTCCCGTCCCGGGTGCAGCGCCACGTGGCGGGTCAGGCCCGAGACCGCCTCGGCATGGTGGCCCAGGGCCAGCGCGGCCTCGGCGTGGTGCTCCACGGCCAGGAGGCGGGCTTCCTCCAGCCGGTGGCCCTCGGTCTCGGCGAGCTGCCGGGTGACCCCGGTGAGGGCCGGGCCTTTCCAGAGAGCGAGGGCAGCCGCCAGCCGGCGCTGGGCGTCGGCGTACCGCCCTGCCCGGAGGTCGGCGTCGCCCGCCCGGGACAGCCGCCGGAAGGTCTCCCAGTCCAGGGTGGCGTCGCCGATGTCCAAGCGGTAGCCGGGACCGCTGCGTTCCAGGCGGATACCCGGACCGACGCGGGTGCGCAGCCTCGACGTGTAGGTGTAGAGCTGGCCCTTGCCGGTGGCCGGCGGGTCCCAGCCCCACACCAGTGCGGTGAGCCGCTCGTCCGTCATGACCTGGCCGCGGGCCAGCAGCAGGGCGGCGAGTACCGTGCGCTGCTTGGTCCCGTCGAGGACGACCGCACGGCCCTCCCGCTCGGCCGACACCGAGCCCAGGATCCTGAAGTCCATGGTGCTCTCCTCACTCCGCGGACACGCTCCGGATGCCGGGGCCCCGCCGCCGGACGCCTGTGCCCGCGGCGGGGGCTCGCGCACGGGGACCGCCGGTTCGCCGGGCGCCTCACGGTGCCGGCCCTCCGAACGCGGGCGGTCCGGGCGGAGCGCCGTGCGGTCCGGAAGCGGCCGCGGGGTCCCGACCTGAAGCACCGGCTGCCTCCCGAGGTGGCGGCCCGGCCCCAAGTGGGCCGTTCGCACCGCTTTTGTACTGGTTAGCAGGGTGGTCGGGTACCGGCAACGACCGTGGCACCTAGCTGCCACCCGGGTGGCCGGCGGCCCTCCAGGACAGCGGCGGGAAGGCCTCGGGACGCCGCCAGCCGGCGGTGCGCACCGCCCGCGTGGGGCCGGCGCCGGCTTCGGCCGCGGCGGCCGCCAGCGCGGTGAACAGCGCGGTGAGGGCGGCGAGTTCCTCCGCCGACGGGGTGCCGCGGACGACCTCCAGGAGGGCGGGGCCGAGTGGCCCGTCGGACGCCGGCGTGATCATGCGGTCTCCTCTACACAGGGGGGTTGCCGTGCTTGCGGGAAGGCAGCGGAGCGTGCTTGGCGCGGAGCATGGACAGGGCGCGGGCCAGGGCCGAGCGGGTGTCCGCGGGGTCGATCACATCGTCCACGAGGCCGCGCTCCGCCGCGTAGTACGGGTGCATCAGCTCGGACTGGTACTCCTTGACCAGCCGTTCCCGGGTGGCCTCCGGGTCGTCGGCCTGCTGGATCTGCCGCCGGAAGACCACATGGGCCGCGCCTTCGGCGCCCATCACGGCGATCTCGTTGGTCGGCCAGGCCAGCGACAGGTCCGTGCCGATGGAGCGGGAGTCCATCACGATGTACGCGCCGCCGTACGCCTTGCGCAGGATCACCTGCACCCGGGGGACCGTGGCATTGCAGTACGCGTACAGGAGTTTGGCGCCGTGCCGGATGATCCCGCCGTGCTCCTGGTCGACCCCGGGGAGGAAGCCGGGCACGTCGACCAGGGTGATCAGCGGGATGTTGAAGGCGTCGCACAGCTGGACGAAGCGGGCGGCTTTCTCCGAGGAGTGGATGTCGAGCACGCCCGCAAAGGACTGCGGCTGGTTGGCGACGACACCGACCACCTGGCCGTCGAGCCGGGCGAGGACCGTGATGACGCTGGTGGCCCAGCGTTCGTGTACGTCCATGTACTCGCCGTCGTCGACGATCTCGGTGATCACTTCGCGCATGTCGTACGGGCGGCTGCCGTCCGGCGGGACCAGTTCCAGCAACCGCTCGCAGCGCCGGTCGGCCGGGTCCTGTGCCCGCGTGGCCGGCGGCATCTCACGGTTGTTGGCC
This sequence comes from Streptomyces sp. NPDC046887, assembly GCF_040644755.1. NCBI lineage: Bacteria > Bacillati > Actinomycetota > Actinomycetes > Kitasatosporales > Streptomycetaceae > Streptomyces > Streptomyces sp. NPDC046887. The sequence continues at coordinate 114,078 of NZ_JBEYXH010000010.1, forward strand.
GGCAGCAGGGAGAGCAGGTAGCGGACCTCGGCGAGGCAGCTCTCCTCGTCGTCATAGGCGAAGTGCGCGACTCCGGAGGTCTCCGCGTGCACGTCGGCCCCGCCGAGGCCGTTGTGCGTGATCTCCTCACCGGTGACCGCGCGCACCACGTCGGGGCCGGTGATGAACATCTGGGATGTGCCGCGGACCATGAAGACGAAGTCGGTCAGCGCCGGGCTGTAGGCCGCGCCTCCCGCGCAGGGGCCGAGTATCACGCTGATCTGCGGGATCACGCCGGACGCCTTGGTGTTGCGCTGGAAGATGCCGCCGTAGCCCGCGAGGGCCGAGACGCCCTCCTGGATACGGGCGCCGGCACCGTCGTTGAGGGAGACCAGCGGGGCCCCGGCGGCGATCGCCAGGTCCATCACCTTGTGGATCTTGGCGGCGTGGGCCTCGCCCAGCGCGCCGCCGAAGATCCGGAAGTCATGGGCGAAGGCGAAGACCGTACGGCCCTCCACCGTGCCCCAACCGGTCACCACTCCGTCGGTGCGCGGTCTCCTGGCCTCCAGGCCGAACCCACTGGCCCGGTGCCTGCGCAGCTGTTCGATCTCGGTGAAGGAGCCTTCGTCGAAGAGGAGCGCGAGGCGTTCGCGCGCTGTCAGCTTCCCCCGGTCGTGCTGGGCCTGGGTGGCCCGGGGCACTCCTTCGAGGACCTCGTCGCGGATCAGCGCCAGCTCGCTCACCCGGTCCTGCATCGTCATGGCAGACTCCTCATCTCGTCCGGCTCGTACCTGGGGCGACGACGTCGCACAGCGCGCGGAGTACCCGCGTGCGGGCAGGGAGGGCGGTTCGCCGCTGCCGGCGGGGCCGCAGCGGCTAGTGGGCCCGCGAGCGCAGCAGCATCCCGGATCTCACCATCTCGTCCCCGAGCTCGGCGGCGGCGTCGATCAGCGCCCCGAGCAGCGGCCGGCTGGGTGCCGGGAGCATCCGGGGCTGCGGCCCGGTGAGGGAGAGCGCGGCCACCACCCGGTCCCCTCTGGCGCGAACCGGCACCGCGAGTGACACATGGTCCGGCACCAGCGCGTCCGGGCCGTGGGCCCAGCCGCGGCGCCGTACGAGGGAGAGCTGGGCGGCCGTGAAGCGGGCGTCACGGAGCCGGTCGTACAGCTCCTCGGGCTCCGCCCAGGCCAGCAGGGTCTGAGCGGACGGGCCGGCCGTGACCGCGCGTGCCGAGCCGACCGGCAGATCGTCTCCGGCCTCGGTCGCCTCGACCGAGGTACCGACACAGATCTGCACGGCACCGCGGCGCCGGAAGAGACGGGCGTCCAGACCGGTCAGGGCCTGCAGGTCCGCGAGGACGGTCGGCGCGACACCCATCAGCCGGTCGTGCTGCACCTCGACGGCCATGTATCCCAGTCGCGGGCCGAGGACGAACCGGCCCTGGTAGTCCCGGTCGAGCAGACCGAGGTTCTGCAGCCCCTGCGCGATGCGGTGCACGGTCGGGCGCTTGTATCCGCTGGAGGCGACCAACTCGGCGAGGGACGCCGGGCCCTTCTCCACCAGTTCGAGAATGGCCGAGGCCTTGTCGAGCACCCCGATCCCGCTGATCCTCGCCGGCTGCTCCACCGCGACGCTCATCGCTCCCCCACCGGACGGGTGGGCAGGGCGGCCGGGGAGTCCACCGACAGGACGTCGGCGTCCGGGTGGATGCGCCGGATCATCCCGGCCAGGGACCGCCCGGGGCCCAGCTCGACGAGCCGGCGGCAGCCGAGTGGACCCGTGAGGGTCCGTACGCTCCGCTCCCACAGCACCGGGGAGGTGAGCTGCCGGACGCAGCGCGCCGCCCATCGGCCGTCGTCCGTGTACGGCGTCGCGTCGACGTTGGCCACGACCGGTAGGCGCGCGGGGGCGAAGGCCATCGTCAGCAGCGCGTCGCGCAGTGCCTCGGCGGCCGGGGCCATGCGAGGGCTGTGAAAGGCCCCGCCGACCTGGAGGCGGATCAGCTTGCCCCCGATCGACGGGGCTCGCTCCCCGAGTTCCGCGATCGCGTCGGGCGACCCGGAGACCACGGTCTGACCAGGTGCGTTGACATTGGCGATCCATATCTCGCCACCCTCCGCACGCATCTCGCCCACCAGCGCCTCCACCTCCGCCAGCGGCGCCGCCACCACCGCGCCCATCGTGCCCTCGCGGGCCGAGGCCGCCTCCCGCATGGCGCGTCCGCGAGTGGCCACCAGGGCCGCCCCCACGCCGACGGTGAGGGCTCCGGCCGCGACGAGCGCGGTGTACTCACCCAGGCTGTGCCCCGCGCAGGCGACGACGGGCCCGCCGAACGCTTCGGCCCGTACCGCTTCGGCATGAGCGATCAACGAGATGGTGAAGACCGCGAGTTGGGCCAAGTCCGTGCGCCGGAGCTGCTCACCGGAGGTGTGCAGGAGCAGTTCGGAGAGGTCTTCCCCGGTGGCAGCGGACACCTCCGCGGTGAGCTCCCAGGAAGGGGTGTTCCGCCAGGGCTCGCCCATTCCCTGTTTCTGTGTCCCCTGCCCGGGGAACACCAGACCGACCGGTACCTGATTCATCAACACGCCTTCCGCACGACGCTCATCGGGTGGCAGGCGGAGCCGGTCATCCGATGAGGGTGACCGGCTCCGCACGCGCCGACGGCATAGCCGGGGGTACCAGCCGCCGGAGAAGGGGCCGTCGTCAGGACGGCCCCTTCCTGGCGCTTCATACAACTGCGCGCGGCGGCCGGGCGGCAACGTACCTTTCAGGAAATTGCCAGGGAACCGCCGTACTCCGTGCCCGGACCCGCCGTCGGTGGCAGCAATCCCAGCTCGGCGGCCCGAACTCCCGCCTGGAAACGCGAGTTCGCCCCCAGGATGTTCATGATCTCCGCGACATGGCGTCGGTAGGTGCGGACGGAGACCGTCAGTTCACGGGCGGCCACCTCGTCCGTGACACCGCTCTGGAGCGCACCCAGTATCTGCCGGGCGAGCGCTGCCCGGTAGCGGTCTCCGAAGACCATGCGCTCGCCCGCGGGAACCGCACGGACCCACACGTTCTCGAAGAGGGTGTGCAGCGTGTTGAGCAGCTCCGGAACCCTGATCAGCGAGGCCCGGCGGCCGACCGCGGACTCCGCCACGACCAGCGCGGTGCTGCCGTCCACGATCAGCGCCTGCAGCGGGGGTACCCGGGCGACCCGGATGGCCACCGGGTTCTCTCGGCCCAACTGCTCGCGGACGTAGTCCTCGTCGAGCAGGGTGGGACTGGACAGCAGCCGCACACTCACGCCGTCTCGTGCCTCGTAGATCAGTTCCCGTTCGCTGCGGTCGGATCTCTCCTCGGAAGCGAGTCGACGTGCGTGCACGATGTCGATGCTCCGCGTGGCGCTCGCGATGAGCTGCTGCGCCTGGTCGAGAATGTCTTCGTAGCCGCTGTCGATGACGGTGATCAGGCTTTCCTGAAGACTCAGATCCCTGTGCAGGACGACTGTGGACTCGATCATCGCCCTCACCTGGAGCAGGGCGTCCTCCAACTCGTCGCCACCCCGGCTGGACATGCCGCATTCACCACCTTGCTTCTCACCTCGTGTCTCTGTCGGGTACGTCGCGGTGCTACGCCGAGAGCAGCCCGAACTCCATGGCCCGCACTCCGGCCTGGAAGCGGGAGCTGGCGTTGAGTTCGCGCATGATCTCGGCGACATAGCGCCGGTACGTCCGCAGGGACACATTGAGTTCGCGCGCCGCCGCCTCGTCGGTGTTGCCCGTACGCAGCCGCTCCAGGATGCGCACGGCGAGTTCGGTGCGGAGCCGGGGGCTCAGCTGGAGATGCTCGTCGAGCCTGCGGCCGCGGGACCAGGCGCCGGCGAAGAGCAGCTCCAGGGCCCGGACCGTGGCGGCGTCGTTGACGATGGCGTCCTGGCCGCCCGGGGTCTCCCTGGCGGGCACCAGCGCCGTCATGCCGTCGACCACCAGCGTCTCGCGCAGTTCGCTCTCCGACACCCGTACCTCGAACCGGCTGTCGGCCAGCTGGGCCAGCCACGGCAGCGAGGAGCTCGTCGTCGCGCTGGTGCACAGGATGCGCACGGCCGCCCGCTCGGGAATCCTGGCCAGCGACCGGGTCACGGCGTCGGCGAATCCGCTGGTCCCCGTCAGCGCGACGCAGACCGTGTGCTGCGTCCGGCCGATGAGCGATTCCAGTGCGTCGCCCAGGGGTACCACGCCGGTGCGGGCCACGGGCGTCGGTGACCCCGAGCGCTGCCGGTGCAGCAGCACCGTGGAGTCGATCAAGGCACTGGCCAGTAAAAGCGCCCGCTCCAGTCCGGCGGAGGTGTCGACCGCCGTCGACCCTCCCGCCCGGCCCCGGGCCCCTTGTTTGACTGCGGCATCCAACATCAAGCTCCCCCTTGGTTGGCTGGAACTCCCCGTCCGTACGGTGACGGCGACCGCGGACGTCCCAGCGCGCGACGACACAATCCGACCACCGGAACTGTTGAACACTGGATTGACTGCGCCGGCCGGACGGCCTGGCCAGTTCCAATGGCGAGATCACTCTACTGGTTGGTCACGCCTGACTCGATGGGTCGGATGCTGAACACCGGCCTCCGTATACAGGCCGGAATTCCTCGAAGTCCCGTGTCAGCAAACTGCACGGAAACCCGCGGAAGCGGCGGTTCGCCTTCCGCTTGCATCATGCTACTGCGGCGTAATATGTACGGAACGTCATGCCGCTGTCCGCTTGCGGCCAACCGTTTCGCCATGCGGTCAGGCTCTGCCTAAGGTCCCGCCGTGGCCATGCGGCGTGCACACGTCGGCGACCATTCCCGCACCGCGTCCGGTCGGCCGTCAGGTCGCGGGAATTCGGGTCAATGATCAGAAATGTCCATATGTGGGCAGCGCAGGCCGGCAGTGTCGATTCCCCAGCTTTCCTTCTTGATCATCCGAGGAATTCCGCGAGATTACTTCCCCGCATGCGTCTTTCGCCGTTAGCGCGTCCCGTTCCTCCTTCCTCGACGCGCGGGGGCCGCCTGACTGATGCGTCACCCGGTACTGGAGGCACACATGGAAAGCACATCCCAGAACATCGCCGACCTTCTCCTGCGTGCCGCGCGGCACCACCCCGCCTCCGGTATCCGCTACTGCCTCGGATCCGCGGGCGCCGACGCCCAGGACCAGAACCATCCGGAACTCCTCGACGACGCCCTCCGGGTGCTCGGCGCGCTGCGGGCCCGAGGCCTGCGCCCCCAGGACAAGGTCGTCCTGGTCCTGGAGCGGCCCCGGCAGTTCCTCACCGCGTTCTGGGCCGCGGTGCTCGGCGGTTTCGTCCCCTGCCCCATGGCACCGTTGCGGGGTGACCGGGAGCGGTGGGCCGCCCGACTGGCCCACGTCAACGACCTGCTCGACCGGCCCCTGATCCTCACCAGCGAGTCCCTGGCCGCCGAACTGCCGCCGGTGCCCGGGCTCGCGGTCGGCCAGCTGGAGCGGATGTACGCCGACGAGCCCGCCGAGCCCCATGCCGCGGCGCCCGAGCACACCGCGCTGCTCGTGCTGACCTCGGGTTCGACCGGGGACTCCAAGGCGGTCGTACTCAGCCACGCCCATCTGCTGGCCGCCATGGCGGGGAAGAACGGACACCACCGCCTCACGGCCGCGGACACCACACTGAACTGGGTCTCCTTCGACCATGTGGCCGCCCTCCTCGAATGCCATCTGCTTCCGCTGTCCACGGGCAGCCGCCAGCTGCACGTGGAGCCCGAGGTGATCCTCGAAGACCCGATGCGGTTCCTCCGGCTCAGCTCCCGGCACGGCGTGACCATGACCTTCACACCCAACTTCCTCCTCGGCCGGCTGAACGCGGCGGCGGAGCGGTCCGGCGCCGGTGGCGAACCGCTCGACCTGAGCCGTCTGCGGCACATCATCAGTGGGGGAGAGGCCGTGGTCCGGGCCACCGGCGAGGCCTTCCTCGCCCACTTCGCACCGTACGGGCTGGCCGCCGACGTGCTGTGGCCGGCCTTCGGGATGACCGAGACCTGCGCCGGCAGCGTCTACTCCCGCAAGGCCTTCCCCGAGGTGGACCGCGACAGCGAGTTCGCCTCCCTCGGCACCCCGGTGACCGGGCTGCGCATGCGGGTCGCCGACGCCGGTGACCGCGCGCTGCCCGAGGGGGAGGTGGGGGAGCTGCAGCTCGCCGGCCCCATGGTCACCCAGGGGTACTACAACAACCCCGCCGCCACCGCGGCCGCGTTCACCGCCGACGGCTGGTTCCGCAGTGGCGACCTGGGCCGGATCGACGCCGGGCGGCTCTCCCTGGTCGGCCGCAGCAAGGACAGCGTCATCGTCAACGGCGTCAACCACTTCAGCCACGAGATGGAAACCTCCGTCGAGCGGCTGACCGGTGTGACCGGCTCCTATGTGGCCGCCTTCCCGACCCGCGCGGCGGGCACCGACACCGAGCAACTGGTGATCGCCTTCCACCCGGACACCCCCGAGGGCGACGACGCGGCGCTGCACCGCGTGCTCGCGGCGGTACGCGACAGTGTCGTGCTGCGCTGGGGGTTCAGACCGGCGCACATCCTGCCGCTGCCCAAGGAGGCCTTCCCCAAGACCAGCCTCGGCAAGATCCAGCGCACCCTGATGCGCGAACGCATGGAGTCGGGCGCGTACGACGCCACCCGGCGTGCGGTCGCCGACCTCACCGCGCGGATGCGAGGCGACCACGTCGCACCCGAGGGCGCCACCGAGCAGGCCCTGTGCGAGATGTACGCGGAGATCCTCGACGCCGTCCCGGGCTCGGTCGGCGCGGGCGCCGACTTCTTCGCCATGGGCGGCACCTCGCTCGACATCCTGCGGCTGCGCAGCCTGGTGTCCCAGCGCCTCGGCATCACCGACCTGGAGATCATCACCCTGCTCAGGGCCCCCACGGTCCGCGCGCTGGCAGCGCGGCTCACCGACCGGGCGGCACCCGCCGCGGAGGCGTACGACCCGGTCGTGCCGATGCAGACGGACGGATCCAAGACGCCCCTGTTCTGCGTCCACCCCGGGGTCGGCGAGGTCCTGGTCTTCGTCAACCTGGCCAAGTACTTCGCGGGGGACCGGCCGTTCCACGCCCTGCGCGCCCGCGGCTTCAACGCGGGTGAGAAACCCTTCGCCACCTTCGAGCAGATGGTCGACTGCTATGTGGACGCCGTACGCGCGCGGCAACCGCACGGCCCGTACGCGCTCGCCGGCTACTCCTACGGCGGGGCGGTGGCCTTCGAGATGGCCAAGGCGCTGCGCGCCCAGGGCGAGCGCGTCGACTTCATCGGCAGCTTCAACCTGCCGCCGCACATCAAGTACCGCATGGACGAGCTCGACTTCGCCGAGACCGCCGTCAACCTGGCCTTCTTCCTGGCCCTGATAGACGGGCGGCAGGCCGCCGAGCTGCCCGCCCCGCTCCGCGGCCTGCCCCGACGGGAGCAGGTGGAACGGCTCCTGGACCTCGCACCGCGTGATCGCCTTGCCGAACTGGACCTGGACGGGGACCGGTTCGAGGCCTGGGCCGAACTTGCCGACCACCTCACGGACCTGGGCCGCTCCTATCAGCCCAGCGGAACGGTGCCGTCCATGAGCGTCTTCTGCGCCATCCCCCTGCGCGGTACCAAGGAGGACTGGCTCGACAACGAACTGCGCCGCTGGGACGAGTTCACGACCGGGCCCAACCGCTATATCGAGGTCCCCGGCGAGCACTACACGCTGATGAGCCCGCGGCACGTCGGGTCCTTCCAGGCGATCCTGCGCCGGGAACTCGACCGGGCCCTCGCCGACGCCGACCGCGTCGCCATGGCCCGCGCCCTACCCCCGGACCTCGGCACCGACCGGGGCGCCGGCCCCTCCACAGAGACGGAGCGACCATGCTGAAGGGCAAGAAGATCCTGGTCACCGGAGGTTCCGGGCAGGTCGCCCGGCCGGTGGCGGAGGCACTCGCCGAGCACAACGAGGTCTGGTGCCTGGGCAGGTTCGGCACACCGGGCGTCGAACGGGAGCTCAACGACAGATCCGTCATCACCCGGTACTGGGACATGGAGGACCGCTCGCCGGACGGCCTCCGAGGCCTGTCCGAGGACTTCACCCATGTCATCCACTCCGCGGTGCGCCGAGGCGAGGACGGCGACTTCAACGCGAGTGCCGAGGTCAACGCGGTGGCGGCCGGCCGCCTGATGGCGCACTGCCGCGGTGCCGAGGCGTTTCTGTATGTGTCCACCGGTGCCCTGTACGCCCGCCGGACCCTCGACCACGCGTACACCGAGGACGACCCCGTGGACGGGGTCGCCGACTGGCTGCCCGCCTACCCGGTCGGAAAGATCGCGACCGAGGGGGCGGTACGGGCCTTCAGCCAGGTCCTCGGCCTCCCCACGACGATCGCACGGCTCAACATCGCCTACGGACCGGGAGGTTACGGAGGCGTGCCGATGCTGTACTTCAAGCGGATGCTCGCCGGCGAGCCGATCCCGGTGCCGATGAGTGGGCAGAACTGGTGCTCTCCGCTGCACACCGACGACCTGGTGGCTCAGGTCCCGCACCTGTGGCAGGCCGCGTCCACCCCCGCGACGCTCGTCAACTGGGGCGGCGACGAGGCGGTCGGCATCACCGACTGCGTCCGGTACCTGTCCGAACTGACCGGTGTGCGAGCCACCCTGGTGCCGAGCGAGGTCACCCGGGAGACGTACCGGTTCGACCCGTCGCGGCGCCGTGAACTGACCGGCCCCTGTGCGGTCTCCTGGCGGGACGGCATCCGCCGCACCCTGGAGGCCCACTTCCCCCAGCACGTCCGCCTGCTCGCCCGCGACTGAGGAGACCTCCATGCCCGCGTCCGACAAGCGCGCGAAACAGCGGCCCGCCGAGGCGCGGGAGTCCGCGCCGTCCGCGGCTCCGGCCGCCTCGCCCCACATCGAGCTGGTCCAGGCCGCCTACCGGGCCTTCCACCGTCGCGACCTGCAAGCCCTCCTGGACCTCCTGGCGCCGGACGTGCGGTGGGTCCACCCCGACGGCATGTCCGAGTTCGGCCTGGGCGGGACCCGGCACGGCCATGCCGGCGTCCGGGACTTCCTGGCCCGTGTGCCCTCGGTGCTGAACGGAATGCGCCTGGAGCCGGAGGAGTACGTGGAGGCCGGCGACCGTGTCGTGGTCTTCGGCGTACGCGAGGTGACGTCGAGGCGCGGTCACCGCGAGCGGCTGAGGTTCGTCCACTCCTGGACGCTGAGCGAGGGGAAGGCCGCGGTCATGGAGGACATCTTCGACACCGTCCTCTTCCACCGCCTCATCGGAAGCTGACCGGCGGGCGCGGAGCGCTCCGGGAACGATGAGGGCCCCGCGCCGGACCGGCGCGGGGCCCTCACCCGTCCTGGGCGCTATGCCGTCCGGGTGCCCACGAAGTCGCAGAGGGCGTCCAGGGCCTGCCGCGCCGGACCGGGGGGCAGCGAGGTCAGCACCGCGCGCGCCCTGGCGAGCCGCTCGTCCATCAGGGCACGGGCGCGGCCCATGGCCTCGGAGCGCTGGAGCAGCGCGAGCGCCCTGGCGTGCCGGCCTCCCCGTAGACCGGCGGGCTCGGACAGCAGGGCCCGCAGTTCGTCGTCCTCCGCCCCCACCCCCTCCAGTACCAGCAGAGCCGGAAGGCCGGCCACTCCCACCGCGAGGTCCTTGCCCTGCTCCTTGCCGAGGTCGGCCGAGGGCGACGCGACGTCGAGCACGTCGTCGGAGATCTGGAACGCCATCCCCAGCTGTTCGCCGTACTCCGCGAGCGCGTCGCTCACCTGGGCGGGCGCGCCCGCCTGGACCGCGCCGAGGCGCAGTGAGAGCGAGATCAGCGACGCCGACTTGTCGGAGATCACGTCGAAGTAGTGAGGCAGACGGTCCTCGGGCAGGGCCGGACCGACGAGTTCGCGCAGCTGGCCCTGGACGAGGCGTTGCGACGCCTCGGCGCGGAGCGGCGCCGACTCGCCGGTGAGCCCTGCCGACAGCCGGGCCGCCTTGGCCAGCAGCCAGTTGCCGGACCTGACCGCGACCCTGTTGCCCCAGCACGCGTTGACACTGGTCACCCCGTGCCGGACCAGGGCCTCGTCCATGACGTCGTCATGGTGGAGGGAGGCCGTGTGGACGAGTTCGGAGAACACGGCGGCCTCGACGACCCCCTCGGCCCAGGCGTCCCCGAACTCGGCCCCCAGCAGGGTGAGCAGCGGACGCACACGTTTGCCGCCGGCCGCGATCAGATGGCCGACGACCGTGGCCAGGCGCGGATCGTCCACCTCGCGCGTGCACTCCAGGAGCCGGATCTCCACCTGGTCGAGTCTCCGGAGCACACGGCGCTCCAAAGCCTTGTCCCGCAGGGTCAGGCGGGTGACGATCGACCGTCTCCGCTCGGTCGCGGCCGGCGCTGACATACCTTCCTCCCCGCCTCGCGGCCCATGGCCGTTCCTCTTCCCCACCGGAGCGTAGAAACGTTCCGCCGCCCCCGGGCAGGATGGGTGGGGAGGCTGTCCACAACCGGACACCCGTCCCGGGAGACCGGGAGGCCGACCCGGGAGCCCGGACGATGACTGGCATCAACCTGCAGGCAGGTGGGCGCCCCTGCTACCACTCTCCTTCGAGCATCTCGATCTCGGCCTGCTCCAGTTCGGCCAGGGCCAGGTCGGACGGGGTGTGGCCGCCCGCCTCCGGCCGGTCCACATGGCTGATCAGCGCGTCCAGGACGCGCAGCCAGGCATCGCTGATCTTCCTGGTGTCCGCCTCGGACAGCGGCCCCCCGGCCGGATACGACCAGGTCGCGAGGAGCTCAGGGCCGCCAGGCCGGTCCAGGGTGACGGCGTCGAGCTCCAGGGCGTGGGCGGTGCCCGGGCCGTCCGGCGCACCGGCGTCCAGTCCCGCCGCCTCCGGGGCGATGTCCCAGTCGGTGCCCTCCTGTGCCGTCCCCGGCGCGGCGACGCGGCCCAGGTAGTTGAAGCCGACCCGCGGTGTCGCCAGCCGGGCCAGCGCCGCGCCCGCCTCCTCGTCCAGGTGGCGCAGCAGCCCGTATCCGATGCCGGTGCCGGGCACCGCGCGCAGCTGTTCCTTCACCCGCTTCATCACCCGGCCGAGGTCCGGACCACCCGCCCACAGCTCCGCCCAGTTCGTCGGGCCGGGGTCCAGCCGCACCGGGTGGAGGCTGGTGAACCAGCCGACGGTGCCGCTGAGGTCCGCTCCGCCGACGGTCTCGTCGCGCCCGTGCCCCTCGACGGTGACCAGCACCGAGGTGCCCGTGCCCCCGGTCCTGCGGGAGCGGTCGACCAGGGCGATGGCGAGCGCGCTGAGGAGCACGTCCTGGACGCCGCAGTGGAAGGCCTCGGGCACCCGGCCGAGCAGCGCCTCGGTGCGGTCGGCGGGCAGTGCCGCGGTGACCGTCGCGGCGGACCCGGCGGAGTCGTCCTCCGGGGCGCGGGACCGGCCGACGAGCGCCAGGTCCGGGGCGCTCAGCAGCTCCGTCCAGAAGCCGAGCTCGGCCTGTCGTTCCGGCCTGCGCGCCTCGGCGGCCAGCAGCTCGCTCCAGCGGCGCATGGAGGTTCCGCCGAAGGCGGGTTCCGGTTCGCGCCCCTCCTCGGCCGCCGCCCACACCTCGGCGAGGTCCCGCAGCAGGACCCGCCACGACACGGCGTCGACCACCAGGTGGTGGAGGACGAGCAGCAGCCGCCCGGGCCGGTCGGGCCCGGCGTCGAACCACACCGCGCGGACCACCTCGCCGTTCCGCGGGGCGAGCAGGCCGCGGGCCTCGGCGAGGTGCCGCTCGATCAGCGTGCCGAGGGAGGAGTCCGCGGTCCCGGACACCTCGACCCGCAGGACCCGGCCCGCCGACGCGATGGTTCCCGCGGGCGCCGCGCTCAGCCGCCAGTCGCCGGAGTCGTCCTCGACGAGGCGGGTGCGCAGGGCGGCGTGCCGGTCGTGGACGGTCTGCAGCACGGCGTGCAGGGCCGGCAGGCGCAGCCCGGCCGGGGTCCGCACCAGGAGGTGCTGGCTGAAGCGGTCGACGCGGCCGCCGCGCTCACGCAGCCAGTGCATGACCGGGATGGGCGCGAACTCGCCGTCGGCGATGTCGGGCCGCCGCTCGGCGCTGTCGTCGAGGGCCTTGGCGACCTGCGCGATCCCGGCGACCGTCCGGTGCTCGAAGACGTCGCTGACGGCGAACACCAGCCCGGCGGCGCGGGCCCGGGCGACCAGTTGGGTGGAGACGATGCTGTCGCCGCCCAGCTCGAAGAAGCTGTCGTCGATGCCGACCGACGGCAGGCGCAGCACCTCGGCGAAGGCCGCGCAGAGATCCTTCTCCAGCGGGGTGCGGGGCGCCCGCGAGTCGACGGCGGCCCGGAACTCCGGAGCCGGCAGCGCCTTGCGGTCGAGCTTTCCGTTCGGGGTGAGCGGCAGCTCGTCCAGGGCGACGAACGCGGAGGGGACCATGTACTCGGGCAGCGAACCGGCCAGATGGGCCGCGAGTTCCGGGCCGTCCGGGGCCGCGGCGCCCGCCGGCGGGACCACATAGGCCACCAGGCGGGTGCCGACGCCCTCGGTGGTGCGGGCGACCACCACGGCGCGGCCGACCGCGGGGTGCCGGGCCAGGGCGCTCTCGATCTCGCCCGGCTCGATGCGGAAGCCGCGCACCTTGACCTGGTGGTCGGAACGGCCCGAGAAGTGGATCCGCCCGTCGGAGGTCTGGCGGACCACGTCACCGGTGCGGTACATGCGTGCGCCGGGAACGCCGAACGGGCAGGCCACGAACCGCTCCGCGGTGAGACCGGGCCGGTCGTGGTAGCCGCGGGCCACGCCCGCACCGGCGATGTAGAGCTCCCCGGACACCCCCGGCGGCACCGGAGCCAGCCGCTCGTCCAGGACGTACACCCGGGTGTTGCGGAGGGGGCCGCCGATGGAGGGGGTGCCCTGGGTACGCGTCAGATCGGCGGCGGTGGACCAGATGGTGGTCTCGGTGGGCCCGTACAGGTTCGTCAGCTGCCCGGCCAGCTCGCGCAGTCGGCCCGCGAGGCTCTCCGGGAGCGCCTCGCCGCCGGCCAGTACCCGCAGACCGCGCAGTGCGTCCGGGTCCGCGGTGAGAAGGCCCTGCCAGAGCGAGGGGGTCGCCTGGACGATGCCGGCCCCGGACCGCCGGGCCAGCCGCAGCAGGGCGGCGGGGTCGCGCACGGTGTCGTGGTCCGCCAGCACCACGGCCGCTCCGGACAGCAGGGGGAGGTAGAGCTCCAGCGCCGCGATGTCGAAGGACACGGTGGTGACGGCCAGCAGGCGGTCGGCGGAGGCGAGCCCGAACCGGTGGCCCATGTCGTCCAGGAAGTTGGTCAGCGCGCCGTGCGGGACCACCACGCCCTTGGGCCGGCCCGTGGAGCCCGAGGTGTAGATCACGTACGCGGGGTTGTCCGGCGCGCACGCCGCGACGGGCGCGGAGGTGGGCGCCGCCGCGAGCGCCGCCCGTGTCGAGTCGGTGTCCAGGACCAGCAGGGGCACGCCGGTGCCCGCCAGCAGCGCCTCGGTCTCCGAGGTGACCACGGCCAGGGCGGGACGAGCGTCCTCCAGGGTGTAGCCGATCCGGTCGAGCGGGTGCTCCGGGTCCAGCGGCAGGTAGGCCGCGCCGGTCTTCAGCACGGCGAGGAGCGCCACCAGCAGGTCGGCGGAGCGCCCCAGGACCACCGCGACCAGCTGCTCGGGGCCCGCGCCGCGGGCGGTGAGCAGCGCGGCCAGCCGGTTGGCGCGCTCGTCGAGCCGCCCGTAGGTGAGCTCGGTGCCGGCCGAGACCACCGCGGTGGCGTGCGGGGTGCGGGCCGCTCGCAGCGCGATCAGCTCGTGGACCCGCTGCGCGGAGATCGGCTGAGTGGTGGCGTTCCAGTCGTTCAGCACCAGCTCGCGCTCCGCCGCGAACAGGACGTCGACGGCGCCGAGGCGCGACCGCGGATCGGCCACGACGGCTTCGAGCACCCGCACGAACCGCCGGGCGAGGACGGCCGCGGTGGCCTCGTCGAAGAGGTCGGTGCTGTACTCGACGACGCCGGACAGGGCGCCGGGCTCCCGCTGTCCTCCCGGCCGCTCGCCGAAGGCGAAGTGGAGGTCGAACTTGGCGGCACCCAGGTCGACGAGTTCGGGCCGGGCGGCCAGAGGGCCGAAGGAGTCACCCGGAGCCGGGGTGTTCTGGACCGTCAGCATGACCTGGAAGAGCGGGTGCCTGGCCCGGGAGCGCTCCGGCTGGACCGCTTCGACGAGCCGTTCGAAGGGCACGTCCTGGTGGGCGTACGCGTCCAGAGTGGTGTGCCGGACCCGGGCGAGCAGCTCGGCGAACGTGGGGTCGCCGGAGGTGTCGGTGCGCAGCACCAGCGTGTTGAGGAACAGGCCGACGAGATCCTCCAGGACCTCGTCGCCACGCCCTGCGACGGGCGTGCCGAGCGGGATGTCCTCGCCCGCGCCCAGCTTGGTCAGCAGCACCGCGAGTGCCGACTGCAGGACCATGAAGAGGCTGACGTCGTGGGAGCGCGCCAGCTCGGCGAGACCCCGGCTCAGCTCAGGGCCGATCGGGCACTCCAGGGTCCGGCCCCGGTAGCTGCTGACGGCGGGGCGGGGCCGGTCCGTGGGCAGGGTCAGCTCGTCGGGGAGCCCGGCGAGCGCGCCGCGCCAGTAGCGCAGCTGACCCGAGATCAGGCTGTCCGGATCCTCCCGGTCGCCGAGGTGGTCCCGCTGCCACAGGGCGTAGTCGGCGTACTGGAAGGGCAGCGGCGTCCAGTCCGGTGCCCGGTCGGCGCAGCGCGCGGTGTAGGCGGCGGCGAGGTCCTTCAGCAGCGGCGCTTCGGACCAGCCGTCGGTGGCTATGTGGTGCACCACCAGGACCAGTACGTGCTCGGTGGCTCCGAGCCGGAACAGGGTGGCCCGCAGCGGGAGCTGCACGGTGAGGTCGAAGCCGCGGGTGGCGGCGGCCGAGAGCAGGCCGGGCAGCGCGTCCTCGTCGGTGTCCACCACGGCCAGCGGCACGGCGGTCTCCGGACCGTGGATGTGCTGGCGTGGGGTTCCGTCGGTCTCCGGGAAGACCGTGCGCAGGCTCTCGTGCCGGACGACGAGGTCGGCGAGCGCCTTCTCCAGCGCCGAGTGGTCGAGGCCGCCGGTGAGGCGGAGCACGGTCGGCACGTTGTAAGTGGCGCCGGCCCCCTCCAGCCGGTTGAGGAACCACAGCCTGCGCTGGGCGTGCGAGAGCGGGAGGGTCTCGGGGCGCTCCTGCGCGCGCAGCGGCTGCCGGGCGCCCTCGACCGTGTCGGTTCTGCCCGCGAGGGCGGCCACGGTGGGCGCCTCGAAGAGGGTCCGGACGGTGAGTTCCGCCCGCAGGACGGTGCGGACGCGGTTGACGAGCCGCGCCGCCAGGAGCGAGTGGCCGCCCAGGTCGAAGAAGTTGTCGTCGATGCCCACCTCGGGTCTGTCGAGCACCTCCGCGAAGAGGGCGGCGAGCAGCTCCTCCCGTGGAGTGCGGGGCTTGCGCGCATCCCGGGGCGAGGAGTGCCCGGGTGCCGGCAGCGCCCCGCGGTCCAGCTTGCCGTTGTGCGTCAGCGGCAGGGCGTCGAGGGCCAGGATCGCGGACGGGACCAGGTAGGAGGGCAGGGTGCGGGCGAGCGCGTCCCGCAACTCCGAGGCGTCCGGACAGGCCGCGGTCTCGGCGACCACATAGCCGACGAGCCGCTGCGTACCCGCGGCGTCCTGGTGGACCGCGGCCGCCGCCGCGGCGACGCCGGGCAGGGCCTCCAGAGCCGCCGCGACCTCGCCGGGCTCGACCCGGAAGCCGCGCAGTTGCACCTGGTCGTCGACGCGGCCCAGGTAGAGCAGCTGGCCGTCGGCCTGCCGGCGGACCAGGTCGCCGCTGCGGTACATGCGGGTGCCGGGCGCGCCGAACGGGTCGGCGACGAACCGTTCGGCGGTCAGGCCGGGGCGCTGCCGGTAGCCGCGGGCCAGGCCCTCTCCCGCGAGGTACAGCTCACCGGGCGCCCCCGGCGGCACGAGGCGCAGCGCGTCGTCGAGAACATAGCCGCGGACGCCGCGCAGCGGACGCCCGACCACGGGGTGCCCGGCGGCGCTCAGAGGTGCGCCGAGGGCGTCGACGGTGGCCTCGGTGGGGCCGTAGTAGTTGTGGGCGACCGTGCGGGGGGCCGCCGCGCGCAGCCTGTTCCACAGCTCCGGTCCGATGGCCTCGCCGCCGACCATGATGACGGCGGGAGCGGTGGCCTCGTCGTCCAGCAGGCCCGCGTCGACGAGCTGGGTGCAGTAGGACGGCGTGATGTCGAGGAAGCCGATGCCGTGTTCGGCGACATAGGAGACGAGGGCCTGGGCGTCGCGCCGCACGTCGTCGTCGACGAGGTGCAGCTCGTGTCCGGCCAGCATCCACATCACCGAGTCGAACGCCGTGTCGAACGACGGGGACGCGGTGAGTCCGGCCCTGATCCGGTGCCCAGCGGCCCGGGCCGACGGCTCGACCAGGTCGCGCCGGTGGGCGGTGAACAGGTTCATCAGCGAGCGGTGCTCGACGGCGACGCCCTTGGGAACGCCGGTGGAACCCGAGGTGTGGATCACATAGGCGAGGTTCTCCGGGCGTACCGCGCCGTTCAGTTCGGCGTCGGAGACCCGGTGCGAGGGGAGCGCGTCGAGAGTGGCCCGGACGTCCTCGTCGTCCAGCAGCAGGGTGTGCGTGCCGGCCAGCGCGGAGGCGAAGGCGCCCGCCGGCTCCCGGGTGGTGAGCACCA
The DNA here is from genome assembly GCF_040644755.1 of Streptomyces sp. NPDC046887. Lineage (NCBI taxonomy): Bacteria > Bacillati > Actinomycetota > Actinomycetes > Kitasatosporales > Streptomycetaceae > Streptomyces > Streptomyces sp. NPDC046887. Next base: position 130,825 of record NZ_JBEYXH010000010.1, read on the forward strand.
CGACCGGCGCGGTGTCCTCGATGACGAAGCGCACCCGGGCCTCGGTGAGCGTGATGTCGACGGGTACGTAGGCGCCGCCGACGGCGGCCACCGCCAGAGGGGCGGCGACCATGTCGAAGGTGCGCGGCAGCAGCAGCGCCACGCAGGTGTCGGGTCCGACGCCGCGGCCGGCGAGCCAGCGCGCCAGGCGGTTCACCCGGGCCAGCAGTTCGGCGTAGGTGAGCCGCTCCGTCGCGGTGCTGACGGCGACGGCGTCCGGCGTGGCCGCCGCGGCGGCGGCGAGCAGGTCGAAGGTGGTCGACGGGCGCCCCGGCACCGGCTCGGCGCCCTGCCAGGCCTCCAGCAGCGTCTCACGCTCGCCGGGTGCGAGCAGGTCGAGCTCCGACAGGCGTACGGCGGGGTTGGCGGCGACCTGGTCGAGGAGCCGGGTGAACCGCTCGACCATCGACTCGGCGGTGGCCCGGTCGTAGAGCTGGGTGTTGTACACCAGGCTGCCCGTCATGCCGGCCGCCGCACCCGATCCGTCGACGGCCTCGCCGATCGAGAAGTCGAGGTCGAACTTGGCCGATCTGACGTCGGCCGGGTGCAGACGGGTGTCCAGACCGGGGAAGCGCAGGGTGAGCCGCGGGATGTTCTCGAAGGTCAGCATGGTCTGGAACAAGGGGTGCCGGGAGAGCGACCGATCCGGGCTGAGCCGCTCCACCAGGAGGTCGAACGGCACCTCCTGGTGGGCATAGGCCGCCAGGTCCGCCTCCCGGACCCGCTCCACCAGCTGCCGGAACGTGGGATCACCGGACACGTCGTTGCGCAGCACCAGCGTGTTGACGAAGAAGCCGACGCTCTCGGTGAGGGCCTCGTCGTTGCGGCCCGCGACAGCCGTGCCGAGCGGGATGTCGGTGTCGCCGCAGAGCCGGGACAGCAGGGCGGCGAGAGCCGCCTGGACGACCATGAACAGACTGGCGCCGCTGGCGCGGGCGATGTCGTTCAGCGCCCGCTGCTGCTCGACGCCGAGCGCCAGCGGAACCAGGTCGCCGTCGGAGCCGAGGACGGCGGGGCGCGGACGGTCGGTGGGCAGGGCGATCTGCTCGGGGAGACCGTCGAGAGCCTCCTCCCAGTAGCCGATCTGCTCGTTGAGGCGGCTGTCGGGGTCGTTCTCGCTGCCGAGGTGCTCCGACTGCCACAGGGTGTAGTCGCCGTACTGGACGGACAGCGGTTCCCAGCCGGGTGCGCCGCCGGTGCGCCGCGCGCTGTAGGCGGCGGCGAGGTCGGCGACCATCGGGGTCAGGGACCAGCCGTCGGAGACGATGTGGTGGATGACGATGAGGAAGACCTGGTCGACCGGGCTCAGCACCAGCAGGTCGGCCCGGATCGGCAAGTCGCCGGCGAGGTCGAAACCGCGCCGGGCCGTCTCGCTGAGCGCGTCGTCCAGATCGCCCTCGGCGACCTCGGTCACCGGGATCGCGGGCCGGGCCTCGGCCGCGGGCACGATGCGCTGGTGGGGCACGCCGCCCTGGTCGGGGAAGACCGTACGCAGGCTCTCGTGGCGGGCGATGACGTCGTAGAACGCCTCGTACAGCGCGTCCCGGTCGAGCTGCCCGGTGAACCGCAGGGACACACCGAGGTTGTACGTGGGGCTGGGGCCCTCCATCTGGTTGAGGAACCACAGGCCGCGCTGCGGCAGCGCCAGCGGGAGCAGTTCGGGGAGGTCCACGGCCTCCAGCGGGGCGCGGCTGCCGGCGGCCTGGTCGACGAGGGCCGCCAACTGGGCCACGGTCGGAGCGTCGAACAGGTCGCGCACGGCGACGTCGACGCCGAGGACGGCCTGGATCCGCAGCACGAGCCGGGTGGCCAGCAGGGAGTGCCCGCCCAACTCGAAGAAGTTGTCGTCGATGCTCACGGTCGCCGACGACGGTTCGAGGATCTCGGCGAACAGACCGCACAGCACCTGCTCCTGCGGGGTGCGGGGCTGCCGTCCGCCTTCAGCGCCCGTGACGTCCGGAACGGGCAGCGCCTTGCGGTCGAGCTTGCCGTTGGGGGTCAGCGGCAGCGCGTCGAGGGCCATGACGGCCGCCGGCACCATGTAGTCGGGCAGTTCGGCGGCGAGTTGTCCGCGCAGCCCGGCGAGGTCGGGCCGGTGGCCCGCCGCGGGCACCACATAGGCGACGATCCGCTTCTCCCCGGGCCGGTCCTCGCGCAGGACGACCGCGGTGGAGCCCACGCCGGGCTGCCGGCCCACGGCCGCCTCGACCTCGCCGAGCTCGATGCGGAAGCCGCGGATCTTGACCTGGTCGTCAGCGCGGCCCCCGAAGACGAGGGCACCCTCGGCGTTCCACCGGACCAGGTCTCCGACCCGGTACATGCGGCTGCCCGGAGGGCCGAACGGGTCGGCCACGAACCGCTCGGCGGTCTGACCGGGCGCGTGCCAGTAGCCGCGGGCCAGCCCCTCTCCCGCGAGGTAGAGCTCGCCGACGATACCCGGTGGCACGGGGCGCAGCCCCGCGTCGAGGACATGGGCGCGCATGTTGTCCAGCGGACGGCCGATCGGCACGGCGTCGGGGACGTCGTCCGGGGACGTCACGCGGAAGTTGGTGGCGAACGAGGTGGTCTCGGTGGGCCCGTAGGTGTCCCGGAAGACGATGCCGGGGTGGCGGGCCAGCAGGTCGCGGACGGCGGAGCCGGGCACGACGTCACCGCCCGCGAGGAGTTCGCGCACCCCCTCCAGGCAGTCGAGGTCGTTCTCCGCGACGACCCGGAACAGCCCCGCGGTCAGATGGAGTCCGGTAACGCCGTGCTCGGCGACAAGGCGGCGCAGGGTGGCGACGTCCATGTCGTGGGGTGGAGCCACGACGACGGTCCCGCCGGTGAGCAGCGGCACCCACAGCTCGTAGTTGGCGGCGTCGAAGGCATGGGGGGCGTGCAGCAGCACGCGGCGGTGCGCGTCGGCCGCGAAGCACTCGTCGAGCGCGAAGGCGAGCAGGTCCCGGTGGGTGACGGCGACCCCCTTGGGGCGGCCGGTCGAGCCGGAGGTGAACATCACGTACGCCAGCTGCTCGGGATGGCCGGGGACGGCGGGCAGCCGCAGGTCGGACTCCGGCACGTCCTCCACGTTGACCACCGTCGCGGTGTGGTCGAAGTCGAGAACCGGCTGGGCGTCGTCGACGAGCAGGACCGACGCCTCGGTCCGGGCGAGGACCAGTTCCCAGCGGGACTGCGGGGCGCGGGCGTCCAGCGGCACATAGGCGCCACCCGCCTTGAGGACGCCGAGCAGCGAGACGACGAGGCCGGCCGAGCGCTCCTGGAGGACGGCGACCCGTGACTCCGGGACGACGCCGGCGGCGAGCAGCCGGCGGGCGAGCCGGTCGGCCCGCTCGTCGAGCTCCCGGTACGTGACGGTGACGCCGTCGTCGGTGACGAGTGCGGCCGCGTCAGGGGTGGCCGCGGCCTGGGCGGCGAAGCGTTCGTGGACGGTCGCCGCGAGCGGGGGGACGTCCCGGACGGTGCCGGTGCCCTGGGCGGCGAGCAGCGCGGTCTCCTCCGACCGCAGCAGTTCGATGTCGGCGATGCTCGCGTCGGGCCGCTCGGTGACCGCCCGCAGGACCCGCACCAGGCGGTCGGCCATGGTACGCGCGGTGGCGGCGTCGAACAGATCGGTGGCGTAGAGGATCTGGCCGCGGATTCCGGCCGGTTCGCCGTCTGCTCCGTACCGCTCACTGAAGTCGAACTGCAGGTCGAACTTGGCGATGGTGAGGTCGCCTGGCGAGACCACCGCCGTCAGGTCGGGCAGTTCAGGGGCGCGGTCGACGTCCTCCTGCATGCTGAGCAGGACCTGGAAGAGCGGGTGGCGGGCGAGCGAGCGGTCCGGGTTGAGGATCTCCACCAGCCGCTCGAAGGGAACGTCCTGATGCGCGTAGGCGGCGAGGTCGGTCTGCCGCACACGCTCCACGAGTTCCCGGAACGCCGGGCGGCCCGAGGTGTCGGTCCGCAGGACGAGCGTGTTCACGAAGAAGCCGACCAGTCCGTCGAGCGCCTCGTCGGTGCGGCCCGCGATGGGGCTGCCGATCGGGATGTCGTCGCCTGCCACGAGCCGGGAGAGCAGCGTGGCCAGGGCCGCCTGGAGCACCATGAAGACACTGGCGCCGGTGGAGCGGGCCACCGCGGTGACCGCGCGGTGCAGCTCGGGGTCCAGCTCGCAGTCGACCACCGCGCCCCGGTGGCTGGCGACGGCGGGCCGCCCCCGGTCGACGGGGAGCCCGATCTCGTCCGGGAGGCCGTCGAGTGCGGCCTTCCAGTGGGCGAGCTGGCGGGCGAGCGGGCTGTCGGCGTCGGCCTCGTCGCCGAGGAGTCCACGCTGCCACAGGGTGTAGTCCGCGTACTGCACGGGCAGCGGCGCCCAGGCGGGGGCCGCGCCGCCATGCCGGGCGGTGTAGGCGGTCGACAGGTCCTCGACCAGCTGCGGCAGCGACCAGCCGTCGCTCGCGATGTGGTGCACCACGACGGAGAGCACATGCTCGCTGCCGCCGAGCCGGAAGAGGCTCGCGCGAAGCGGGAGTTCCGTGCCGAGCGCGAAGACATGGCGCTCGGCGGCGGACAGCTCGTCGGCCAGTCCTTCGGCCGTGGTGTCGAAGACGCCCAGAGGATCAGGCAGTTCGTCGGCGCCCAGGACGCGCTGCCGCGGCACACCGCCCTCCTGAGGGAAGACGGTGCGCAGGCTCTCATGGCGGAGGAGGACGTCACGCAGCGCGCAGCGCAGGGCGGAGACGTCGAGGTCGCCGGTGAGGCGCAGCACGAACGGGATGTTGTAGGTGGGGCTCGGGCCGTCGAGGCGGTCCAGGAACCACAGGCGCTGCTGGGCGAAGGAGAGCGGGACGGGGTCCGGCCGCTCGGCCGGGACGAGTGCGGTCCTGGCGGTGAGCGCGGAGTCGACGCGCTCGGCGAGCCCGGCCACGGTCGGACTCTCGAACACGTCGCGCACGGCGAGTTCGACGCCGAGCACCGACCGGGCCCGGCTCACCAGCCGGGTGGCGGCGAGCGAGTGGCCGCCGAGGGCGAAGAAGTTGTCGTCGGCACCGGCCGCGGGCGTGCCGAGCACCTCGCCGAACAGCGCGGCCAGGACCTGCTCGTTGGGGGTGCGGGCCGTGCGCGCGCCGAGGGCCGGGCCCACCTCGGGCACGGGGAGGGCGCGTTCGTCGAGCTTGCCGGACGGGGTGAGGGGCAGGGTGTCCAGGGGCATGAACACGGCGGGCAGCATGTGGTCGGGCAGGGTGGCGGCGAGGGCTTCGCGCAACTGCGCCGCGTCCGGTGCGTCCGCGGCGTCCCTCGGTACGACGTAGGCGACCAGCCTCCGCTCGCCCTGCCGGTGGTCCTGCGCGACCACGGCGCAGTTGGCGACGCCCGGGCAGGCGGAGAGCGCGGCCACGATCTCGCCGGTCTCGATGCGGAAGCCGCGGATCTTGACCTGGTTGTCGGCGCGGGCGAGGTATTCCAGGACGCCCCCCTCGTGCCACCGCGCCAGGTCGCCGGTGCGGTACATACGGGTGCCGTCGCCCGCGAAGGGGTCGGCGACGAAGCGCTCGGCGCTCAGCGCGGGGCGCTTGTGGTAGCCCTGGGCGACACCGCCGCCGGCCACGTACAGCTCACCCGTGACACCGGGCGGCACCGGGCGCAGCGCGGTGTCGAGGAGATAGACGCGCAGGTCGGGGATGCCCTGGCCGATGAGGCTGCCCACGCCGGCCGCGGCGGCGTCCCGGTCGAGCGGCAGATGGCTGACATGCACCGTGGTCTCGGTGATGCCGTACATGTTGACCAGTACCGGACTGTCGTCGGGGTGCCGTTCGTACCAGTCCGCGAGGCGTCCGAGGTCGAGCGCCTCGCCGCCGAAGACGACATACCGCAGCGCGAGCCGGCCACTGGTTCCGCGGTCCTCGCGATCGGCCTGGGACAGCTGGTAGAAGGCGGAGGGCGTCTGGTTGAGCACCGTGACACCCTCGTCGGCGAGCAGCCGGAGGAAGCTCCCGGGGGAGCGGGACACGTCGTACGGAACGACGACGAGCCGGCCGCCGTGCAGCAGCGGTCCCCACAGCTCCCAGACGGAGAAGTCGAACGCGGTGGAGTGGAAGAGGGTCCACACGTCGTCCGCGCCGAAGCGGAACCAGTGGTCGGTGGCCGAGAACAGCCGTACGACGTTCTGGTGGGAGACGACGACGCCCTTGGGGCGGCCGGTCGAGCCCGAGGTGTAGATGACGTACGCGGGCGTGGCGGGCAGCAGCGGGGAGAGCCGGTCGGCGTCGGTGAGGTCGGTGGGCGGCCGTGCGCCGACGCGCTGGGCGGTCCCGGTGTCGTCCAGGACGACGCGGGCCGTCCCGTCGGGGAGCAGGGACTGGGACCGCCGGTCGGTGACGGCGAGCACGAGCTCGACGTCGGAGACGGTGTACGCGATGCGGTCGGCGGGGTACGCCGGGTCGATCGGCACATAGGCGGCGCCGGTCTTGACCACCGCGAGCAGCGCTACCACCAGATCGGCCGAGCGCGGCAGCACCAGGCCGACGAAGCGGCCCGGTCCGGCACCGCCGTCGACGAGGTGGCGGGCCAGCGCGTTGGCGCGGGCGTTGAGTTCGGCGTACGTCAGGTGCTCGGTGCCGAGGGTGAGGGCGCGGGCGTCGGGGGTTTCGCGCACGCGCTGCTCGAACAGCGCGGGCAGGGTTGCCGGTTCGGCGGCCGGGGCGTCGCCGTTCCACTCCACGAGGACCTGCCGGCGCTCGTCCTCCGTGGCGATGTCCAGGAGTCCGACGGGCCGGTCGGGATCGGCACGGCCGAAGGCCCGCAGCAGCGCGCAGAGCCGGGCGCGGTGCCGGTCGAGCTCGTCGGCGGAGTACAGGTCGGGGTTGGCGTTGAACTCCAGGCGAAGCCCGCCGGCGCGGTTGTCGACCACGAGTGTCAGGTCGTCGTCGTGGCCGATGGCGAGGTTGCGCACCGTGGACCCGGCCCCGCCGAAGTCGAGGGCGGTGTCGGACATGATGAGGTTGACCCTGGGCCCGACCAGACGTGCGCCGCCGGCGAGCCCGCCCGTGTCGCGGACCAGGTCCTCGTAGCGGTACCGCTGGTGGCGCAGGGCGCCGCGCATCCGCCGCGAGGTGTGCGCGAGGAGTTCGGCGAGGGTCGCGTCGGGGCGCACGGTCAGCCGGAGCGGCACGACGTTCGCGACCATCCCGGGCACCTGGTCCGGGTGGCCGCCGGGGCGGGCCGCGACCGGGAGGGCGAGGACCACGTCGGTGCGGCCGGTGACCCGGTGGAGGTAGAGGGCCTGGGCGGCGATGATGACGATCGGCCAGGCGGCGCCGGACTCCCGGGCGAGGTCGCGGATCGCCTCGGCCTCCTCGGCGCCGAGGACGGCGGTCGAGCGCAGCAGCGGGGTGCTCGGATAGCGCGTGGGCTGGTCCGCCAGCCCGGCGGCCTCGGGGCGGCCGGCCAGCTCCTCGGCCCAGAACGCGCGGTCCCGCTCGAAGGTCTCGGACCCGCGGTAGGCGGCGTCGGAGGCGATCAGCTCGGCGAGCGAGGAGCCCGGGGCCTCGGGCACCGGCGTGTCGGCGGCCATCGCGGAGTAGACCTCGGCGACGCGGCGGGCGACCAGATGGGTGCTCCGCCCGTCCAGCGCGATGTGGTGGTGGCGCCGGTACCAGACGTGCCGGCCGGGTGCCAGGGTGAAGAGGGCGAACGTGAAGAGGTCGTCCTCGGCGAGGTCGACCGGCCGCTCCAGGTCGGCCGCCGTCCACCGGCGGACGGCGGCCTCCGGGTCGGGCTCGCGGGAGACGTCGAGCGCGTGGAACGTCCAGGCGGGATCGGGGAGGACGAGCTGGTAGGGCCCGTCGGCGTCCTGCCCGAACCGCAGCCGCAGGGACTCGGTTTCGGCCACCACGTGCCGCAGGGCGGACTCGAACAGCGCCGCGTCGACCGGTCCTTCGATGTCCACCCGCTCCGCCAGGCCGAAGAGCGGGTTGGCGGGGTCGCCCTGGACCGCGTACCAGATTCCCTGCTGTCCGGCGGTCAAGCGAAAACGAGCACCCTGTGGGTCAGACATTCACTCTCTCCACAATCGATCAAGCAACCGAACGGAAATGCTGGCCAGTTCGCAGCCTCCCCGAGGTGTTTCGGGGCCGACAACGACAGTGCAAAGAATTGAGTCCTCCCGCCGAGGAGGCAGGACTCCGGTGCGGAGCCGCGCGGCGAAGGCGCACGCCGGCGTCCCCGAAACCGCGGCGCGGCGGCTCGGGGACGGCGGTGGGACCGGGTCAGCCCGCGGCGAGGCCCCGCTCGTCGGGGACGTAGCGCATCGGCAGGTACGACATGCCCTGCATGAGGTTGGAGTGGATGCGGCGCGGTTCCCCGGCGACCTCGAAGCCCTTGCTGAAGGTGCGCAGGGCGTCCAGCATCTCCTTCACCTCGACCCGGGCCAGATAGGCGCCGATGCAGAAGTGCGGGCCGTAGCCGAAGGTGATGTGCTTGTTGGGGGTGCGGGCCAGGTCCAGGGTGTACGGGTCCGGGAAGACCGTCTCGTCGCGGTTGGCCGACATCTGCCAGAGGGTGACGATGTCCCCCTCCTTGATCTGCCGGCCGTGCAGCTCGAAGTCGGTCGTGGCGTGGCGCCCGAAGTTCATGGCGGGCGTCGCCCAGCGCAGGATCTCCTCGGTGGCGGTCTCCAGGTCCACGGCGCCGTCGCGCAGGCGCTGCCACTCGCCGGTCTCGCGGCTCAGCGTGTACAGCGTCTCGATCATGGACAGGCGGCTGGTCTCGTCCCCGCCCAGCAGCAGGCTGTAGCAGTTGAAGACGATGTCCTGGTCGCTCAGCGGCACCCCCTCGATGTCGCTCCGGGTGAGGGTGGAGATCACGTCGTCCTGGGGCTTCTCGCGCCGCTCGGCCACCAGGTCGCTGAAGTAGAGCAGGATCTCGTTGCGCGCCAGGAACGCCTCCTCGGGCGCCTGGTCCGCCTCGTCCGAGCTGAGGCACGACTTGGTGAGGTTCAGGAGGTAGGGGTGGTCGGCGACCGGCACCCCCAGCAGACCGCCGACGGTGGTCATGGGGACCACCGAGGCCACGTCGGCGGCGAAGTCCCCCTCGCCGCGGCGGATCGCCTCGGACAGCAGCCGGCGCGTGTTCTCCCGCACGATGCCCGAGACCTTGGCGAGGGCGCGCGGCGAGAACGCCTTGAGCATGACGTTGCGCAGGTTCTTGTGGCGGCGGCCGTCCGTCACCGCGAGCATCTTGCCCGCGGCCGAGTCGCCGCCCGCCAGCAGCGTCACCAGGACGTTGCCCCGCTCCGAGGTGAGCCGCTTGTTGTCGCGGAACAGCGCCTGCACATCGGTGTACCGGCTGACCACCCAGAAGCCGCGCCGCTCCGGCGTCGCGGGCTGCCAGTACACGGGATGGTCCGCGCGCATCCGGTCCCAGTAGGCGGCCATGTCGTTTTCCAGGAAGGTCTTCGGGTCCACCAGGTCCAGCACGCCCGGATCGCCGGGAACTCCTCGCTGGACTTCCGTGGTCTGCACGCTCATGTCTCCACCGTTTCTCGCATGAGGCGGGTCGTCGCCCGAGCGGCGGCCGGCCGCGTCATTTGATTTCCCGGAGCTTCTCGTTGAGGATCCGGCCGATCTCGGCGGCCGGTCCGGGTTGCAGCATGTGCGGGTGCTCGCATCCGATCACCCGGTGTTCGACGCGCCCCCCGACGAGGGGGCGCCAGAGCCCGGCCCGCGCGGCGAGTTCCGCGGCCGGCACGGAACGCTTCTCCTCGGCCACCAGGACCAGCAGGTCCGCGCTGTGGCGGGCGGGCTCATAGGCCTCGAACAGACGCCGGTTGTTGGCGAACACCGCCGCCAGCGCGGCGATGTCGCCGGCGTCCAGGCTGGCGAGGACGGACTGCCGGGCACGCAGCATGGCGGCCACCTCGCCGTGGTCCAGCGGCCCCTCGCCCAACGCGTCCACGTCGTAGCCGACATGGTCGAGCATCATCCGCAGGGCGTCCTGCTCGTCCGGGGTCCGGTCGGGCCCCGGCCGGCTGCGGTCGAGCGGGTACTCGTCGAGGTTGACGAGAAGGGCCACGTCGTCGCCCTGGGACTGCAGCAGCGCCGCCATCGCGTGGATGACCTGTCCGCCGAACGACCAGCCGAGCAGCACATAGGGCCCGGCCGGCTGGACCCCGCGGATCTGCTCGACGTAGTCGGCCGCCATCTCCTCCAGCGTCGCGGGGAGGGGGCCGCTGCCGCCGATTCCCCGGGCCTGCAGTCCGTAGACCGGGTGCTCGGGGTCGATGTGCCGCAGCAGGGAGGAGTAGTTCCAGCTCAGGCCGCCCGCGGCGTGTACGCAGAACACGGCGGCGCGGGTGCCCGCGGTGCGCAGGGGCAGCAGCACCGCCAGGGAGTCGTGGTCCTCCTCCTCGCCGCCGAGCCACTCGGCCAGTTCGGCCACGGTCGGAGCGGTCAGTACCGTGCGGATGGTCAGCTTCGCGCCGAACACGGACCGGACGCGACCCGCCAGGCTCATCGACATGATGCTGTCGCCGCCGAGGTCGAAGAAGCTGTCGTGGACGCCCACCACGTCCAGCCCCAGCACCTCGCGGAAGAGGCCGCAGAGGACCTCCTCCCGGGGGTTGCGCGGTCCCGTCCACTCCCGGGGGTTGCGGTCCGGAGCGGGCAGCGCCCTTCGCTCCACCTTGCCGTTGGCGTTGAGCGGGATCTCCGGGAGCGTCACGAACGCCGCCGGGACCATGTAGCCGGGTACGGCGGTGGCCAGACGCTCCCGTACGGCGGCCGTGTCGAGGGCACCGCCCGCCGCGGGCACCAGGTAGGCGACGAGGCGCCGGCCCACTCCGAGGTCGTCCCGGAGGACGACCACGGCCTGGCCGACGGCCCGGTCGGCGGTCAGCCGGGCCTCGATCTCGCCGAGCTCCACTCGGTACCCGCGTATCTTGACCTGCTCGTCGACACGGCCCAGGTAGTCCAGGGCGCCGTCGGCGCGCCGGCGGGCCAGATCACCCGTGCGGTAGAGCCGGGACCCCGGCCCGCCGAACGGGTCGGCGACGAAGCGGGACGCGGTGAGTCCCGGCCTGCCGAGATAGCCGCGGGCCAGCTGGTCACCGCCGATGTACAGTTCGCCGGTGCTGCCGACCGGAGCGGGCCGCAGCCGTGTGTCCAGCACGTACAGCCGGGTGTTCGCCGTGGGACGGCCGATCGGCACGGGACCCGAGGGGGTCGGGTCGCCCGGCTCCAGCCGGTGCACGGCGCAGCCGACGGTGGCCTCGGTCGGGCCGTACTCGTTGACGACGGCCACGTCCGGATGGGCGCGGCGCCAGGCGTCGAGCGTCTCACCGAGGAGCTGCTCGCCGCCGATCACCAGCTCACGGCGGGGCGAGAGCTCCGGGTCGGAGCCGGTCAGCAGCGGCAGGTGGGATGGAGTCACCTTGAGGAACGGCGGCTGAAGGCGCCGCTCCGTGGGCTGCTCCAGTTCGGCGACCTGCACACAGCCGCCGCTGACCAGCGGCCCGAACAGCGCGGTCACCGACATGTCGAAGGAGACCGGGGAGTGCAGGAGCGCCCGCTCACGCAGTGACGGATAGGCGCGTACGGCGTGGTCGAGGTACTGGGCCAGCGAGCGGTGCTCGATCACCACGCCCTTCGGCCGGCCGGTGGAGCCCGAGGTGTAGATGACATACGCCGGGCTCTGGGCGTGCGGGCCGCCGCCGTCACGGGCCGCCCGGCCGGTGCCGGCGCCGTCGGCGTCCCGCCGGTCGAGCAGGAGCACCGGGGCGGAGGTCGACGGCAGCGCGGCCGCGATGTCCGAGCGGGTCAGCACGAGCACCGGGGCGGCGTCGGCGATCACGTACTCCAGCCGGTCACCGGGGTCGGCCGGGTCGACCGGCAGGTAGCCGCCGCCGGCCTTGAGGACCGCGAGCGCGGCGGTCACCAGGTCGGCCGAGCGCGGCAGCGCCAGCGCCACCAGCCGCTCGGGACCGACCCCGGCGGCGGCCAGCTCCTCCGCGAGCCGGTCGGCCGCGGCGTTCAGCGCGGCGTAGCCGACCTCCGTGCCGTCTTCCAGCCGCAGCGCCGGAGCCTGAGGGGTGCGGGCCGCCTGGGCCTCGAAGAGCTCGTGGACGAGTGCCGTCGGGGCGGGCGCCGCCGTGGCGTTGAAGCCGTTGAGCAGGGTGTCGCGTTCCTCGGCGGTGAGCAGGTCGAGGTGGTCGAGCCGCTGTCCGGGCGCGTCGATCAGGGACCGGATGGCCCGCTCGACACGTCGCCCGATGACCTCGACGGCGCCGTGTTCGAACAGGTCCGTGCGGTAGCTGAAGCGCAGCCGCAGGGTCCTGCCGGGCATGGCGACCAGGCTGATCGGGTAGTGGTTGGCGTCCGTGCCGTAGCCGCCGACGATGCGCGGCCCGTCCTCCTCCCGGGGCGCTCCGCCGACCTCCACCGGGAAGTTCTCGGTGACGACGATCGTGTCGAACAGCTGGTCCGAGTCGACCAGGCGCAGGATGTCCTGGAGTCCGAGGTAGTGGTGGTCCATCACCGCCGTCTGCCGGTGCTGAACCTGCTCCAGCAGACCGGCCCAGGTGTCGCCGGGGACCAGCCGGACGCGGGCCGGGACGGTGTTGATGAACAGGCCGACCATGGTCTCCACGCCGGGGATGTCGGCGGGCCGGCCGGAGACGGTCACGCCGAACACCACGTCGTCGCGGCCGGTGAGTCCGCCGAGGACGACGCCCCACACCGCCTGGACGGCCGTACTGAGGGTGACACCGTGGTGGCGGACCAGCCTGGTCAGCTCCTCGACGGTCTCCTCCGGAAGCTCGACGAGCAGATCGCCCGGGACGTCGCCGCTTCCGCCGGCACCGTCGGCGGCGACCAGCGTGGCGCCGTCCACATCGGCCAGCACACCGCGCCAGGCCTCGCGGGCCGCCTGCTTGTCCTGCTGCCCCAGCCACTCCAGGTAGTCCCGGTAGGGGGTCGGCCTCGGCAGTACGGACTCGTCGCCGTCCGCCTCGTAGAGCGCGAACAGCTCGCGTACCAGGAGCGGGCCCGACCAGCCGTCCAGCAGCAGATGGTGGTTGGTCATCAGGAAGCGGACCAGGCCGTCGCCCATGCGTATCAGGGTGAAGCGCAGCAGCGGGGGGCACTCCGGGTCGAAGCGGCGCACCCGGTCCTCGTCCATCAGCGCGTCCAGCCGCGCCGCCCGCTCCGCCTCCGGCAGAGGGGTCAGGTCCAGCTCGGTCCAGGGCGGTTCCAGGTCGCCGACGACGATCTGTACGGGGCGGCTCAGCCCCTGCTGGAGGAAGCCGGCCCGCAGGTTGGGGTGGCGGCGCAGCAGGGTGGCCACGGCGCCGCGCAGCCGGTCGGTGTCCAGCTCGCCCGCCAGGTCGATGCCGAGCTGCACCGTGTAGATGTCCGGCCGGTCCTCGTCGAGCTGGGCGTGGAAGAGCAGGCCCTCCTGCATGGGCGTGAGCGGCAGGATGTCCTCCAGCCGGGACGTCGCGGCGGACTCCACCGCGTCGATCTCCCGCTGGGTGAGCGGGACCAGGGTCAGGTCCGAGGGGCTGTAGCCCCCGGACTCGGGGCGCTCCACATGGGCGACGAGCGCGGTGAGCGCGGTGAGCCAGTTCGCCCCGAGCTCCCGGATCTCCTCCTCGCCGAACAGCTCGCCCGCCCAGGACACGTCCGCGACCAGCCGCGGTCCGTCCGGCAGGTCCTGGGTCATGGCGTTGACGTCGATGGCGTGCGCCAACGGGCGGTCCGGATCGCCGCCGCCGTCGAGGTCGAAGCCCTCCGGGGCCGGCCCCCAGTCGGCCGGGCCGGCCTGGCCGGTGTCGTCGGCCCCGGCGAACCGCCCCAGGTAGTTGAAGCTGATCTGCGGGTCGGGGCGGCCGGCGAGCGCCGCCGCGGTCTGCGGGTTGAGGTGGCGCAGCAGTCCGTATCCGAGGCCCTTGTCGGGCAGGGCGCGCAGCTGTTCCTTGATCCGCTTGAGTACGTCGCCGACGGCCCCTCCGCCGGACCGGAAGTCGTCCCAGTCGTACCGTCCCGGGTCCAGACGGACCGGGAAGAGACTGGTGAACCAGCCGACGGTACGGGAGAGGTCGACGCCCTCGTGGAGCTCCTCGCGCCCGTGCCCCTCCAGGTTGACCAGCACCGGCCCGTCACCGCGGTTCCGCCCGGCGCGCCACTGGCCGACGGCGACCGCGAACGCGGTCAGCAGGACGTCGTTCATCCGGGCGTGGAAGGCCGCGGGCACCGTGGTGAGCAGCGCCGCGGTCTGCTCGGCGGGCAGCTCCAGGACGATCCGCCCGGCCGTCGACGTGACGTCGCGGCGGGGGTCCAGCGGCCGGTCCGCGAGCGAGGGGCCGGGGTCGGCGAGGGCATCCAGCCAGTAGGGGAGCTCCTCGACCCGCTCGGGCCGCTGGGCGTCCTCGGTGAGCAGCTGCGCCCACGCGCGGAACGAGGTGCCGACGGAGTCCAGCCGGGGCGCCGCGCCGCTGGCCCGCCCGGCCCACGCCTGCCGGAGGTCCGGCAGCAGGATGCGCCAGGAGACACCGTCGACCGCCAGATGGTGGATGCTGAGCAGCAGCCGCCCCGAGGCCTCGGGACCCTTGTCGAACCAGACGGCTTGGACCATGGACCCGGCCTCCGGGTCGAGCCGGTCCCAGGCGCCGCGGGTCTCCCGTGCCATCCGTTCCAGGGCCTGTTCGGCGTCGAGCCCGGACAGGTCGACGCGGTGCAGGCAGTCGGCGGCACGGACCGTTCCGGGTGCGGGAATCCCCAGGCTCCACACCACTCCGCCGACGCGGGTCAGCTTCATGCGCAGCGCGTCATGGTGGTCGAGCAGGTCCTGCAGGGCGGCCTCCGCACGGCTTTCGCCGAGGTCGGCCGGAACCACGATCATGTGGGTCTGGCTGAAGCGGTCGACCCGCCCGCCCCGTTCGCGCATCCAGTGGATGATCGGGGTCAGCGGCAGAGTGCCGATCCCCGCCGGCACCGGCGCGGCGGGTTCGGGCGCGGCTGGGGACTGGGCCGAGCTCCCGGCCACCGCGCCCTGGTCGGCGGTGGCCTCGGCGAGGCCCGCCACCGTCTTGTACTCGAACACGTCGCGCGGGCTCAGCCTGATGCCCGCGTTGCGGGCCTTGCGGACGAGCTGGATCGACATGATGCTGTCGCCGCCGGTGTCGAAGAAGCTGTCGTGGACACCGATGGTCTCCAGGCCGAGGACCTCGGTGAACAGCGAGCACAGCAGCTCTTCGCGGGCGTTGCGCGGTCCCTCGGTCTCCGCGGCCGTCGCGTAGCCCGGCTCGGGCAGTGCCCTGCGGTCGGTCTTCCCGTTCGGAGTGAGCGGCAGCGCGTCCAGCACCACCACCGCCGCGGGCACCATGTACTCCGGCAGTTCGGCGGCGAGCAGTGCCCGCAGGTCGGCGCCCTGGAGCGGGGCCGCGTCGGGCCTGGCCACCGCGTAGGCGACCAGGCGCTGATCGCCGGGGCGGTCCTCGCGGACCAGTACCTCGGCCTGGGCCACGGCCGGCCGGCGCAGCAGCACCGAGCGGATCTCACCCGGCTCGATGCGGAAGCCGTGCAGCTTGATCTGCTCGTCCGCGCGCCCGAGGAACCGCAGTTCACCCTCGCGGGTCCATGTGGCGAGGTCACCGGTGCGGTACATGCGCGATCCCGGGGAGCCGAACGGGTCGGCGACGAAGCGCTCGGCGCTCAGACCGGGGCGGCCGAGGTAGCCGCGGGCCAGGCCCTCGCCGCTGACGTAGAGGTCGCCGGGGGAGCCCGGTGGGACCTCGCGCAGCGCCGCGTCCAGCACGTACACCCGGGAGTTGGGCACGGGGCGGCCCATGGGGGGCTCCACGGCCCCCGCGAGCGGGGCGCTGATGGTGGCGCAGACGGTGGTCTCGGTGGGGCCGTAGGCGTTCACCATGCGACGGCCGGCGGACCAGCGGCCCGCGACCTCCGGGGGCGTCGCCTCGCCCGCGACGAGGAGGGTGAGCCCCGCGGGCACGTCGTCGTCGGCGAGCGCACCGAGCGCCGCGGGGGGAATGGTCGCCTGGGTGACGCGCTGTTCGGAGAGGAGCGCCGCGAGCGGAGCACCGAGGGCCAGACGGGCGGGTGGCGCCAGCACCAGCGTCGAGCCGGAGAGCAGTGCCTTGCACAGCTCGGCGAAGGCGGCGTCGAAGCTCGGGGAGGCGAATTGCAGGACGCGGCTGCCGGGGCCGAGGCCGAGCGCCTCCACATAGCCGGTGAGCAGGGAGCCGAACCCGGAGTGCGGGACGACGACCCCCTTGGGCCTGCCGGTGGAGCCGGAGGTGTAGATGAGGTACGCGGGGTTGCGCGGGTCGAGCGCGGCGTCGGGGGCGGTGGCCGGCGCCGCCTGGACGCGGGCGGCGGTGGCCTCGTCGTCGAGGACGAGCACGGTCGCCGAGCCGGTGTCCGGTAGCGAGGCGGCGATCTCCCGGGTGGTCACCAGCACACCGGGGGCGGCGTCGCCGAGCATGTACGCGATGCGCTCGGCCGGGTAGCCGGGGTCGACCGGCAGATAGGCCGCGCCCGCCTTGTGGGTGGCGAGGACGGCGGCGGGCCAGTCGGCGGAGCGGGGGAGGGCCAGGGCGACGAAGCCCTCGGGACGGGCGCCGGCCTCGCGCAGGACGTGGGCGAGGCGGTTGGCCCGGCGGTCGAGTTCGCCGTAGGTCAGCTCGGTGTCCTCGAAGACCACGGCGAGGTTGTCGGGCGCCGCCGCGACGCGCCGGGCGAACAGTTCCGGGAAGGTGCCGGTCGGCACGGCGCGGGCGGTGTCGTTGGCGGCCGCCAGCAGACCGCGCTCGTCGGCGGTGAGCAGCGAGACGTCCCCCACCCGCAGGTCCGGGTCGGCCGCGACGCGTTCCAGCAGGTGCACCAGGCGCCCGAACAGGGCCTCGACGGTCTCCCGGTCGAACAGGTCGAGCCGGAAGTCGATCAGCGCACGCAGGCCGTCGGGGCTGCCGTCGGCCGAGGCCAGCTCGTTGACGGTGAACGCCAGGTCGAACTGCGTGGCGTTGACGGGCACCGGGTAGGCCTCGGCGTCGATGCCGGGAATGCCGACCGAGGCGCCGGTGGCGTCCGCGACGTTCTGCACGTTGAGCCAGACCTGGAACAGCGGGTGCCAGGACAGCGAGCGCTCCGGGTTGAGCAGCTCCACCAGCCGTTCGAAGGGGACCTCCTGGTGGGCGTACGCGGCGAGGTTGAACTCGCGGACGCGCGTCAGGAGTTCACGGAAGGTCGGGTCGCCCGAGGTGTCGGTGCGCAGCACCAGCGTGTTGGCGAAGAACCCGACCATCGACTCCAGGGCCTGGTCGTTGCGCCCGGCGATCGGGGAGCCGAGGGGGATGTCGTCGCCCGCGCCGAGCGCGGACAGCAGGGACGCCAGACCGGCCTGGAGCACCATGAACAGGCTCGTCCCGGTCTGCCGGGCGACACCGGCCAGCTCGCGGTGGAGCCGTGCGTCCACGTCCACCACGACGGTGTCGGCGGTGTAGTCCGCCTCGGGCGGCCGGGGCCGGTCGGTGGGCAGCGCGAGGACGTCGGGGGCGCCGCGCAGGCGCGCCTTCCAGAAGTCGAGCTGCCGGGCGACCAGGCTGCCGGGGTCGTCCTCCTCGCCGAGCACCCGGTAGTTCCACAGCGTGTAGTCCGCGTACTGCACGGGCAGCGGCTCCCAGTCCGGGGCCCGGCCCGCGGATCTGGCCCGGTACGCCGCGCTGAGGTCGGTGGCCAGCGGGCCGGCCGACCAGCCGTCGCCCGCCACATGGTGGAGCAGGATGAGCAGCAGGCTGTGGTCCGGGGCCATCCGCAGCAGCGAGACGCGCAGCGGCGGCTCGGTCGACAGGTCGAAGTCGCGTGCCGCGTGCTCGGCGACCACCGTGTCGAGGTCCTGTTCCCGCACGTCGACGACGGCCAGTGCGGGGAGGTGCTCCTCGGGGGTGAGAACGCGCTGCCGGGCCACCCCGTCGGTCTCGGGGTAGATGGTGCGCAGCACCTCGTGCTGGACCGACACGTCCCGTACGGCGGCGCGCAGGGCATCCTCATCGAGGGCCCCGCGCAGCCGCAGTCCCAGACTGATGTTGTGCGCGGCGGCGCCGTGTTCGAAGCGGTTGAGGAACCAGAGCCTGCGCTGCGCGTACGACAGCGGGATGTGCTCCGGGCGTTCGACGGGCAGCACGGGCGGGCGGGCCTCGTCGGCGCCGCGCAGCCTGGCCGCCAGCTCGGCGACGGTGGGCGCCTCCCACAGCAGCCGCAGCGGCAGCTCCACCGAGAAGGCGACGCGGATCCGGCTGACCAGCCGGGTGGCGTGCAGGGAGTGCCCGCCCAGGGTGAAGAAGTCGTCGTGGACACCGATGGACGGCACATCGAGGATCTCCGCGAACAGACCGCAGAGGATCTCCTCCTGCGGAGTGCGCGGACCGGCGCCGGCGACGGACAGCGCGCCGAAGTCCGGGGCGGGCAGCGCCTTGCGGTCCGTCTTCCCGTTGGGGGTCAGCGGCAGTGCGTCCAGGCTGACGAAGGCGGCGGGCACCATGTACTCCGGCAACCGGGCGCCGATGCCCTCGCGCAGCTCGGACGCCGACACCGGGAAGCCGGGAGCGGCGACGGTGTAGGCGACCAGGCGCGTCTCGCCCGCGCTGTCCGCCCGCGCCACCACGGCGGCCTGGGCGACTCCGGCGAGTCCGCACAGGACGGTCTCGATCTCGCCCGGCTCGATGCGGAAGCCGCGCACCTTGACCTGGTCGTCGGTGCGGCCGGCGAACTCCAGATCGCCGTCCGGGGTCCACCGCGCCACGTCGCCGGTGCGGTACATCCGGGAGCCGGACGGACCGAACGGGCAGGCGACGAAACGCTCGGAGGTCAGGCCGGGGCGGCCGGAGTAGCCGCGTGCCAGGCCGTCACCCGCGATGTACAGGTCACCGGGCACACCGGGAGGCACCGGTGACAGCCCGCCGTCCAGCACATAGACCCGGGTGTTGGCGATCGGTCTGCCGATGACCGGCGCGCCGTCCACCTCGTCGATCCGGGCCGCGGTGGACCAGATGGTCGTCTCCGTGGGGCCGTAGACATTGGTCACCCGGTCGGCCAGTTCGGTGAGCCGGGCCGCCAGTGCCGCCGGCAGTGCCTCGCCGCCGACGAGGACCCGCAGTCCGCCGAGCGCCTCGGGGCACTGGGCCACGAGCGCCTGCCACAGGGTGGGGGTGGCCTGCATCAGGGTGGCGCCGGTGCTCCTCAGCAGCGCGGCCAGCCGCGGGATGTCGATGACCTCGTCACGGGTGGCCAGCACCACACCCGCCCCGGAGGTGAGCGGCACGTACAGTTCGAGGCCCGCGATGTCGAACGCGATGGTGGTGACGGCGGCCAGCCGGTCGCCCGGTCGTACCTCGCACCGCTCGCGCATGTCCGCGACGAGGTTGGTCAGGGCGTCGCGGGTGACGACCACGCCCTTGGGCGTGCCGGTGGAGCCGGAGGTGTAGATCGTGTACGCCGGGTGGTCGCCCGGCACCGGCACCGCCTCCATGGGCCCGCCGGACAGCGCGGCCAGCCGGCCGGCCACCCCGGGGTCGTCGAGCAGCACCCGCACGGCCCCCTCGGCGGCCGGCACCGAGGTGACGGTGGAGTCGGTGACGATGACGGCGGGCGAGGCGTCGGCGACGATGTACCGGACCCGCTCGGCCGGGTATTCCGGATCGAGCGGGATGTACGCGCCGCCCGCTCTGCCGACGGCCAGGAGTGTCGCCACCAGGTCGGCGCCGCGCGGCAGGGCGACCGCGACACGCACCTCGGGGCCGACGCCGAGACCGGTGAGCAGCCGCGCGAGGCGGTTGACGCGGTCGTCCAGCTCCCCGTAGGTGACGTCGGCGCCCCGCGTGACGAGCGCGACGGCATCCGGGTCGGCCGCGGCGGCGGCGGTGAACTGCTCGGGTACGGAGGTGACGGGCACCGCCGCGGCGGTGTCGTTCCATTCGGTGAGGACGGTCCGCAGCCGCTGTGGCGAGAGCACCTCGGCGCGGCCGACCGGGAGCGAGGGGTCGGCCTCGATCTGCTCCAGGAGGCGGCAGAGGGTGTCGAGCAGCTCCTGGGCGCGCTCACGGGTGAAGAGGTCGGGGCGGTACCCGACGCGCAGGCGCAGGGTGGGGCCGGGCGTGGGGAACAGGGTGATCGGGTAGTGCGTGGCGTCCTGGCCGGTGACGTCGGTGATGCGCGGTCCTTCGGTCTCCTCGGCCATCTCCGCGGAGTTCAGGGGGTAGTTCTCGAACACGACCAGGGTGTCGAACAGCTCACCCCTGACCTGGGTCGACTCCTGCACGGCGGACAGCGGGAGGTGGTGGTGGTCCAGCAGCCCGGCCTGCTGCCGCTGGACCGCCGCCAGCAGCTCGCTCCAGGAGGCACCGCGGTCGATGCGGACGCGCACCGGGAGGGTGTTGATGAACAGGCCGACCATCGACTCGACGCCGGGGATCTCCGCGGGGCGCCCGGACACCGTCGCGCCGAAGACCACGTCGTCGCGGCCGGTCAGCCTGCCGAGCAGCACGCCCCAGGCGCTCTGCACCACGGTGTTGAGCGTGACGCCGCAGCGGCGGGCCAGCTCTCCCAGGCGGCGGGTGAGGTCCTCGGGCACCTCGCCGACCAGGTCCTCGGGCGGTACGGCCGTGTCCGGGTCGGCGCCGGGCACCAGCAGGGTCGGTGAGTCGACGCCGTCGAGCACCGAGCGCCACGCCTCCCTGGCGGCGTCCTTGTCCTGCCTCTTCAGCCAGGCGAGGTAGTCGCGGTAGGGGGTGGCACGCGGGAGGGACGCGTCCTCGCCGCCGGCGCGGTAGTGCTGGAACAGCTCCCGCATGACCAGCGGCGACGACCAGCCGTCGAGCAGGATGTGGTGCCCGGTGAGCATCAGCCAGAAGGCGTCGGGAGCGACCCGGATCGCGGTCAGGCGCAGCAGCGGCGGTTCGGCCATGTCGAAGCGCCGTGCGCGGTCCCGAGCGGCGAACTCCTTCACCCTCGCGCGTTGCTCCTCCGCCGGACTCCCGCTGAAGTCCAGCTCCTCAAGGGGGAGTTCGACATCCCGGAGCACGACCTGCACGGGCTCGCCGCTCTTGCGCCGGCGGAAGCCGGCGCGCAGCCCGGCGTGCCGGCGCAGCAGCGTGGCGGCAGCGGTCCGCAGCGCCGCGAAGTCGGCGGGGCCCTCGATGCGGACGGCCAACTGCACCGTGTAGACGTCCAGGGCGTCCTCGGAGTACTGCGCGTGGAAGAGCAGCCCCTCCTGGAGCGGTGACAACGGCAGAAGGTCCTCGATGCGTGACTGCTTCACTGCACATGCTCCCTGGGCTTCTTCGAGATGCGATGGGGGTCGGGGTCTGTCGGCCCGGCCGGACGGCTCGGGCCGTGCGCCGGCTGTCACGCCCCGCCACTGGGGCACGCCTGATCACTCCCTGGGGCTCATGCCCGGGCAGGAGGAGAACGGTGGTGAATGCGACGCTAGCCTTCCTGCGACCGGATGGCGGAGGCAGATCAACAACTCGGAATCAGCCGGCGGCGCCCGCTGCCCCCGCCCTCCGTGTCCGGCCCGTCACCCGGGCCGGACACGGAGGGCGGTCACCCGTCGAGCTCGCTCGCGAGGTCGTCCAGCTCCTCCTGGCTGACCTCCAGCAGGTCCATGTCGGACGGGGTGTAGCGCATACCGCCCGGTGCCTCGGCATGGGTGGCGAACGCCTCCAGCACCCTGACCCAGGTGTCGGCGAGGTCGGCGACCACCGCCTCGTCCAGGAGTGCGGCCGGCCACTGCCACACGATGGAGAGGACGGGGCCCTCGGGGCCGTCCTGGGCGGACGACGTGAGCTCCAGGGCATGGGCGGCCGGCATGTCCGGGTCCTCGCCACCGATCGCCCCGGCCTCGGGCGCGAGCGCCCAGTCCACCGCGTCGGGCGCCGCCGACGTCCCGAAGCGGCCGAGGTAGTTGAAGCCGATCTGGGGCTCGGGCAGTGCGCTGAGCGACGGTGCCGTGTCCGGATTGAGGTGCCGCAGCAGCCCGTAGCCGATGCCGTTGTCGGGCACCGTGCGCACCTGCTCCTTGATCCGGGTGAGCACGTCCCCGACCGCCGGACCGCCTTTCCAGATCTCGCTCCAGACGATCCGGCCCGGGTCCAGGCGGACCGGGTAGAGACTGGTGAACCAGCCGACCGTGCGGGACAGTTCCGCGTGCTCCACCACCTCCTCGCGCCCATGGCCCTCCAGCGAGACGAGCAGACCGCGCCCCGCGCCGCCGTGGCGGCGCCTGCGCCAGTCCGCGACGGCCAGCGCCAGTCCGGCCAGCAGCACATCGTTGGCCGACCCGTTGACCAGCGCGGGGAGCCGGTTGAGCAGAGCCGTGGTGGTAGCCGCGGACAACCGGGTGGTGAGTGTGCGCAGGGTGCGGCTCAGATCCCGCTCGGAGTCGAGGACGAGTTCCGCCAGCGGCTCGGGGGCGTCGGCCATCCACCGCTGCCAGAGCGGGAGTTCGGCGACCCGCTCGGGCCGCACGGCCTCCTCCTCCAGGGCCTGCGCCCAGCGGCGCAGCGAACTGCCGACCGGTTCGAGCTCAGGAGTGCGACCGGCCCGCACCGCCTCCCAGGCCGTCGTGAGATCGGGGAGCAGGATCCGCCAGGAGACGCCGTCGACCACCAGGTGGTGCGCCGCGAACAGCAGCCTGCCGCGCTCCCCGGGTCCGGCGTCGAACCAGACGAACTGGAGCATCCTGCCGTCGTCGGGGGCGAGCCGGCCGAGCGCCGCGGCACCCTCCTCGGCGTACCGCACGCGGCGCCCGGCGTCGTCCAGCCCGGCCACGTCGACCCGGCGGATCATGTCCTCGGCCCGGACGGCGCCCCGCTCGGGCACCACCAGGGTCCAGGTGCGCCCGGTGCGCTTCAGCCGGGCGCGCAGCGCGTCGTGGTGATCCAGCAGGCTCTGCATGGTGCGGGCCAGCCGCTCCCCGTCGAGTGCCGCGGGCGCCTGGAGGAACATCGACTGGTTGAACCGGTCGATCGGCCCGTTCCGTTCGCGCAGCCAGTGCATGATCGGTGTGGCGGGCACCTCCCCGACACCCGCGTCCGGGGCCTCGTGCCGGGACTCGGGCAGCGGGGTGGCGACGGCCGCGAGCGCGGCGGCCGTCTGGTGGCGGAACACGTCCTTGGGGGTCAGGACGAGACCGGCCGCACGGGCCCTGGCCACGAGCTGGATGGAGACGATGCTGTCACCGCCCAGGTGGAAGAAGCTGTCGTCCACACCGACCTCGGCCAGCCCCAGGACCTCGGCGATGATCCCGCAGAGCAGCTTCTCCGGCCCGGTGGCCGGCTCGCGCTCCGAGACGCTCGCCCCGAAGTCGGGGGCGGGCAGGGCGCGTTCGTCCAGCTTGCCGTTGACCGTCTTCGGCAGGGCGGTCAGTTCCACGAAGGCGGAGGGGACCATGTAGTCGGGGACCGAGCCCGCCAGGTGCGCCCGCAGGACCGCCGCGTCCGCTCCGCCGCCGGCCGGCACCACATAGGCGACCAACTGCCGGCGGCCGGGCGTGTCCTCGCGGACCCGGACGACGGCCTGGGCCACCTCGTCCCGCTCCAGCAGACAGGCCTCGATCTCGCCGGGTTCGATGCGGAAGCCCCGGATCTTGACCTGCGCGTCGGCCCGGCCGGCGTACCGCAGCTCGCCGTCCCCGTCCCAGTGGACCAGGTCACCGGTGCGGTAGAGCCGGGACCCCGCCGGACCGAAGGGATCGGCGACGAACCGCTCGGCGGTCAACCCGGGCCGGCCGAGGTAGCCGCGCGCCAAGCCGGGCCCGCCGACGTACAGTTCGCCGACGACGCCGGGCGGCACCGTGCGCAGCGCCGTGTCGAGGACGTACAACCGGGTGTTGGCGACCGGACGGCCGATCGGCGGTACCCCCGCGCCGACGAGCGGGGAGCTCATGGTGGCGGCGACCGTGGTCTCGGTCGGACCGTAGGCGTTGACCATGCGCCGCCCCGGGGCGAAGCGGCCGACCAGCTCGGGCGGGCACGCCTCACCGCCCACGGCCAGGGTCATGCCCTCGGGGAGGGAGCCGTCGGGAAGGGCGGAGAGCACCACCGGCGGGATCAGCGCGTGGGTGATTCGGTGCCGGGCCAGCAGTCCGACGAGGCCGTCCCCGGGCGCCAGCTCCTCGACGGGGGCCGCGACCAGGGTGGCGCCGGACAGCAGACCGGCGCACACCTCCCAGAACGCGGCGTCGAAGCTGGGGGAGGCGAACTGCAGCACGCGGTGCCCCGGCCCCACCCCGAACCGGTCGATCTGGGTCTCCAGCAGGCCGGACACACCGCGGTGGGTGACCACGACCCCCTTGGGGCGGCCGGTGGACCCCGAGGTGTAGATGACATAGGCGGGACTGTCCAGGGACGGCGGCCCCGGCAGATCCCCCGAGTCCGGGAACGGGCACTCCGCGGCCCCCTCGGAGTGCGGGTCCCCGGTGTCCAGCAGCACCCGTTCGGCGTCGGCGGGCGGAAGCCGGTCCGCGACTTCGCTGCTGGTGAGCAGCACGGCGGGGGAGCTGTCCCGCAGCATGTGGGCGATACGGTCCGCCGGGTAGTCCGGGTCGACGGGCAGATAGGCGCCGCCCGCCCGCGTCACCGCCAGCAGGGACACGATCAGCTCGGGCGATCGGGGCAAGGCCACGGCCACGATCGACTCGGCCCCCACGCCACGCGACGTCAGCAGCCGGGCCACCCGGGACACCCGGGCGTCGAGTTCGGCGTACGACAGCTCCAGGTCGCCGAAGCGCAGCGCGGGCGCGTCCGGAGTGCCGCGCACCCAGTGGCCGAACATCTCGGGAACGGTGGCCCGCGGCACCTCGCGCGGTGTCTCGTTCCACTCGCCGAGCAGGCGCGCCCGCTCCTCCGGCAGCAGCATGTCGAGCCGGTCGACCGGTCGGCCGGGGTCGGCGGCGACCGCGCCGAGCACCTGGACCAGCCTGCGGACCAGCAGCTCGACGGTCTCCCGCTCGAACAGGTCGGAGCTGTACGAGACCAGGCCGTCGATGCCGGCGGGCGCACCGTCGGCCCCGTGGTTCTCGGAGAGGCTGAAGGACAGGTCGAACTTGGCGACGTCGAAGCCGATCTCCTGGGGGCGGGCGGCCACCCCGTCCAGGTCGAGCACGGCCCGGGCGTTGTTCTCCAAGGACAGCATCACCTGGAACAGCGGGGTCCTGGCCAGGGACCGCTCGGGGTTGACGAGCTCGACCAGCCGCTCGAACGGCAGGTCCTGGTTGGCGTACGCGGCCAGGTCGGTCTCGCGGACCCGGTCCAGCAACCGGGCGAAGCTGGGCGAGCCGGAGAGGTCGGTGCGCAGGACCAGGGTGTTGACGAAGAACCCGACCAGGTCGTCGAGCGCGTCGTCGGTACGGCCCGCGACCGCCGTGCCGATCGGGATGTCCACACCCGCCCCGAGGCCGCTGAGGAGCGTGGCCAGTCCCGCCTGGACCGCCATGAACAGGCTCGCACGGCGCTCGCCCGCCAGGTCGAGCAGCAGGCGGTGCACCTCGGCGCCGACGGCGAAGGGCACGGTGCCGCCGCGGTGGCTGGGGGCGGCCGGGCGCCGGTGGTCGGCGGGCAGCACCAGCTCGTCCGGGGCCCCCGCGAGAGTGGTGCGCCAGAAGGCGGCCTGCCGGGCGATGACGCTTTCCGGGTCGTCCTCGTCGCCGAGCATCGCGTGCTGCCACAGCGTGTAGTCCGCGTACTGCACCGGCAGCGGGTCGAATCGCGGTGCGCGGCCCGCCGCCCTGGCCTGGTAGGCGGCCGACAGGTCCCGGCCGAGCGGGGCCATGGACCAGCCGTCCCCGGCGATGTGGTGGACCACCAGGAGCAGGACATGGTCGGTCTCGCTCAGGGCGAACAGCCAGGCGCGCACCGGGGTGTCGGTCCGTATGTCGAACCGGTACGCCGCCGCTTCGCCCACCGCGGCGGCGAGTCCCGCCTCGTCGGTCTCGACGACGGTGAGCTCGGGCACCGCGTCGAGGACGACCTGGCGGGGGCGGCCGTCGGCCTCGGGGAAGACGGTGCGCAGGCTCTCGTGCCGGTGGACCGCGTCGGCCACCGCCCGGGCCAGCGCCGAGCGGTCCAGAGGTCCGGTCAGCCGCACGGGGACCGGCAGGTTGTAGGTGGAGTTCGGCCCCTCGAAGCGGTTCAGGAACCAGAGCCGGCGCTGCGCGAAGGAGAGCGGAACCTCCTCGGGCCGCTCCCGGACGGCCACCGCCGGGCGGGCCTCGCTCGCGACCGCCACCAGGGGCGCGAGACCCGCGGGGGTCGGGGACTCGAACAGGTCGCGGACGGCCAGCTCGACCTTCAGGACCGTACGGATACGGCTGATCAGCCGGGTGGCGAGCAGGGAGTGGCCGCCGAGCTCGAAGAAGCCGTCGTCGACGCCGACTTCGGGCAGCCCGAGCACCTCGGCGAACAGCCCGCACAGGGCCGCTTCCGCCGGCGTCCCGGGGGCGCGCCGCCCTTCCCGGGCCGGGACCGGGGCGGGCAGCGCCCTGCGGTCGAGTTTGCCGTTGGGGGTCAGCGGCAGCGCGTCCAGGGTGACGAAGGCCGAGGGAACCATGTACTCGGGCAGCGCGGCGGCCACCTGCGCGCGCAGTTCCGCGGCGCCGGGCGCCGACCGGCCCGGGCCGGGGACGACATAGCCGACGAGCTGCCGCACACCCGGCCGGTCCTCCCGGGCGAGTACCGCCACCGACGCCGCGTCCTGGTGCCCGGCGAGGACCGACTCGATCTCGCCGAGCTCGATACGGAAGCCGCGCACCTTGACCTGGTGATCGGCGCGCCCGACGAACTCCAGTCGGCCGTCCCTGCCCCAGCGCACCAGGTCGCCGGTCCGGTAGAGGCGGGAACCGGCCGGGCCGAACGGGTCGGCGACGAAGCGCTCGGCGGTGAGAGCCGGCCGGTGGAGGTAGCCGCGGGCGAGACCGGTCCCGGCGAGGTACAGCTCGCCGACGACCCCGGTGGGGACCGGGCCGAGGGTGCCGTCCAGGACGTACACGCGGTCATTGCCGATCGGGCGGCCGATCGGCGCCGCGGCCGGCCAGTCGCCGGGAGCGGCGGGCAGCGTCGTGCCGGTGACCACATGGCTCTCGGTGGGGCCGTAGTGGTTGTGCAGCCTCAGCCCCGGCCGGGCGGCGCAGAACTCACGCAGTCGCGGTGTGAGCACCAGCGCCTCGCCGGCCTGGGCGACGGTGCGCAGCTCGGTGAGGGCGACCCCCTTCTCCAGCGCGGCCTCCACCACGGCGTCGATGACCAGGTTGGGGGCGTACAGCTCGTTGATCCGCTCCTCGTCCAGCCAGCGGGCGAACGCCTCCGCGTCCTTGCGGGTGCCGTCGTCCGGGACGACCAGGGTCTTCCCGGTGAGCAGGGCGGAGAGGATCTCCTGGGCGGACACGTCGAAGCTGATCGCGGTGAACTGCGCGACGCGCGTTCCGGCCGTGCCGCCGACCTCGGCGTGGTGCCAGGCGACCAGGTTCGCCATCGCCGCCGAGGGCATCACCACCCCCTTGGGCCGGCCGGTGGAACCGGAGGTGTAGATGACGTAGGCGGGGCTCTGCGCGTCGAGAGGCCGGACCCGGTCGGAGTCGCCGGGGGAGGTGTCCGGCTGCGCGGCGAGTGCTCGCACGGTGTCCGCGGCACCGAGGCCGAGGACCTGCCCGCCGTACCCGTCCGGCAGGACGCCGGCATCGGTCAGCACCACCGAGGGCGCCGCGTCGGCGAGCATATGGGAGACGCGGTCCGCCGGATACCCGGGGTCGATCGGCAGGTAGGCCGCTCCCGCCTTGAGTACGGCCACCACCGCCACCAGCAGGTCGGCCGAGCGCGGCAGGGCGATGCCGACGATGTCCTCCGGGCCGATCCCGCGGCCGATGAGCAGCCGCGCCAGCCGGTTCGCCCGCGCGTCGAGCTGCGCGTAGGTCAGCCGCTCGGTGCCGGCCACCACGGCCGGGGAATCCGGCAGGGCCCGCACCTGGCGCTCGAAGAGCTCGGGCAGGTGGGCCCGGTCGACCTCGCGGCCGGTGTCGTTGTACGCGGTGACCAGGCGATGGCGCTCGATCGGGTCGAGGATGTCGAGTGAGCCGATGGTGCGCTTGGGGTCCTCGGCAGCCGCGGCCAGCACCCGCGTCAGGCCCTCGGCGAGCCGTTCCGCGGTCTCCCGGTCGAACAGGTCGGAGCTGTACTCGATCCAGCCGGTCATGCCGTCGGGCCGGTCGTCGGCCCCGTGCCGCGCCGCCAGCCCCACGAACAGGTCGAACTTGGCCGTGCCGCCGAAGTGGTCGTACGGCTCCACCCGCAGTCCCGGCAGGCGGAGTTCGGCCCGCTGGTTGTTCTGCACGGTGAACATCACCTGGAACAGGGGGTGCCGGGACAGCGAGCGGTCGGGGTTGAGCTCCTCGACCAGCCGCTCGAAGGGCACGTCCTGGTGGGCGTAGGCCGCCAGGTCCGTCTCCCGCACCCGGTCGACGAGCTCGCGGAAGGTCGGGTTGCCGGAGGTGTCGGTGCGCAGCACCAGGGTGTTGAGGAAGAACCCGATCAGGTCGTCGACGGCGTCGTCGCCCCGTCCGGCGATCGGGGTGCCGATCGGGATGTCGTGCCCGGCCCCCGAGCGGTCGAGCAGTACCGCGAGCCCCGCCTGGAGCACCATGAACAGGCTGGCCTGGGAGGTGCGCGCGACGGCGAGCAGCCGCTGGTGCAGCTCCTCGGACAGCTGGAAGTGGACGGTGTCGCCGAGGTGGCTGGCCAGCGCCGGGCGCGCGCGGTCGACGGGCAGGTTCAGCTCGTCGGGCAGGCCGTCGAGGGCGGCCTTCCAGTAGGCGAGCTGCCGGGAGACCGTGCTGTCGGCGGCCGACTCGTCGCCGAGCACCCGCTCCTGCCAGAGCGTGTAGTCGGCGTACTGCACCGGCAGCGGGCTCCACTGCGGCCCGGTTCCCTCCAGGGCCGCCGCGTAGGCCGCCGAGAGGTCGTTGCCGAAGACCCCGAGCGACCAGGCGTCGCCGACGATGTGGTGCATGACCACGAGCAGCACATGGGAGTGGGGCCCGGTGCGGAAGGCCCGCACGCGCAGCGGGATCTCCTCGGCGAGCGAGAACCCGGCCCCGGCCTCGGCGGAGAGCGCCTCGGCGAGTCGGCCGGGGTCGTCGCCGAGGTTCACGACGGCGAAGTCCAGGGTGGCCTCGGACGGGTCGAGCACCTGCTGCCGCGGAGTGCCGTCGGTCTCGGGGAAGACGGTGCGCAGGCTCTCGTGCCGGGCCACCACGGAACGGAAGGCGGCGCGCAGCGCGGCCACGTCCAGCTCGCCGCTGACGCGCACCGTGAGCGGGACGTTGTAGACGGACTTCGCGCCGTCGAAGCGGTCCAGGAACCAGAGCCTGCGCTGGGCGAAGGAGAGCGGGACGTGCTCGGGGCGGGCCCCCGCCTCCAGCGGGGGTCGGTCGGCGACGGCCTCGTGCAGCCGGCGGGCGATGGCCGCGGGGGTCGGCGTCTCGAACACGGCACGCAGCGACAGCTCGACGCCGAACACCGCGCGGGCCCGGCTGACCAGCCGGGTGGCGAGCAGGGAGTGGCCGCCGAGCTCGAAGAAGTCGTCGTCGACGCCGACCGCGCCGACCCCCAGGAGTTCGGTGAACAGCGCGCAGAGGATCTCCTCCTGCGGGGTGCGCGGCGCGCGCCCCGCGGGCTCCGCGGCGATCTCCGGATCGGGCAGCGCCTTGCGGTCCAGCTTGCCGTTGGGGGTCAGCGGGAACGCGTCGAGTGCGACGAACGCGGACGGCACCATGTACTCGGGCAGCCGGGCGCCCGCGTGCTCGCGCAGTACCGCCGCCTTGGGCACCTGCGCTCCCTCGGCGGGCACGACATAGGCGACGATCCGCTTGTCGCCCGGAGTGGGTTCGCGCAGTACGGCGAGCGCGCGGTCGACCTGGTCGTGCGAGGCGAGCACCGACTCGATCTCACCGAGTTCGACGCGGAAGCCGCGGATCTTCACCTGGTCGTCGACGCGCCCCGCGAACTCCAGGACGGATCCGGCGTCCCCGGCCTTCCACCGCGCCAGGTCGCCGGTGCGGTACATCCGCTCGCCGTCGCGGGAGTACGGGTCGGCGACGAAGCGCTCGGAGGTCAGCCCCGGCCGGTTCAGATAGCCGCGGGCGACGGAGGGGCCGGAGACGTACAACTCGCCGGTGACGCCCGGCGGGACCGGCCGCAGGGTGCCGTCCAGGACACGCAGCCGTGCGGTACCGATGGCGGTGCCGATGGGAGGGGCTGCGGCGCCCGAGAGCGGTGCGCTCATCGACGCGCAGACCGTGGTCTCGGTCGGCCCGTAGGCGTTGATCAGCCGGCGGCCCGCCGACCACGCCTCGACCAGCTCGGGCGCGGACGCCTCGCCGGCGACGACGAGCAGGCGCACCGAGGGGAGGTCGTCCGGTGAGAGCACGGCCAGCGCCGCGGGGGGAATGGTGGCATGGGTGATCCGGTGCTCGGCGGCGAGCTCGACGAGCGCACGGCCGGGGCGCAGCCGCTCGGCCGGGGCGAGGACGAGCGTGGCGCCGGTCAGCAGTCCCATGTAGGTCTCCCAGACCGCGGCGTCGAAGCTGGGGGAGGCGAACTGCAGGACCGTGCTTCCGGGACCGACGTCGAACCGGGCCACCTGCGTGGCGACCAGGCCCGCCAGACCGGTGTGCGTGACCACCACGCCCTTGGGGCGCCCGGTGGATCCCGAGGTGTAGATGACATAGGCGGCGTTGGCGGGTGACAGCGCGCCGAGCAGCTCGTCCGCCGTGAGCGCGGAGTCGGCGTGGACGTGCGTCACGCGCAGGGTGGCCGGGTCGTCCAGGAGCACGAGCGGCGCGGTGCACGCGTCGGGCACGACGGCTGCCGACTCGGTGGTGGCCAGGACCAGCGCGGGGGCGGAATCCCCGAGCAGATAGGCGATCCGGTCGGCCGGGTAGGAGGTGTCGACCGGCAGATAGGCCGCTCCGGCCTTGAGCACCGCCAGTGTGGCGACGACCAGTTCGGGTGAGCGGGGCAGGGCGAGCGCGACCAGCCGCTCGGGCCCGGCACCGCGTTCCGCCAGCGTGCGGGCCAGCTGGTTGGAGCGGCGGTCCAGTTCGTCGTACGAGAGGGTGGTGTCCTCGAAGACGAGCGCCGGGGACCGCGGGGAACGGCGCACCTGCTCGGCGAAGAGCGCGGGGATGGCATCGCCGGCGGGGAGCGGCTCGTCGGGGGTGCCCAGGCCGAGCAACGCGGCCTCCTCCGCGTCCGTCAGCAGGGGCAGGCGGCCCACCAGGCGCCGCGGGTCGTCGGCGAAGACCTCGAAGAGACGGCGGAAGCGCTCTCCGATCGCCTCGATGTCGGTCTGCCGGAAGACGTCCTGCCGGTAGCCGAAGTGGAGGCGCAGGGCGTCACCCGGGAGAGCGGCGATGCTCAGCGGGTAGTGGTTGGCGTCCGTCCCCTTGGCGCCGGTGAGCGTGAGGTCGCCCGGCAGCGCCTTGAGGTCCTCCCCGCCCAGCGGGTAGTTCTCCGTCACCGTGAGGGTGTCGAAGAGGCCGGAGGACCCGGCGGCACGCTGGATGTCCGGGAGGCTGAGATGGTGATGCGGCATCATCCTGGTCACCTGGCGCTGCACATCGGCCAGGGTGTCGAGCAGGCTCCGCTCGGGCCGCACCCGGAGCCGTACCGGCACGGTGTTGATGAACAGGCCGACCATGGACTCCATGCCGGACAGCTCGGCCGGCCGGCCGGAGACGGTCGAGCCGAACACCACGTCGCCGTGTCCGGACAGATGCGAGAGCAGCAGGGCCCAGCAGCCCTGGAACACCGAGTTGAGCGTCAGGTCGTTGCGGCGCGCCGTCTCCAGGACCCGGGCGGTGAGCTCCCGGGGGAAGGTGACGGTGAGTTCGGCGGGCGCCACCGTGGCCCCCGGGTCGCCGGGGGCGATCAGGGTGGGCTCGGCGATGTCGCCGAGCACCTCGCGCCACGCCTCGGCGGCGGCGGGTCGTGACTGGCCGGCCAGCCAGCCGAGGTAGTCGCGGTAGGGAGTGGGCTTCGGGAGGCCCGAGGCGTCGCCGCGGCGCGCGTAGATCTCGAAGAGCTCGTGCAGCAGCTGGGCGGTCGACCAGCCGTCGAGCAGGATGTGATGGGAGTGGAACATCAGCCGGCTGCTGCGCTCGCCCCGCTTGACCAGGGTGAAGCGCAGCAACGGCCCGGCGGCCAGGTCGAACTGGTGGGCGGCGTCCTCGGCCGCGAGCCGCTCCAGCTCGTCGCTGAGGGCCTGCTCGCCGAGCCCGGTGAGGTCGAACTCGCGCCAGGGCACCTCCACATCGCGCGGAATGACCTGAACGGGCTTGCTCAGCTTCTCGTAGCGGAAGCTCGCCCTCAGGTTGGCGTGCCGGCGCAGCAGCGCGGCCACCGACTCCCGCATGGCCCGGGCGTCCAGTTCACCTTCGAGGTCGATGACGATCTGGGCGACATAGACATCGAGGTTCCGCTCCTCGTACAGGGCGTGGAACAGCATCCCTTCCTGCAGCGGTGACAGCGGAAGGACGTCTTCGATGGCTGCTCGCGTCATTGAGAAACTCTCCACATCTCTTTCCGGAACCGAACTCGTCCTGGCCGGCGCGAATTGTCCTGCTCCGGGCGGCCGCCACATGGGATGACGACTCTTGTCCCCGGGCCGCATTCCATCAACGGCGCTGCAAAAAATTCGTTCTGCGCATGGCTCGTCGGCTGCCGCGTGACAGCATCGGCGGGTCGAGAGTTATGTGGAAATTCCGAAGGGAGCGCGGGTGAAGGGCACCGGCACGCTGTCCAAGTACTGGATGTTCAGTGACGACTACACGCAGAATCCCTATCCCATGCTGGCCCGGTTGCGCCAGGAGCAACCGGTGGCCAAGGTGGAGACGCCGGACGGGGTGCGGGCCTGGGTGGTCACCCGCTACGACGATGTGCGCACCGCGCTTTCCGACCCCCGGCTCAGCCGTGACATCGGCCGGCTGTACGGAGCGCTGGGCAGACAGCTCGGCCGAGAGCTGCCGACCACCGACGAGATCAGCAACCACCTGGCCAACTCCGATCCGCCCCGGCACACGCCGCTGCGCAGGGCGCTCAGCTTCGCCTTCACCCCGAAGCGGGTGAAGGCACTGCGCGAGGGCTGGCACCAGGTGGTCGACGACCTGGTCGACGAGATGGTGCGCACGGGCGGGAAGGACCTGAACCGAGGTCTGTCCGAGCCCCTGCCGATCATCACGATCGCCCAGCTGATGGGCGTCCCCGACAGCGACTGGCCGCAGTTCCTGGTGTGGACGGACACGCTGCGACGGGTCGACGCCAGCGACCCGACCGGAATCAAGGCCCGGCACACCAAGGAGCTGTCGGACTACATCCGGGACCTCATCGCCCGCAAGCAGCGCCGTCCCGAGGACGATCTGATCTCCGCCCTGGTCCACGCCGACGAGGACAAGCGGCTGGACGCCAAGGAGGCGCTGTCCACCGCCTTCGCGGTGATGACCGGTGGCAACGACACCACGACCAGCCTGCTGAACGGCGCGTTCACCGCGCTGCTGACACACCCCGCCGAAGCGGCGAAGATCAGGGCCGACCCCGGTCTGCTGCCCGGGGCCGTCGAGGAGCTGCTGCGCTACACGGCGCCGGTGATCAACTCCCTGCAGCGGGTCACGCTGGAGCCGGTCGAGCTGAGCGGGGTGCGGATCCCGCGGGACGAGATCGTCATCATCTCCATCGCGTCGGCCAACCACGACCCGGACGCCTTCCCCGACCGTCCGGACGAACTGGACGTCACCCGCAAGCGGCCGGCGCACCTCAGCTTCGGGCACGGCATCCACTACTGCCTCGGCAACCACATGGCCAAGGCGCTCACCGAGATCGCCGTCCAGCGGGTCTTCGAGCGCTTCCCCGGCGTCCGGCTGGGGGTGGATGCCTCGGAGCTGCGCTACCAGCCCGGCTTGATCGTCCGCCCGCTGGTCTCGCTCCCGGTGGTCCTCGGGCCGCCCGCGTAGTCGGAGGAGAACGGGAGGAGGGGCCCGGGTCCGCTACGGCGGACCCGGGCCCCTCCTCCGTCGTGTCCGCGGCGGCAGACGCCCGACCCCGCGGCCTCGAACCGTGTCCGGCCCCGTCCACGCCGGGGGCGCGGACGAGTCGTCACCCGCGGGTGCGCCGACGGTAGTACGAGGCGGTGACGGCGCCCAGCAGCGGCCCCCAGGCCAGCAGGGGCGCGTAGCAGACGGTGACCACCGTGTTCTGCAGCGGGGTGCCGAGCGGCGGCCGCACGGCCCACTGGTAGACGGCGTATCCGCACAGGGCGGTGACCGCGGCGGACCCGGTCCCCGCGACCACGACCGGCACCATGACGGGGATCCGCCGGCCGCCGAGGCCCGGCACCCAGCGCGGCACCACCTCGCCCCACGGCCGCACCAGGCCCAGCGTCGCGAGGGCGAGCCCCTCGGTGGCGAGGGAGAGCCCGAGGATGTACGTCCGTTCTCCCGCGCCGGCGTCGATCCGCGGCACGACCTTGGGCACCCCGGCCACCAGAGCCACGCGCCACAGTCCCGAGGGCAGGGTGACCCCGGCCGCCAGGCGCGCCGCGGTCGTCGCCCACCGCGGCACGTCCGACGGGCGGAAGGCCTGCGGCGGGGGCCCGGCCGGCCGCGCCCCCGCCGCGGGCCGGGGGAACGCGGGCCGGGGCCGGGCGAAGAGCCCGCGCAGCACGGTGCGCCCCGCGCCCGGGGCCGAGGGGCGGCTCACTGGGCGGTCGCGCGCCGGTAGGCGCGGTTCGCCAGCGGGACCACCACGGCCAGGAGCACGGCGATCAGGATCAGCGCGCACGGTACGGGGTTCCGCAGCGGGA
Source organism: Streptomyces sp. NPDC046887 (assembly GCF_040644755.1). Classification (NCBI taxonomy): domain Bacteria; kingdom Bacillati; phylum Actinomycetota; class Actinomycetes; order Kitasatosporales; family Streptomycetaceae; genus Streptomyces; species Streptomyces sp. NPDC046887. The sequence continues at coordinate 165,756 of NZ_JBEYXH010000010.1, forward strand.
ACGCCGGATCGCTGCCCAGGCCCGTCGGATTGCCCCACAGTTCCCGCATGGCGGTGACCACGGTGGTCACCGGGTTCCACTCGGCCACGGTGCTCAGCCAGCCCGGAAGGTTGCCCAGGGGATAGAACGTCGCCGACAGGAAGGCCAGCGGCATGGTGATGACCATGGCCACCGAGTTCACGGACTGCGGGTCGCGCAGCGCCAGTCCGGTGAGCACACCGAGCCAGGCCATGGCGTAGCCGAGGAACATCAGCAGCAGGAAGCCCGCGACCACGTCGAGGACGTCCGCGTGCAGCCGCCAGCCGATGAGGAAGCCCACCGGGATCATGGCCGCGCAGGAGATCGCGTTGAGCACCAGGTCGGAGACGGTCCGGCCGACCAGGACCGAGAGCTGGACCATCGGCAGCGAGCGGAACCGCTCGACCAGCCCGTTCCGCAGGTCCTCGGCCACGCCCACACCCGTGTTGATGATGCCGGAGAGCATCATCTGGGCGAAGATCCCCGCCATGATGTACTCGTGGTAGTTCCCCTGGGGCACCTGCATCGAGCTGCCGAACAGGTAGCCGAAGAGCACCACGAACATGATCGGCATCAGCGTCACCGCGATGATCTTCTGCGGTGTGCGCTTCAGATGCGTCATATGCCGCCCGAAGAGGGCGGCCGAGTCGCTCAGCAGGTCGGAGTACGCACTGCTCATCGCGGAGCCACCTCCAGCTCGCTCGTGCCGCGTTCCGGCTCGGCCGGCAGCCGGGACCCGGCGGTCGCGGTGCGGCCCTTGTGACCGGTCAGTTCGAGGAACACCTCGTCCATCGAGGGGCGGCGTACGACGAAGTCGACGACCTCCACCGCGTTGAGCTGCAACTCGGCCGCCGCCTTGGAGACCCCGGCGAACCCGGTCTCCAGCGCCGCCGACACCCGCAGCCCCGTGTCATCGATCACCGGCGGGGCGGAGCCCGCGGAGGAGAGCGGAGCCAAGGCGGCGCGCGCCATCTCCGGGGTGCGCACGGTGATCTCCAGCCGTTCACCGCCCACTCTGCTCTTCAGCTCGTCGGGTGTGCCCTCGGCGGCCACCGTCCCCTGGTCGATCACCGCGACCCGGTCGGCGAGCTGGTCGGCCTCCTCCAGGTACTGCGTGGTGAGCAGGATCGTCACACCCCCGGCGACCTGCTCGCGCACCATGTCCCACAGGGCCGTCCTGCTCACCAGGTCGAGCCCGGTCGTCGGCTCGTCCAGGAAGACCACCGGAGGGCTCGCGATCAGACTGGCACCGAGGTCGAGCCTGCGGCGCATGCCGCCCGAGTAGGTCCGCACCGGCCGGTCGGCGGCATCCGTGAGGTCGAACCGCTCCAGCAGCTCCTCCGCACGGCTCCGCGCCCGCTTGCGGCCGAGGTGCATCAGCGTGCCCAGCAGCACCAGGTTCTCCCGGCCGGTCAGCTCCCCGTCCAGCGCCGCGTACTGCCCGGTCAGGCCGATGCGCCGGCGCACCTCGTGCGCCTGGGTCACCACGTCGTAGCCCACCACCTGGGCGGAGCCCGCGTCGGGCCGGAGCAGCGTCGCCAGCATGCGCACCATGGTCGTCTTGCCCGCGCCGTTGGGTCCGAGGACCCCGTAGACCGTGCCGGCCTCGACGGACAGCCCGACGCCCTTCAGCACCTCATGGTCGCCATAGCGCTTCCGCAGACCTTCTGCGGAGATTGCGATATTCATCAGACTCCTCGAAATGAGTGGTTCGAATTCTTCCGACCAGCCGGCCCGACGGGCCGGCCGGTCGGACTCAGGAGCCGGAGCCGGAGCCGAGCCGCACCGGCAGTGCGTCGAGACCGCGCGTCGCGTTCATCTGGTACCGCAGCTCATCCGGCTTGACCGCCAGTTCGACGCGCTCGAAACGGTCCAGCAGCGCGCCCACGGCGAGCTCCGTCTGCGACCGTGCCAGGGGTGCCCCCATGCAGTGGTGCAGACCGTGGCCGAACGCCAGGTGCCCGCCGGGCGGCCGGCGGATGTCGAAGCGCTCAGGGTCCTCGAAGCGCCGCGCGTCGCGGTTGGCGGAACCGAAGGAGACCAGGACGAACTCATCGGCCGGGATGCGCACGCCGCCGATCTCGACCGGCTCCGCGGTGACGCTGAGCGTGGAGAGGTGCAGCGAGTTGTCGTACCGGCAGAACTCCTCCACCGCGGCCGGCAGCAGGGACCGGTCGGCACGCAGCGCGGCGAGCTGTTCGGGGTGGCGCAGCAGGGCCAGGACGCCGTTGCCGATGAGGTGCGCGGTCGTCTCGTACCCCGCGACCAGGAGTTGGAAGACCATCGACACCAACTCGCTCTCGCTCAGCCGGTCGTCGTCGTCGCGGGCCTGGACCAGGCCGGTGATCAGATCGTCCGCGGGGGCGGCCCGCCGCTCGTTGATGAGTCCGACCAGGTAGTCGGCCATCCGGTCGGCCGTCTGCCGCAGTTCCTCGGGCCGGCCCGCCATGGTCAGGGTGTCCGCCCACGCGCCGAAGTCGGCCCGGTCGGCCTCCGGCACCCCGATCATCTCGGAGATCACGGCCATGGGCAGCGGGTAGCCGAGGACCCGGAGCAGATCGACCTCCTCCCGCCCCGCGACGGCGTCGAGGAGCCGGCCCGCGGTCCGCTCGATCCGCGGGCGCAGGCCCTGGATCTGCCGGGCGGTGAAGGCCTTGGCGACCAGCTTGCGCAGCCGGGTGTGGTCCGGGGGGTCCATGTTGAGCATGTGGTCCACCAGCATGCGCTCGCCGAGCGACTTCTCGGGTTGCCCGGCGGGTTCGACACCCATGTGCCGGGCGACCACCCGGGCGGCCAGCTCGGCGTCCTTGACCACCCCCGGCGCGGTCAGCGCGGCGCGCGCCTCCTCATGGCGGACCACCAGCCACATCGGCACGCCGTTGAGGACGACATGGGCGACCGGTGTGCGCTCCCGGAGCCGGGCGTACACGGGGTACGGGTCGAGGAGGAAGTCCTCGTCCAGCACCTCGGGCTCCGTCAGGTGCAGGGCGTCCTGTGGCATCTCGCGGGTTCCTTCCGTCGGTCCGCCCCGCGCGGCGCGGACGTGCGTGTGCGAGGGCTTCCGTGTCCGGCTGCTGTACGGCCGCGCGGCGGTGGGCCCGCGCACCGTTGATACCAGCGCTCCCGGCGGGCGCCGGAGACTGCATCAAGGACTTCGATGTACCGCCGCGTCCACCACCGGGGGCCCCAGCGGCAGGTCCTCCTGCCAGGTCCAGCCGTTCTCGTCGAGCAACCGCCGGACGCTCGGCACCGACGCGGCGTCGACGAGCAGTTCCACCAGTCCGCGGGGCCGGTCGAGAGAGTGCTCGATGCGCACGTCCTCGATGTTGATGCCGGCGCCGCTGACCGACGAGAACAGGTGGGCGAGCGCACCGGTCTTGTCGGGGACGGCGACCGGCACGGCGATGAACTCCGCGGGCACCGAGCTGCGCTTGTCCGGCACCCTGGCGTGGCCCCGGTGGCCCCGCCACAGCAGCTCCCGCACCTCCGCGGTCGCCTTCTCGCGCGTGGGCGCCTCCTCGCCGCGCTGGGCCCGGAGCGCGCGGATCATCCGGTCCAGGTCTGCCGCGTACGCCTCCAGGACGTCGGCGACCGCGTCCGCGTTCGCCGTCAGGATGTCGCTCCACAACGCGGGTTCGCCCCCGGCGATCCGGGTGACGTCCCGCAGGCCCTGCCCCGACACCCGGATGTACTCGCCCTGTGCCTCCGCCAGCCTCGCCGCCATCATCGAGGAGACCAGGTGCGGGGCGTGCGAGGTCAGGGCCACGGCCTCGTCATGGGCTTCGGTGTCCATGAGGATGGGCACGGCGCCGCAGAGCGAGACCAGTTCCAGGGCCTGGTTGAGAACCGCGCGGTCGGTGTGCGGCGAGGGCGTCAGGACCCATGGCCTGCCCTCGAAGAGGTCGGCACGGGCGGCCAGCGGTCCGGAGCGCTCGGAACCGGCCATCGGGTGCCCGCCGACATAGGTGGCCGGGTCACCACCGGCGGCACGTACCGCCTCATGCGTCCGTGCCTTGACGCTGGCCGCGTCCGTGTAGGCCCGGGCCGCGCCCCTCCGCTGGCAGTCGGCGAGCACCGCGCCGACGTGGGCGGGCGGCACGGCGAGCACGGCGAGGTCGACCGGGGCCGGTGGTGTCTCCAGGGAGCCGGCGCCGAGTGCCTCCGCCGTCCGGACCGCGGTCGTGTCCCGGTCGTCCAGATAGACGGTGGCCCCGCTGCGACGGAGCGCCAGGGCTGTCGACGTACCGATCAGCCCGGTTCCGACGATCAGCACGGTCCTCATGACGCGTCACGCCCTGGGCGGGGCCCTGCCGCGGAGCGATCGGTCCGGGCGCGGAGGAAAGCCGCCAAGCGGCCGATGCCCTCCTTGATCTCCTCGTGGCCGAGCGAGCTGAAGGAGAGCCGGATCGCCCGCTCGCCGCCCCCGGCCGGGTGGAAGTACGACATGGGCGTCCAGATGACGCCGAACTCCCGGGCCGAGCAGAGCAGCGCGGCCTCGTCCGCGTCGAACGGGACCCGCACCGTGAGGAAGAAGCCGCCGCTGGGACGGTTCCAGCCGACGCCGCGTTCTGTGAGGCCCGCGGCGGTGAACTGCCGGTCGAGTTGGTCCAGCACACACTGCAGGGCGTCGCCGTAGTGCTTGGCGGAGACCTCGCTGTGCGCGGTGAGGCTGCCGCCCGAGGCCAGCAGCGCCCCCGCGACCACCGCCTGGCTGATCGCCGGGGTGTTCACCGTGACCATGCTCTTGAGTCTGCCGAGCTCGTCGGCCAGCAGACCGCTGCTCCGGTCGTCCACGACGGGCTGGTCGGCGACGACGAATCCGACCCGGGCGCCGGGGAAGACCGTCTTGGAGTACGAGCCCAGATGCACCACCCGGTGTCCGCGGTCCAGCGACTTCAGCGTGGGCTCCCGGCGGCCGGGGCTGACGAGGCGGTAGGGGCTGTCCTCCAGGATGAGCAGGTCGTGCCGGGCCGCGAGGTCGAGAAGGTCCTCGCGGGCCTGACGGGACAGGGTGTTGCCGGAGGGGTTCGCGTGGTCGGGCACCAGGTAGAAGACCCGGGGACGCCGCCCCCTCGCCTTCTCGGCGGTGACGGCGGCCTCCAGCGCGGCGCGGTCGAAGCCGTCCTCGCCCTCGTCGACCGCGCGGAGCGTGAGCCCGAGCAGCCGCGCGGCGCCGGTGATGCCGACGTAGCAGGGGCTCGACACGAGCAGGACGTCTCCGGGGTCGCGGAACAGCGCCCTCAGGACCAGCAGCATGCCCTCCTGCGCGCCCACCGTCACCACGATCGACGCCGGATCCACGTCGATGTCCTCGTCGGCGCGGAGCGAGTCCGCGACGAGTCCGCGGATGATCCCGGCCGTCGGACCGTACTGGTGGAGGGCGGTCGCGATGTCGCCGGGTGTCGAACCGCCCGCCGCCAGATGGTCGGTGAAGCGCCGGATGTGCGCGAAGAGCTCCTCCGTGTCGAAGAACCCCTCGTACGGCCTGCCCGGGGCGAAGGAGACGGCGTCGGGGAAGCGGCCGGTGATCTCGTTGAGGAAGTTCATGGTGTCGAGCACCGGGTCGGACAGGCTGCCGTGCAGGGACTCCCTGCGCAGCGTCGCGGTACCGGAGCGGTGAGCGGATGCCGGGCGGGGCACCGGAGCGGGCACCGGCGTCGCGGCGGCGGGCGGGGCTACCGCGGTGGCGGACGAGGCCGGGGCGGTCAGCAACGAGGCGCCGGCGTCGGCCACCGTGGCGGTCCCGGTCAGGGCCATGGCCTCGACCAGTTCCCCGGAGACCAGGTCCAGCACCTCGGCCACGCCCTCCTGGCCGGCCACGGCGAGCCCGTGCAGGACCGGCCGTCCCAGGAGCACGGCGTCCGCCCCGAGCGCGAGCGCGGTCAGGACGTCGGTGCCGCGGCGGATCCCGCCGTCCAGCAGGACGGGGCAGTGCCCCCCGGCCGCCGCGGTCACTTCGGCGAGGACGTCCAACGTCGCCTGCGCGCCGTCCAGCTGCCGTCCGCCGTGGTTGGAGACGATGATGCCGTCGACGCCCGCGGCGACCGCGAGCACGGAATCCTCCGCCGTCATGACGCCCTTGACGAGCACCGGCAGCCCGCTCACCGAGCGCAACCAGTCGACGACCGACCAGTCGAGTGAGGGGTCCATCGCGGTACGGCTGTGGTCCGCGGGGGACGTGTAGTCGCCGCCGTCCGCCGGGAGGTTGGCGGGGGCGATGCCGGGCGGCAACCGGAAGCCGTTGCGCAGGTCGCGGAGTCTGCGGCCCAGGCGCGGGGCGTCGGCGGTGAGGACCAGGGCCTCGAAGCCCGCCCGCCTGGCGCGTTCGATCAGACGGCGGGTCGTCTCGCGGTCGCGGAAGCAGTAGACCTGCAGCCAGAGCGGGGAGCCGGCGGCCCGGGCGATCTCCTCGAAGGTCCGCCCGGCGAAGGTGGACACGATGAGGGGAAGTCCCGCGGACCCCGCGGCACGCGCGGTGGCGACCTCCCCCTCGGTGTGCACCAGCGTGTGGTACGCCATGGGCGCCACCGCCAGCGGCGCGGCCCACCGCCGCCCGAGGATCGTGGTGTCCGGCCGGCTCGCCGCGGCACCGGTCAGCACCCGGCCGCGCAGCCGGGCACGCGTGAACGCCTGCCGATTGGCCGCGAGGGTGCGTTCCCCGCCGGCCCCGCCCTCGATGAAGTCCCAGATGCCGGGCCGGACGCGGCCCCGGGCGCGGGCCTCGAACTCGTCCAGGGACAAGGGTGGTCGCCGGTGCTGCTCGGGCGGACGCTCGATCACGAGCCGGCCTCCCGGGCGCGTTCCACGGCCTCGTACAGCGCTCTGATGTTGGAGCTGCCGAAGCCTTGCGCGCCGTGCCGCTGGATGAGCTCGAAGAAGAGGGTGCGCCGCTCGAACGGGGACCGGGTGAAGAGCTGGAGGAGGTACCCCCACTCGTCGCGGTCGGCCAGCACGTTCGTCTTGCGGAGGTCCGCGATCCCCTCGTCCAGGTCGCTGAGCCGCTCCGCGAGGGCGTCGTAGTAGGTGCCCGGCGTCTGCAGGAACTCGACGCCGCGGTTCTCGAACTCCACGACCGCCGGGATGATCTCGTCCACGAGAAACGCCAGGTGCTGGACGCCGCCTCCGCCGTTCCGCTTCAGGAACTCGTCGATCTGGCCCGGCTTCTTCGTGGTGTCGGGCTCGATGATGGTGAAGGTGATGCCTGCGGAGGGGCTGCGGACCACGATGGAGTCCATGGCCTGCTCGCCGACGGAGACGTACTCGCTGTAGTACTGCTCGAAGCCGAATCCCTCGATGTAGAACCTGACCACGTCGTGCAGCCGGCCGGCTTCCAGGCAGACCGCGATGTGGTCGAGGAGGCGCAGCTCGGGAGCGTCGCCCGGGCGGGGCGCCGGGGTCGGCGCGGAGGTCCAGGAGCGGTCCGCGGGAAGCTGCCGGTCCGCGCCGACGGCACGCTGGACGAGGGAGTGGCGGACGTTCCCGAAGCCGGACACCACGGGAACCGGGGCACCGGCCGGTGCGAGGGAGACCGCTCCGGCCGCGATCGCCTTGTCCCGCGTCGCGACGGCGTCCGTGCAGGAGAAGGCGATATCGGATATCCCGTCACCGTGCGCGGTGAGGAACGGGGTCACCCGCGGACCTGAGGAGACGACGACCTGGAGCTGGTTCTGGACGAGAAGTACCGAATCCAGCCCTTCCGCTCTCCCGCCGGCCTTCTCGTGGAACCCGAACATCGCGACGAAATACTCTGTGGTCTTTCGCAGGTCGCTCGTGTAGATCTCTATGTACTCGACGTCGTGCGCGGTCACTTTGCTCCCCATCCGCCGACTGGGCTTGAGTGTACGACTCGCTGAATGGCAACCTCATCAGACGGCGACTGGGCACGGAAATCGAATTAGAGAAATTGCATACGGACCCGGACGCAACCGCTTATCAACTTTTCCATTCCGGGAACCACCGCATCACCTTCGTGCCGGCTCGTCGCGGGCGCGGGGGGCCATGATGGGCACCACCACCGACCACGACGGGAGAGGCACCGGCTGATGAGTACTGGTGAGGAAACCGAGCTGCCCGCACGGATCGACACCAGCGTGGCGCACTCCGCGCGGGTGTGGAACTACTGGCTCGGCGGGAAGGACCACTTCGCCGCGGACCGGGCGGCGGGCGACGCCTACCGCGAGAAGTACCCGCTCATCGAGACGTTCGCCCGGGAGAGCCGGGACTTCCTGCGGCGCACCGTGACCTATCTGGCCCGGGACGCCGGCATCCGGCAGTTCCTGGACCTGGGCGCCGGGCTGCCCACGGTGGACAACACCCACGAGGTGGCCCAGCGCCTGGCCCCGGAGTCCCGGATCGTCTACGTCGACCACGACCCCCTGGTCCTGCTGCACGTCCACGCCCTGCTGACCAGCACCCCCGAGGGCGCGACCGCCTATGTGGAGGCGGACATGCGGGACACCGACGCCGTGCTCGACGGGGCGGCCCGCACCCTGGACCTGTCCGCGCCGGTCGCACTGGTGATCTCCGACGTACTGGGGCACATCGTGGACTGGGACGAGGCGCTGTCCCTGGTACGGCGTCTGGTGGACCGGCTGCCGTCCGGCAGCTACCTCGCGCTCAGCCACTCCACCGCCGGAGACGAGGTCCACCGCGCCGTGCAGGACGAGTACAACAGCAGCGGCGCCATCCCCTACGTCTTCCGGGAGCCGGAGACCACCGTGGCCTTCTTCGAGGGCCTTCACATGGTGGAACCGGGGATGGTGTCCTGGCCGAACTGGCGGCCCGACGAGAACACCGGCACCACGACCGCCCGGGCCGGCTGGGGCGCCGTGGCCCGCGTCCCGTGACCCGAGACCACCCGAGCCCGCGGTGCCGCGCCTCCGGCCGCCTGTGCCGTCCACCAGCGCGTGGTGCGGCAGGGCGGCAGCCCGCCCGTCTTCGCGAGCGCCCGGCCCCGCTCAGCCGGTGACCGGGTCGCCGGTGTCCTCGACGGGGACGCCCAGCCGGGCGGCGACATCGGTGAGCACTCGCCCCAGGGGCAGGGCCACCCGGGTCTGCGCCCACCGGTCGCCGCGCGTCGGATCCCGGTTGACGATCAGTACCGGCTTCCCCTCCCCGGCCGCCTGGCGGACGAACCGGAGCCCGGACATCACCGTCAGCGAGGATCCGAGGACCAGCAGCGAGGCCGCCTCCCGGACCGCCGCCCGGCACGACTCGACCCGCGGCGGCGGTACGGCCTCCCCGAAGAACACCACGTCCGGCTTGAGGACCCCGCCGCAGACCGCGCAGGGCACCACCTGGAAGTCCCCGACCTGCGCGTCGGTGAGATCGGCGTCCCCGTCCGGGTTGATCCCGGCGGCCGTCGGCGCGAAGCCCGGGTTCGCCTCCTCCAGCCGGCCGGCCAGCTCACGGCGTGCCCCGGGGCTGCCGCAGGACAGGCAGACGACCCGGTCGAGGCTCCCGTGCAGCTCCACCACGTCCTCGCTGCCCGCGGCCTGGTGCAGTCCGTCGACGTTCTGCGTGATCACACCCGAGAGCAGGCCGCCTCGCGCGAAGGCCGCCACGGCCCGGTGCCCGGCGTTGGGCCGGGCGCGGCCGAAGACACGCCAGCCCAGATGGCTCCGCGCCCAGTACCGGCGCCGGGCCCGCGGGTCGGACACGAACTCCTGGTAGGTCATCGGCGTGTGCCGGCTCAGGCTCCCGCCCTCACCCCGGTAGTCGGGGATCCCCGACTCCGTCGAGATGCCCGCGCCACTGAGCACCAGCACCCCGCCACCGCCCAGCACCTCGGCGACCGGCCCCCAGTCCGTGGTGCCGGGTGGCAGATCCCCGTCCGGGATCCAGCTCAGGGTGGGGCGCATGCGCATGCTGCCAGCGTACGGAACCGGGCCGGCCGCCCGTAGGGGAACGGGTGCCGCCGGTACCGCGTGAGTGGGCGTGTGGGGGGTACTGGGGGTTTTCGAGCGGGATCGACCGCTAACCCCGAGTCCGGTCGTCCCCGACCCCTAGGAGGAACCATGACTGACCCCGAGCAGGACCCGACCCAGCAGGAGGGCCCGGCCGACGGCGGCGCCGCGGGCACCCCGGGCGTGCATGACGGTGGTGCCGATGGTGGCGCGGAGGGCCCGGCGGACGGCGGCGCGGCGGGCACCCCGGGCGTGCATGACGGTGGTGCCGATGGTGGTGCGGAAGGGCCGGCCGACGGTGGTGCGGCGGGTACCCCGGGTGTGCACGACGGTGGTGCCGATGGCGGTGCGGAGGGCCCGGCGGACGGTGGCGCCGCCGGTACCCCTGGTGTCCAGGACGGCGGCGCGGACGGCGGTGCGGAGGGCCCGGCCGACGGCGGGGCCGCGGGCACGCCGGGTGTCCAGGACGGTGGCGCCGACGGCGGTGCCGGCGCTTGAGCACCACCACACGGCCAGCCGAGGACACCGCCGCCGACCACGGCGGCGGTGTCCTCACGGCGCGGCTGACCGGCCTCGGCCGCCAGGAGTTCGCCCGCGAGGTCTGGGGACGGGTCCCCTCCCTCACCCGCGCGGCCGACGACTTCTCCGACCTCTTCTCCGCGCGGGCGGTGGACGAGCTGGTCTCCCGCCGCGGGCTGCGCACCCCCTTCCTGCGCGTCGCCAAGGAGGGGGCCACCCTCCCCGACTCCGCCTTCACCGCCCCCGCGGGCGTCGGCGCCACCATCGCGGACCAGCTCGACGACACCGCCCTGTGGCGCAGCTTCGCCGACGGCGCCACGCTCGTACTCCAGGCGCTGCAGCGCACCTGGGAACCGGTCGCCGACCTCACCTCCCGGCTCGGCACCGAGCTCGGCCACCCCGTGCAGGCGAACGCCTATGTCACCCCGCCGCAGAACCGCGGGTTCGACGACCACTACGACGTCCATGACGTCTTCGTCCTCCAGATCGCCGGCACCAAGCGGTGGATCCTCCACCAACCCGTCCATCCCGATCCCCTGCGTGACCAGCCCTGGACCGACCACCGCGCCGAGGTGGCCGCCGCGGCCGAGGGCGAGCCCTGGCTGGACACCGTGCTGGAGCCCGGCGATGTCCTGTATCTGCCGCGCGGCTGGCTGCACGCCGCTCAGGCACAGGGCGAGGTCTCCATCCATCTGACGCTTGGCGTGCACACCTGGACCCGCCACGCGCTGGCCGAGCACCTGGCGCAGAGCGCCCTCGCCCTGCTGGCCGAGGACGAGGAGATGCGCGGTTCGCTGCCGCTCGGCTGGGACGGGCCGGGCGACGAGCTCGCCCTGATCCGCGAACGGCTCGCCGCCGCACTCACCCGGGCCGACCCCGCGCCCCGCGTCCAGCGCGTCCGCCGGAGCCAGTCGCGACCCGAACCGCTCGGCCCCCTCGCCCAGTCGGCGGCCCTGGCCGCACTCGCTCCCGACGCTCCGCTGCGCCTGCGCGGGGCTCTGGCGGCCCGTCTCGACGGGCGGCGGCTGTCCACCCGGGTCGGCTGGCTCGACTTCCCCGAGGCCGAGCTGCCGGCCGTCCGCCGGGTGCTGGACGGCGAGGTCCACCCGGCCGGGGACCTCGGTCTCGCCCTCGCCGAACGGCTGCTGCGCACGGGCGTGCTGGTGCCGGCCGGGGCGTGAAGCGGCGGCGATGACGGAACCGAGCCGATTCTTCTGCGCCGAGGCCGCCCGGCTGCGGGGCGACGTCCTCGCGGGCACCGCCCCGTACGGCTCGGTCTGGATCCTGATCGAGCACCGCGGCGGCTGGCCCGCCAACGGCTTCGACGGGCTCGACCTGGAGCCCGGCGTCAAGGCGCGGGTGTACGCCGCCGCCGCGGCCCTGCGCGCCCGGATGCTGCTGATCCGCCGCCACGGCCGCCGCACGACGTCCTCGTCCCCGCCGCGCTGGGCCGTCCTGCGGCAGTACGCGGACGGGGAGCATCTGCAGCGGTGGGGGACCTGGCGGCGCGACGAGGACCTGGGGGAGATCGTCGAGGCCCTGGACACCCCCGGCGAACCCGGGTGGCCACCGGTCGTCCTGGTCTGCGCGCACGGCACGCACGACACCTGCTGCGCCGTGCGCGGCCGGCCGGTGGGCCGCGCGCTGAGCGAGCGCTGGCCGGAGCTGGTCTGGGAGTGCACCCATGTGGGCGGCGACCGCTTCGCCGCCAACGTGGTCGTCGCCCCGGACGGGGTCTACTACGGCAACCTGGACGGCGCCACCGCCGTGACCGCCGTCGAGGAGCACCTCGCCGACCGCATCCACGCCGACCATCTGCGCGGCTACACCGATCTGGTGCCACCGCAGCAGGCCGCCCTCGCCGCGGTGCTCCGCCACGCCGGGCCCGCCGGCCGTCATGACTACGCGATCGAGGAGACCGTCCGCGACCACGACCGCTGGTACATCCGCGTCACCGGCCGCCTCACCGGCCTGTCGACCTTCGAGGTCGAGGTGCGCTCCCACCGCACACCGCCGAGCCGCCTCACCTGCCGCGGCCTGCACGCCGCCTCGTCCGTGTCCTACGAGGTGACGGCCCTGCACGTGGGCCGGGCCGGGTGAACGCCGCTCCTACGGCGGGGGTCCCGCGTCGCCCCGGGGAGCGGGGAGACCGCCCGGCCCCGCGTCCCGGACACCATCGGGCAGCGGGCACCCGCAGGAGCGGCGCACCCGCAGGGTCACCGGGAACTCCCTGACCACGGCCTCCTCCCCGAAGGACAGCGGGCCCGCCTTCAGGGCCAGGTCCACCGCGGCGCGGGCCATCGTGCGCTGGGCGGACGCCACCGTGGTCAGCGGCGGACCGGCGATCACCGCCTCGGCGATGTCGTCGAAGGCCACCACCGCCAGGTCCTCCGGCACCCGGATGGAGAGCTCCGCGGCCGCCCGCAGCAGACCGATCGCCTGGTCGTCGGTGACGCAGAAGACGGCCGAGGGCCGGTCGGGGCCGTCGAGCAGCCGGCGCGCCACGGTATGGGCGTTGACCCGGTCGAACGGCGCCTCGGTCAGCAGGCCGTCGGTCGGCAGACCGGCGTCCGCGAGCGTCGCGGCCCAGCCCGCGACCCGGGCGATCACCGGATCGGACGGCCCGCAGGTGCGGGAGGCCCCGAAGCAGGCGATCCGGCGATGTCCGTGCTCCAGCAGATGGCCGACGGCCAGCCGGGCGCCTCCGCTGTCGTCGGTCACCACGGCGGCGTGCCCGGACGCGTCGGTGCGGTGGTGCAGCATGACCACCCTCGTCGCACTGTCGAGGGCGGAGAGGTCCGCCCGCGACAGCGCTGAGGGGTTCTGGCTGATCAGGATGAGGCCGTCCACCTGCATGCCGAGAAAGGCCCGGATGTAGTGGTCCTCCCGCTCGTCGGCGTAGTCGGAGTTGCCGATGAGCACCAACTTCCCTCGCTCCGCGGCCGCTTGCTCCACGGCGTGGGTGAGTCCGGCGAAGAAGGGCTGGCGGGCGTCGGGCACCACCACCCCGAGGAGGTTGGTGCGCCGCCGGGCCATCGCCTGGGCCACACTGTTCGGTGTGTAGCCGAGTTCGGCTATCGCCGCGACGACCCGCTTCCGGGTGGACGCGGCGACGGGCCGGGGGCCGTCGTTGATCACATAGCTGACCACCGCTGTCGAGGTGCCGGCCAGCCTGGCCACGTCGTCGCGCGTCACTCTGGGCATCCTCGGGACACTACCGGCAGTCCCTCCTCCGCTCCCCGGCGAAAATCGGTCATGAGGCTGAAACCAGCAGGTGGGAGGCCGGGGGAGCGGCGGCTGTCGGATACGTGCCTGGCGCGGTTACGACGTCCGGCGGCACCGCGGGTCCGCAATCCGGGCAGGCAGGATGACCGCCATGGCGACCGACAGACACGGGCAGTTCAGCATCTACGATGCCGCCTTCCAGCAGCAGCGGTACCGCATCTACGACGAACTCCGGCAGAACGAGCCGGTCTTCTGGCACGAAGAGACGCAGTCCTGGTTCCTCACCCGCCACGCCGACGTCTCCAGTCACCTCGTCGGCGACAGCTTCATCACCAGCCCGCTGATCACCAACAAGATGAAGAACGTCCCCGCGGGCGAGGAAGGGCAGTTCCAGGACGTCGTGGACATCATCTCCACCTGGATGATCTACAACGACCGCCCGGTCCACACCCGTCTCCGAGGCCATATGAACCGGGCGTTCTGGGCCAAGGAGATCGAGCTGATCCGGCCCGAGATCCAGCGGATCGTCTCCGAGCAGCTGGACCGCATCATCGAGCGGAGCGGGGACTCGTTCGACTTCGTCCACGAGATCGCGCACCCGGTGCCGGCCATGGTGCTCTGCCATATGCTCGGCCTGCCGGTCGAGGAGGTGGACCGCTTCATCGGCTGGTCCGACGACATCGCCGCCTTCATGCAGGACTTCGTCGTCAAGCCCGCCCCCGACCCGGCGATCAGCGCGCATACCCGGCGCAGCATGAACGAGATGGTGGAGTTCCTCACCGGCGCCATCGCGGAGCGGCGCCAGAGCCCGAAGAACGACCTGCTCAGCCGGCTGATCTCGGAGAACCCGGAGGACAGCGGCGCACTGACGGACGACGAGATCATCCGGCAGACCATCCACCTCATCTTCGGCGGCCACAAGATCCCGCAGTTCCTGCTGAGCAACTGCCTGCACCTGCTCTTCACCCACCCGCAGGAGTTCGAGCTGCTGGCGAAGGACCGCACCCGGATCACCGCGGTCGTCGACGAGTGCATGCGGGTCGAGTCGCCGATCCACTACATCACCCGGCACGCCAAGGCCGACATCGAGCTGCACGGCAGGAAGATCCTGGCCAACGACTCCGTCTACTTCTTCATCGCCGCCGCCGGGCGGGACCCGGAGGCGTTCGAGGACCCGGAGGTCTTCCGCCCCGGCCGGACCGGCCGCCGCCATCTCGCCTTCGGCGGCGGCTACCACGCCTGCATCGCCGCCGCCTTCGCCCGGGTGGAGGTCGAGGAGGTCATGCAGGGCATCCTCGACCGCATCCCCGGCATCGCCCCGCGCTACGACCTGGCGAACCCCCAGTGGACCGCCAACCCGACCTTCCACGGCATCCTGACGATGCCCGTGCGGATCGAGGCGTGAGCCCGAGGGAACGTCTCACCCATGGCTGAACAGTTCACGGGCGACCATGGCATCGCGGTCGTGGTCGCCCACGAGATCCACGGAGTGAACGAGCACATCGCGGGCGTGGCCCGTGCGCTGCGTCGGTATCCGTGCGACGTCCACACGCCCGACTTCCGGCCCGAGGCGATCAGGCCCGGCCCGACCGGGCACACCGGTCAGACCGGTCAGACCGCGGTCACCGAGCGCCGGGCCTACCAGGACTTCATGCGGCACCTGGGTGTCGAGGGGATGGCCCGCGCCCTCGCCGGCTACGCCGAAGGACTGCGGAGCCGGTACCGCGCGGTGTACTGCGTCGGCTACAGCGTGGGTGCCACGGCCGCCTGGCTGGCCGCCGAACCGGGCGTCCTGGACCGCACGGTGTGCTTCTACGGCTCCCGGATCCGCGACCACATCGACCTGCCCCCGCGCAGCGGCTGCCTGGTGGTGGTCGCCGAGCAGGAGGCGAGCTTCTCCGGCGGCACGCTGGCGGAGAAGCTCGTCCACCGAGGGGACGCGGCGGTCGAGCTGTATCCCTGCGCGCACGGATTCTGCGACCCGGGAAACCCCCACTACTCGCCCCAGCACAGCGCGGCGGCCTGGGAGTCGGCCGTCGGGTTCCTCGGATTCCGCGGAGGTTCCTGAGATGTCGTTCCGGGCCTGGCTGTCCGCGAGGTTCTTCCTCTTCTTCCTGACCTGGAGCGTCTACCTCGCCTACTGGGGGATATGGCTGCTCGGCAGCGGGTTCCGGGCGACCGACGTCGGGGTGATCGTGACCGCCGGCCTGGTGTCGCGCTCGATCTCGGTGGCCTACCTCTACCCCCTGCTGTGCCGGCTGGCCTCGCTGCGCCTGCTGGCCGGGCTCCTCGCCTGGGGCTCGGCGGTGCTGAGCCTGCTCTACCTCACCGCCACCGAACTGACCTCGATGGTCCTGGTCTCCGTCCTGGTCGGCGCCTGCTATCCGCTGATCATGCCGCTGAGCGAGACCCTGGCGACGGTCGGCGCGGAGGAGGGGCACGCCGACTACGGCAGCGTCCGCTACTGGGGCTCGGCCGGCTTCATCGTCGGCCTCGCGATATCGGGGCTGGTGGACGCCGCGGCCGGATCGGACGCGCTGGTGTGGGAGTTCATCGCCGGCTGCACGCTGCTGGCCGTGGTGGGCCTGATCCAGCCCCGCGGTGTGGTGCTGGGCCGGGTGGATCCGGGCCGCGGTGGACGCCGCGGCCTGCTGGCCAACCGGACCTACCTGCTGTGCCTGGTCGTCTCCCTGCTGCTACAGGGCGCGCACGGGGTGTACTACGCCTTCGGCGCCAGCTACCTCGGCTCGCTCGGGGTGTCCCACCTGGGTGTGAGCGTGCTGCTGGCGTTCCCGGTGGTCTTCGAACTCCTGCTGTTCAAGTACGCGGTGAGGCTGCTCGGGAAGCGCACTCTGCCGGGCCTCTTCGCCCTGGCGACCGCTGCCTCGCTCCTCCGGTGGGGGATGCTGGCGCTTCCCCTGCCGCTGTCCCTGGTGATCGCCAGTCAGGTGCTGCACGCCGGCACCTTCGCGCTCACCCACTTCGCCCATGCGCAGGCCGTCCGCCTGCATGTGCCGCAGAACCTGTGGGCCACGGCGCACGGACTGTACGCGTCGGTGGCCATGAGCCTCGGCGTGGGGCTGGCCACCGCGGCGGCCGGCCCGGTCTACGCGGGCTCCCCCCGTGCGGCCTTCCTGGTGATGGCGGTGATGTGCCTGCCGTGTCTGCCGCTCGCCGGCGCCCTGGCCGCCTCGCTCCGCAACCGGCGGACCGTGACCGAGTCCGTCGAGGCCACCTCCTGACAGCCGCGTTCGGTCCTTCACGCTGGAATCCAGCCCTGACCCGGAGACCTCGACATGCAGCAACCCCCGCCGGTCCGCGCCGAGTCGGTGCATCCCGGACACCTGGTGTTCGACTTCAACGGCACCCTCCTGGACGACAACGCGGCACGACTGCAAGCCCTCAACGACTCCCTGGAGGCTTTGGGCCTGGCACCGATCGAGATGCCGGAGTACCGCCGAACCTTCTGCGTTCCGGTGCCGCGCTTCTACGGCCGGCTGATGGGACGGCGGCCCACCGAGGGGGAGTGGCAGTTGGCGGACGGGGTGTTCCAGCGGAACTACCTGGAGTACGCGCGATCCGGTGCACGGCTCATGAAGGGAGCCGAGGAGGTGCTCGCGGCCTGGGCCGACGCGGGACACACCCAGTCGCTGCTGTCGCTGCACACCCATGAGGCGCTGCTGGTCGAGGTGGAGCGCCTGGGCATCGCCGGATACTTCACCCTGGTCGACGGGCGTCGGGGCCCCACCGGCGGGACCAAGGCGGAGGCGATGCGCAGGCATGTCGCCGCCCTGGAGCTGCGTCCGGAACGGGTGGCCGCGATCGGCGACACCCGGGACGACGCCCTGGCCGCGTGGGGCGCCGGGGTGTCGGCCGTCCTCTTCTCCGGAGGCGCCCAGTCGGCCGACGATCTGGCCCTGGTCGGCCCACCGGTCGCCGACTCGCTCCATGGAGCGGCCGAGTACGCCGGCCGGGCGCTGGGGCTGCCGCCCCTGATACCGAGTCAGCGCTCGCGCTCGGGGGAGTCGTCCGGCCCGCCGCCGCACGGTGCGCTCGAGCGCGGAACCATGCCCCGTTCCAGTACCCCGTGGTAGTGCAGCAGATATCCGAGGTGGAGCCGGTTCTTGCTGCCGAGCCGGCGCATGATCTCCGAGAGATGGCGCTGGTAGCTCCGCAGCGACATGCCGAGCCGCCGGGCGATGACCTTGTCCTCAAGGCCCTGGGCCAGCAGGTGCGCGATGGTGGTCTTGACCTCGTCCAGCACGCACTCGACCGTCACCGGATCGTATTCCGGCCGGAACGTCGTCGCCCGGCTCCAGGCCCGCTCGAACGCCGTCTGCATGAAGGAGACCACATGCGGATCCCGGACGACGACGGCTCCGAGCGGATCGTTCCTGAGCGCGGTCACCGCCACCTCGCCGTCGAAGAGCAGCAGCCGCATGAACCCGTCGCTGCGGGTGCGGACCTCGGCACCGCGGCGCGTGACATGGTCGACGAAGTCGACCGTGACCGGGCTGAACCGAGCCGTGTGGTGGTAGATCGTGCGTAAGCGCACCCCGCGCGCCAGCAGGTCGTCGGTGCGTTCCAGCGACTCCTTGAGCACCTCCTCGGAACGCGCCCCGCCCGGCTGGGAGGTGATCACCTCCTCGGTCGCCGCCGCTGCCAGCTCCGTGATGGTCCGGCGCACCGCGTCGACGTCACGCAGGATCTCCAGCGGGCTGGACCTGTTCTTGTGCAGCTCGGCGTTCTCGTAGACATGCAGCAGATCGGAGTACACCTCGCGGACGGCGTCCACCTCACGCTGACGGCGGTCCAGCTCGCGCTGGATCGGCCCCACCAGCTGCACCCGTGCGCTGTCCGGGGGGACGGCACGCAGCATGCCCTCCCGGAGCGAGGCCCGGCAGAGCAGGTTCAGTGCCAGCAGGGTGTCGACGGCGTGGGTCAGCGACCCGGGCGGGAACGCGGCGCGTCCGCGGACCTCGTCGGCGCGCACCCCGTCCAGGTGCTCCACCAGCAGGCAGTAGAGCCGCCGGGCCTCCTCCGGCAGCCTCGGGCGCGCGGACAGGGCGTCGCCATCCGGATTGTCCACGTCTGATACCCCCCGTATCCGCGCCACGCGCAAAGACGATACCTGGTCCGCCCACGTCCGATCCCTGCGTCCAGGCAGGCTGGAGCAGCAGTGGTGTGTAGACAAAACCGTTCCCTGATGGAGGAGTTGACGATGACGTCCGACCCGCGTTCCCGCTGTGCCGCCCGGCTCGCCCTCGCGGCGGGCGACCTGGGCTGGGGGTGAGCGGCCACCGGGGCGGCGCGGTGCGGCGTCCGGGCCGCGGGCCGGACGTCCCCTGGACCGGACCGGCCGTCGCGTTCCCCCGGTCGTGTGGCACCGCCCGGTGCATGAGAGGGTCGGACGGGTGAGCGAGACATCACCGAACACCCTCCAGTACCGGACCGACGGCCCCGACGACGCTCCCGTCCTCGTCCTCGGCCCCTCACTGGGCACCACCTGGCATATGTGGGACCGGCAGATCCCCGAGCTCACCCGGCAGTGGCGGGTCGTCCGGTTCGACCTGCCCGGGCACGGCGGCGCCCCCGCCGCCCCGGCGCCGTCCGTCGGGGAGCTGGCCGACCGGCTGCTGGCCACCCTCGACGAGCTGGGCGTGCAGCGCTTCGGGTACGCCGGGTGCTCGATCGGCGGCGCGATCGGGGCCGACCTGGCGCTGCGGGCCCCGCACCGGCTGGCCGCGCTCGTCCTGGTCGCCGCCTCGCCCCGGTTCGGCACCGCCGACGAGTTCCGCCAGCGCGGGGCGATCGTGCGGGCCAACGGGCTGGAGCCGATGGCCCGCAGCGCCCCCGAGCGCTGGTTCACCCCCGGCTTCGCCGCGGCCCAGCCCGCCATCGTGGAGTGGGCCGTGCAGATGGTCCGCACCACCGACCCGGGCTGCTACTCCGCCGCCTGTGAGGCGCTCGCCGCCTTCGACGTACGCGCCGAGCTGGGCCGGATCGGCGTCCCCACCCTGGTGCTGGTCGGCTCCGACGACCGGGTCACCGGCCCCGCCGAGGCCCGCACCCTGGTGGCCGGCATACCGGACGCCCGGCTCGCCGTGGTGCCCGGCGCCTCCCATCTGGCCCCGGTCGAGCAGCCGGCCGCGGTGACCGACCTCCTGGTCCGCCACCTCTCCTCCGCCTGGCAGCCCGCCGCCGACTCCTCCACCGGGATCGCCGCCCCCGTCCCGGCCCCGGCGCCGACCCCCGCGCCCGCACCGGGCCCGGCCGCCGCCGGCTACGGCCCGCCCCCGCCCGGTTACGGGCCCGCCCCCGCGCCGTACCCCCAGGCCCCCGCCCCGGCCCCCGCCGGCTACGGCTACCCCGGCCCGGGCCAGCCGCCCGGTCCCACGGGACCCACCGGGCCGTTCGCGCCCCCCGCCCCCGTGCCCGCCGCGCCCGTAGCGCCCGTCGACCTGGGAGCCCCGGCCCCCGTCGCCGAGCCGGAGGGGCCCACCGCGCCGCCGGCCCAGCCCGTACCCCAGTCCCCGCCCCTGGACGCCCCCGCCGCCCCCGCGCCCCCCGCGCCGGAGCCCACCGAGGCCGAGCCAGAGGCCGGGCGGCCGGACCCCTACGAGGCCGGGCGGCCGGATCCGTACGAGACCGGGCGCCCGGATCCCTACGAGACCGGGCTGCGGGTGCGGCGCGAGGTCCTCGGGGACGCGCATGTGGACGCGGCCACCGAGGGCGCCGACGCGTTCTCCGCCGACTTCCAGGAGCTCATCACCCGCTACGCCTGGGGCGAGGTGTGGACCCGGGACGGTCTGGACCGCCGCACCCGCAGCGCCGTCACGCTCACCGCGCTGGTCGCCGGCGGGCACCTGGAGGAGCTGGCCTTCCACACCCGGGCGGCGCTCCGGGGCGGGATGACGCCCGCCGAGATCCGCGAGGTCCTCATCCACTGCGCCGTCTACTGCGGGGTACCCGCCGCCAACGCGGCGTTCCGCGTCGCGGGCCGGGTCGTCCGCGAGGAAGCGGGTGAGACCGGCGCGGGGGAGACCCATGGCGAGTAAGGCGCAGAAGGAGGACCCCGGTATGGGCATCACGCTGACGAAGAAGACGCACGCCTGCGTCCGGCTGGAGAAGGACGGGCGCACCCTGGTCATCGACCCGGGCGGGTTCAGCGAGCAGGACGCCGCGCTCGGCGCGGACGCGGTGCTGATCACCCATGAGCACCCCGACCACTTCGACGAGGGGCGGCTGCGGGCCGCCCTGGACGCCGACCCGGCCGCCGAGATCTGGACCCTGCGCAGTGTCGCCGACGCGCTCTCGGCGGCCTTCCCGGGCCGGGTCCACACCGTCGGCCACGGCGACACCTTCACCGCCGCCGGGTTCGAGGTGGAGGTGCACGGGGAGCTGCACGCGGTGATCCACCCCGACATCCCCCGGATCACCAATGTGGGCTATCTGGTGGACGGCTCCGTCTTCCACCCGGGTGACGCGCTCACCGTCCCCGGCCGCCCGGTGGAGACCCTGCTGCTGCCGATCATGGCGCCGTGGAGCAAGGTCTCCGAGGTGATCGACTACGTCCGCGAGGTCAAGCCGGTGCGCGCCATCGATGTGCACGACGCCCTGCTGACGGACCTGGCCCGCCCGGTGTACGGGGGGCATGTCGGCCGGCTCACCGGCGCCGACCACCTGCCCCTGGACCCCGGGGCGACCCGGGAGCTCTGAGCGGTGTCAGTGGCCCCCGATACGCTGGGGGCCATGCGCATCGCGACCTGGAACGTCAATTCGATCACCGCCCGGCTGCCCCGGCTGCTGGCCTGGCTGGAGAGCAGCGGCACCGATGTGCTCTGCGTCCAGGAGACCAAGTGCACCGCCGAGCAGTTCCCCACCGACGCGCTGCGCGAGGCGGGGTACGAGTCCTCGGTGCACGCCACCGGCCGGTGGAACGGCGTGGCGCTGGTCTCCCGGGCCGGCCTGGCGGACGTGGTGCACGGCCTGCCCGGCGGCCCCGAGTACGAGGGGGTGGCCGAGCCCCGGGCGATCTCCGCGACCTGCGGCCCGGTCCGCCTCTGGTCGGTCTATGTGCCCAACGGCCGCGAGGTCGCCCACGAGCACTACGCGTACAAGCTGCGCTGGCTGGAGGCGCTGAAGGAGGCCGTGGCCCAGGACGCGGCGGGCCCGAGCCCCTTCGCGGTGCTGGGCGACTACAACATCGCGCCCACCGACGACGACGTGTTCGACCCCGCCGTCTTCGAGGGCGCCACCCATGTCACCGAGCCGGAGCGGGCCGCGCTCGCCGCGCTGCGGGACACCGGGCTGGGTGATGTGGTGCCGCGTCCGCTGAAGTACGACCACCCCTACACGTACTGGGACTACCGCCAGCTCGCCTTCCCGAAGAACCGCGGCATGCGCATCGACCTGGTGTACGGGAACAAGCCGTTCGCCGACGCCGTCAAGGACGGCTATGTGGACCGCGAGGAGCGCAAGGGCAAGGGGGCGTCCGACCACGCCCCGGTGGTGGTCGATCTCGACGTCTGAGGGAGCGTCGGCCGGCTCCCGGTGATCGACCGGACGGGGTGCGGCATGCGAGGCTGACGGGATGGAGATCCCCTTCCTGGACGGCTGGCGCAGAAGACACGGCGAGCGGACCGCCCCGGGCGGCCCGCGCGACCCGGACGCCCTGGCAAGCATGCTCGCCGAGTGCGAGCTGCTGCGCGCCCGGGTCCAGGGGTACGGGGTGCGGCTGGACGACACCCCGGACTCGCTGGCGGCCATCGACCAGCTCCCGCCGCGCTGGCGCGAGGACCCCGAGGAACTGCCCTGGTTCGGCAACGACGCGGGGCTGTACCTCGGCACCGTGATCGTGCGTACGGTGCCGGGCGCGGCGTGGCAGCTGACGCCCGCCGGCCACCCGGTGGTGCGGCTCGCCTCCGGGCGGGAGGTCGACGTGGTGGAGGCGGGCCTGGACTGGGCGGCGGGCGGTTCGCCGGAGCTGTCGCAGGTGTACGCGGAGGCCGCCGAGACCTGATCCGGCCCCCGTCGGGACGTGCCCGAGGGGGGCCGGTGTCACATGTCGCTCATACGACTCATGCGGCATCTGCCCCGTTTCGCGTGTCGGACCGGCGAAGTCCCTTTCCGAGCTGGGTAGTTTCGCTGACCGTGACACCGCCGGAATACCGGGAACGGGGAGGCCCTGCCCCGCCCGGCGGGCGGCCGGGGATCACTCCTCGCGTACCGGTACCGACACGTATGACGGGTCGGCCTCCGGTGAGGAGAAGGTCAGCCGCGCGCCGGACGGGTTGTGCTCGATGTAGAGCGGGTCGACGGTGTCGACGACCAGGGCGAGCCGGTGGCCGGCCGGGACGTCGTAGGCGGTGGAGAACAGCTCCAGGTCGACGGGGAACGGCCGGCCCGGCGTCTTGTCGTGGAAGGTGTACGGGGCGTGGCTGACCAGCTTGCCCACGCCCAGCGGCCCCACGTCGTACAGATAGGCGACCATGGTGCCGCTCGCCTTGGTGCTGGTGAGCGTGGTGTGCAGCTTCGCGGTGCCGCGCACCCGCTGCTCGCTGCCGTACCGCTCGGACTGCCAGACGGCGGTGAAGGGGCGGGGGAGCAGCGGGATGGAGGCCAGTGGCGGCAGCTTGAGGAACTGGTCCAGGGCGCTGGAGAGGATCAGGGTGCCGCCGTCGGCGCCGGAGTTGACGTTGGCCCAGGGGCGCTGCTGCCCGGCCAGTGCGATCTTCCGCTCGGTGGCGCCGACCGACTTCCAGTCCGGGTAGCCCTCGTAGCCGCCGCCGGTGCGGGCCTTCAGCTGGACCGGCTGCTCCCGGTCGATGCCGTTGGCCTCGCCCTTGAGGTGGTGGTCGAACCAGCGTTTGGTGCTGGTCCAGGTGTCGTTGGGCAGTCCGAGCAGTCCGGTGGCCTCGGCGGTGGCGTGGTCGCCGGGGCGGAACTCCAGCCGCTTGGGCCCCTTCAGCTTCTCGAAGAAGGAGGCGTACTGGTTGGGCGGGAAGATCGAGTCGCCCCAGGCGTTGCCGAGCATCACCGCCGTGCCGTTGGCGTTGATCCGGTCCAGATAGGTGACCGGGGAGCGCTTGGCGCCCCAGGCGATCATGTCGGCCTCCTTCTCCAGGTTGGAGGCGAGGAAGTCCTTCAGTACCTGCTGGAGCTCGGCGCTGGGCCGCCCGGTGAGCTGGGCGGAGCCGCCGAGCAGGGCGGCGGCCTGGAGGTGCTGGGTGCGGCCGCTGTAGATGGAGTCGATCAGATCGGCCCAGCCGCTGAGCGCGGCGACCGCCTTGACCCGCTGGTCGTGCGCGGCGGCCAGCAGGCTGATGCCCGCGCCGTAGCTGACTCCCGCCATCCCGATCCGCTCGGGGTCGGCCGGGGTGTGGGCCAGCGCCCAGTCGATGACCCGGGAGGCGTCGGCGATGTCCGGTGGCCCGGCCACCTCGACATGGCCGCCGGACTGCCAGAAGCCGCGCGAGTTGTAGCTGACCACCACATACCCCTCGGCGGCGAGCTTGGCGGCCTGGGCCACGTACTCGATCTGCGGCATGGCCCAGCTGGTGGGCAGGACGATCACCGGGTGGCGGCTGCCGGGCGTGGCCCCCGGCGGGGTGACCACATTGGCCTTGAGGAGGGTGCCGCCGTCGCCCGGGATGTCCACGAACCGCACCCCGGGCGCGGAGTCGGCGGCCGGGGCGGCAGTGGCGGGCGCGGGGGTGAGGGCGAGGGTGCCGCCCGCCAGCAGGGCGGCGCAGGCGGCGGCGGAGGTGGTGGTACGCAGGGATGTGAGCGGCTGTCCCACGGTTACTCCCCAGTCACTTGAAGGGTGAACCGAAGGTAACCATGGGCGCCTTACCGGAAGTAACCGGTCGGTATGTTACGCACTGGTAACGATCGTGAGTCGGGGGCCGCTCCGCGGGCTCAGCGCAGGGCGCTGCGGCCCTCCCAGTCGGCCCAGGACTCGTTCCACGCCCCATAGCCGTTGCCCGCCTCCGGGTTCCCCTTGGTGTCCGCGCCGGTGATCTCGAACGGGTCGCCCACCTGCGCCTGCCCGAACAGCCAGGCCGCGTCCTCGCTCCCCATCCCGACGCAGCCGGAGCTGTGGTTGGCGCGCCCCAGGAAGGCCCGGTTCCACGGCGCGGCGTGCGCGTACATCCCGGACCAGGTCAGCCGCATCGAGGAGTCGACCATCTTGTCGTACGCGTCGCCGAGCCCCACCGTCTCGGAGCGCATGTTGATGGTGCCCTCCTTGGCCATCAGCACCGAGGTGCCGCCCCAGGAGCGCTTGTCGCCGCCGGGGGTGCCGCCGGACACCGGCAGCGTGCGGACCTCCGCGCCGTCCCGCAGCAGGGTCAGCCGGTGGGCGTCCAGGTCCACCTTGACCAGCTGGTTGCGGCCGACCGTCAGGGTGGTGGTGTAGTCGCGGACGAACCAGCCCCCGGCGCCGCCCGAGTCCACCCCGTTCAGCTCGGCCTTCAGGGTGGCCTTGGTACCCGGCTTCCAGTACGTCTTGGGCCGCCAGTCCACCCGGTCCCGCCCCGAGTAGTCCTTCACCCAGCCCCAGGAGCCGGTGGTGCGGTTGGAGGTGGTGACCTTCAGCTGCCGCTCCACCTCGGCCTTGTTCTTCACCGGGTTGTCGAAGACCACCGACAGCGGATGGGCGATGCCCACGGTGGCGTTCTTCCCCGGCGCCAGGGTCAGCTTGTTGACCTTCTCCGGCTTGGCGGTGGCGAACCGCTGCTTCGCCGTGCCGCCCTTGTCGTCCCGGGCCTCCACGGTGTACGAGGTACCCGGCGCCGCCGGCCGGGTGGACGTCCAGCGTCGGCCGTCCGGGGAGACCGCGCCGTCCAGCGCCGTGCCCTTCCCGTCCCGTACCGCCACCCGCTTCAGGGTGCCCTCGGCCAGCTCCACCGTCACCGGCTTGCCCGCCTTCGCCTGCTCGCCGCTGAGGTTCACCGAGATCCGGGCGGGCGCCGGCGCCCCGCCGCCCTTCCCGTCGTCCGCCGTGGCGCCCGAACCGCCCGAGCAGGCGGAGAGCGCGGAGGTGGCGAGCACGGCGGTACAGCCGAGCACCACGGCGCGCGGCAGGGCACGGGCGCTGCGAGGGGAAGGGGTGCGCGGGCGGGTGGGCGTGGTCACGGAAACCTCCGTCGGCTGTCGTCGTCCCCCGAAGAGAGGGCGACACGCGCCCTGCGGTTGCCCCTCTGCCTGGCATTTCTCCGGGATGGTCGTGTGAGTCATCCCACCCGCCCCCGCCCTCTTCACGTGCCTGTCACGTCCGCCCGCACATGAGCGGCCGATCGGCGGGCAGGCTGGCTCCGCCGAGCCGGTCCCGGCGGGGTCGCCACGGCGTGGAGAACCGAGGTCGCCCGTAAGGCCGTTGACAGGAGGTACAGGTGCGTCACGCCCAGGTACGGCAGGGACAGCAGGCTCGCCGGAGCAGAGGGGTACGGGGGGTGGCGCTGGCCGCCGTCGCCGCGACGGCCCTCACCGGACTGACCACCGCCCCGCCCGGGGACCGGTCGCCGGCCGCCCCGCCTCCCACACCCGTCAAGGCACCCGCCAAGACGCCCGAGGCGGTCGGCTACGGCGGCGCGGTGGCCAGTGTGGACGCGGACGCCTCCGCGGCCGGTATCGAGGTGCTGCGGCGCGGCGGCAACGCGGTGGACGCGGCCGTGGCGACCGCCGCCGCCCTCGGCGTCACCGAGCCCTACTCGGCCGGCGTCGGCGGAGGCGGCTACCTGGTCTACTACGACGCCCGGACCCGCACCGTCCACACCGTCGACGGCCGCGAGACCGCCCCGCGCTCCGCCGACGCCGCGCTCTTCCAGGAGGACGGCAAGCCCATCCCGTTCGAGGAGGGCACCACCAGCGGTCTGTCCGTCGGCACCCCCGGCACCCCCGCCACCTGGGACACCGCCCTGCACGCCTGGGGCAGCAAGTCCCTGCGCGACCTGCTGAAGCCCGCCGAGCGGCTGGCCCGGGACGGCTTCACCGTGGACGCCACCTTCCGCTCCCAGACCCAGGCCAACGAGGCCCGCTTCCGCGACTTCCCGGCCAGCTCCCGGCTCTTCCTGCCCGGCGGCCAACTCCCGGTCGTCGGCTCCACCTTCAAGAACCCTGACCTGGCCCGCACCTACGCCAGGCTCGGCCGCGACGGGGTCGGCGCGCTCTACCGGGGCGAGCTGGCCCGCGACATCGTCCGCACCGTGCAGGCCCCGCCCAAGCGCCCCGGCGCCACCCGCACGGTCCGCCCCGGCGACCTCACCACCCGCGACCTCGCCCGCTACGACACCATCCGCCGCAAGCCCACCAAGGTCTCCTACCGGGGCCTGGACGTCTACGGCATGGCGCCCTCCTCCTCCGGCGGCACCACCGTCGGCGAGGCCCTCAACATCCTGGAGCGCACCGACCTGTCGGCCGCCTCCCAGGCCCGCTATCTGCACCGCTACATCGAGGCCAGCCGGATCGCCTTCGCCGACCGGGGCCGCTGGGTCGGCGACCCGGCCTTCGAGGACGTCCCCACCGCCGGGCTGCTCTCCCAGCGGTACGCGGACTCCCGGGCCTGCCTGATCCGCGACGACCGCGCCCTCACCAGCCCGCTCGCCCCCGGCGACCCGCGCTCGCCCCGGCCGTGCGCCACCGCCGGAAAGGCCGCCCCCACCACGTACGAGGGGGAGAACACCACCCACCTCACCGCCGCCGACCGCTGGGGCAACGTGGTCGCCTACACCCTCACCATCGAGTCCACCGGCGGCAGCGGCATCACCGTGCCGGGCCGCGGCTTCCTGCTCAACAACGAGCTGACCGACTTCTCCTTCGCCCCGGCGAACCCGGCGGTACACGACCCGAACCTTCCCGGACCGGGCAAGCGGCCGCGCTCCTCGATCTCCCCGACGATCGTCCTGGACCGCCATGACCGGCCCGTGCTGGCCGTCGGCTCCCCGGGCGGCGCCACCATCATCACCACCGTGCTCCAGACCCTGACCGGGGTGCTCGACCGGGACCTGCCGCTGGTCGATGCCATCGCCGCGCCGCGCGCCAGCCAGCGCAACGCGGCCACCACCGAGCTGGAGCCCGCCCTCTACGACTCCCCGCTCCGCGCCGAACTCGAAGCGCTGGGCCACGCCTTCAAGCGCAACCCGGAGATCGGCGCCGCCACCGGCGTCCAGCGCCTCCCGGACGGCCGCTGGCTCGCCGCCGCCGAGAAGGTCCGCCGAGGCGGCGGCTCGGCGATGGTGGTGCGCCCGGCGGGGTGAGGTGACCTACGCGGCGGCCGCTCCCGTACGGCCACGGGGCCGGCCGCCGTCTCGACGGCGGCCATCCGTGCCCGGTGGCGGCGGGCGCGCAGCCCGACCCGGGGGCTGGATCGGATGACACCCCAGGCGAGGGCCGCCTGACGTCCACCCGCGCCGGCCAGCGCGTACAGGATGTCCTGGCGGTGCCCGGTCCGCTCGCCGACGGGCATCCACCAGGAGCTGTAGGCGGCGATGGCCCGGGGGACGTAGTTCCCACGGAGCACCATCGTGAGCACGCCGGTGAGGCTGGTCGACAGTCCGAACCCCATGACGACGGCCATCGGTTCGACCGCGGATCCCAGGCCGAGCAGCCGGCTCCCCCCATAGCCCAGGAGACCGAGGAAGGCGCCGCAGACGGCCCCGGCCAGGCCGTACACGATATGGCTGCGGGCGACCGCCATGCGGGAGGGGTCGCCGTCGGACACCAGGTACATGTGGCCGCCGAGCAGCGCGTTCAACAGGGTGACCAGCACGCCGAACGCCGACACACCCAGAATGACCCCGTTCACCATCCCGTCCCCTCCCACCCGACCGCGCCGCCCATCCGCGTCCCCCGCTCGGCCCGCCGAGCCCCCGCCCCCGCTTCGGTCTCCACGAAGACCTCCGTCATCCCGCCCCGGCCGCCCTCGGCCAGCTCATAGGAGCGGCGCACCAGTTCACCGTGCTCGCCGGCCGGCTCGGCGTACTCCCTCAGCAGCCCCGCCTCGGTGAACTCGCGCAGCACCTGCCGGCAGTCGCCCAGCGGGACACCGGTCGCCCGGGACACCTGGAGCAGATCCACCCGGCCGCGCTCCTCGCCCCGGAAGTACCGGGCCACCTCGCGGACCGTGTGGTTGTGCAGCACCCCGCCGCGGGCCCGGACCACCAGCGCCCGGACCGCCGCGCGTCGGCGCGCCTCGGCCTTCACCCGCTCCAGCGCGGAGCCGACCCGCTCGGGCGCGGAATAATGGGCGACCAGCTGGCTGTAGTTCGCCTCCGGGGCGCCGCACCCGTCGTTCGTTCCCCCCACGGTCATCCCTCCTCCATCTCCATCAGGGTCCTCATCGTCCGCCGGGCGTGCGCCAGATTGCCCCGGACCTGCTCCGGGGTGCTGCCCAGGGTCTCGGCGATCTCCGCCGGGCTCAGATCGGCCAGGGCCAGTGCCATCACCTCCCGCTGACGGGGCGGCAGCTTCGCCGCGGCCGTCCCGGCGGCCAGGGCGAGTAACGCGGCCTCCAGCTCCTCGGCCGGCCGCCCGTCGGCCACCTCCCACTCCGGCAGCCCCATCGGACGGTCCGCGGCCAGACCGACGGCGACCCTCAGGGCCACCGTCCGCACCCAGGCCCGCGGTGAGCGCACGGTGTGCCACCGCCCGTACAGCCGGATCATGGCCTCGGCGGCCGCCTCCTCGGCGATCTCCGGCGCGAAGCCGCGGTACGCGATCAGCATCGCCACCACCCTCGGGTACTGCTCCTCGAAGAAGACCTCGTACGCGTCGTCATCGGCCACCCCGCTCGTCCTTCCGGTCGGTCCCGTCCCCCGCCCCGGCGGTACGCCGCACCGCCAGGACCACCACCGTGATCAAGAGCACCAGCACTGCCGAAACAACCGTGATGGCAGTGGAGTTGGTCGTCGCGTACACGGTACCGACGCCGCCGAGGGCGGAGTTGATGAGCAGGACCAGCCCGCCGGTCTCGCTCCGGGCGGGGGTGGGGGCGGGGTGGTGCGCGCTGTTCTCCGTCATGCCATCAGAGAGCGGACCGGGCGGCCCGGCGTGAAAAGTGACCTGGGTCACATGGGGGTCTGCCCTGGGGGTATCGACGGCGTTTGTGGCTCCACAGGGAGGTTCTGTTGGCGTACGTCCGGTATGTCCGCCTAGCCTCAGGAGTGGTCGGTGATCAAGCCGGTGACCGACGGTGACACAAGGAGGTGCTGGACATGGCCGAGCACACGCTGCGGGACAAGGTGGCGGTCGTCGGCGGGGGAGAGAAAAACCTGGGCGCCCTGATCAGCAGGACGTTCGCCGGGGACGGGGCCAAGGTGGTGGTGCACTACCACACCGGTGAGAAGGAGGCGAAGGAGACCGTCCGGGCCATCGAGGACGCCGGCGGGCAGGCCGTCTCCGTCCAGGGGGACCTGACGGACGTCGCGCAGGTCCGGCGGCTGTTCGACACCGCGGTGGACACCTACGGCGGCGTGGACATCGCGGTGAACACGACCGGGATGGTGCTGCGCAAGCCGATCTTGGAGACCACCGAGGAAGAGTACGACCGGATGTTCGGCGTCAACGCCAAGGCGGCGTACTTCTTCCTCCAGGAGTCCGGACGCCGGCTGAACGACCACGGCCGGATCGTCAGCCTGGGTACGTCCCTGCTGGCCGCCTTCACCGACGGCTACTCCACCTACGCGGGCGGCAAGGCGCCGCTGGAGCACTTCACCCGGGCGGCGGCCAAGGAGTTCGCCGACCGGTCGATCTCGGTGAACGTGGTGGCGCCGGGGCCGATGGACACGCCGTTCTTCTACCCCCAGGAGACCCCGGAGCGGGTGGAGTTCCACAAGTCCCAGGCCATGGGCGGGCAGCTCACCCATATCGAGGACATCGTCCCGCTGATCAGGTTCCTGGTCACCGAGGGCTGGTGGATCACCGGGCAGACGCTGTTCGCCAACGGCGGCTACACCACCCGGTAGTCCGTACCGCCGGGCCGGTCGCCTCCGCGGCCGGCCCCGTGCGGGACGATCGTCGGACGGGGGACCGGGAACGGGAGAGGGAGGCGAGCGGGCATGGGGCTGGACCTGACCAGGCTGGAGTACCTGATCGCGGTGGCCGAGGAGGGCAGCATCACCCGTGCCGCGGCCCGGCTGCACCTGTCCCAGCAGGCCCTGTCCACCTCCATCCGGGTCCTGGAGCGCGAGGTCGGCGTCACCCTGCTGGAGCGCACCGCCGGCGGCGTCCGCCTGCTGCCCGCCGGGGCCGCGCTGGTCGAGGACGCCCGGGCGCTGCGCGGCGCGGTGCGCTCCGCCCTGCGGCGCGCCCGCCGTATCGGCCGCGGCGAACGGGAGGTGCTGCGACTGGGCCACACTCCCGCGGTCACCGGGGAGGAGGTCACCGCCCTGCTGCGCCGGGTCGGCGCCACCCACCCCGAGCTGGCCACCGACGTCAGCCCGCGCTACCCGGACGAGCTGGCCGACGCCCTGCTGGCCGGGGACATCGACGTCGGACTGTGCCGGGGCATGACCGCGCCGCACGGGCTGACCCGTACCACCCTGGGCCACCAGCCCCTCAACATCGCGGTCGCCGCCGACCACCCGCTGGCCGCCCGGCCGTCCGTGGCCCTCGCCGAACTCGCCGATCAGCGCTTCGTCGTCTGGGGCCGGCCCGGCCGGTCCGGCTACACCGATCTGCTGCTCGACCACTGCCGCGCCGCCGGATTCGAACCCCGTATCGAACGCACCTCCCTCCAGGGCACCCCGCCCGCCACCGCCGTCATCGGCACCGACCGGCTCGCCTTCGTCACCAGCCCGCCGGGCCCCGCGGCGGGCGGCGCGGTCACCGTCCTCGCCCTCGATCCGCCGCTGCGGGCGCCCCTGCACGCCCTGCACTCGGCCCGGGCCACCGGCCCGGCCACGGAGGCCTTCCTGACCACCGCCACCGTCCTCTGACCGATACCGGGTGCCGCCGGGCCCCGCCGCTCACTCCTCGGCGTCGCGGACCAGCAGGGCGATCCGGACCCGGTTGGCGACCGACAGCTTGCCGAACAGGCTGGTGATGTGCGCCTTGACGGTCGCGACCGAGATGCCCAGCCGCCGGGCGATCTCCGGGTTGCCCAGGCCCTCCGCGATCGCCCGCGCGGTGTCCCGCTCCCGTTCGGTCAGGGCGGCCAACCGCTCCCGGGCGGCCTCGCGTTCGGCCCTGCGGGCATGGGGTGACCGCCGGGCGGTGGCCGCCGCGATCACCCGCGTCGCGGCCTGCGGGGACAGCACCGGATCGCCGCCCGCGACCGCCCGTACCGCGTCCGCGATCCGCGCCGGCGGGGTGTCCTTCAGCACGAAGCCGAGCGCCCCCGCCCGGAGCGCGCCGAGCACCAGATCGTCGGAGTCGAAGGTGGTCAGCATCAGGACCCGCGGAGGCGCGGGCAGCGCCAGCACCGCCTCGGTGGCGCTGAGACCGTCCCGGCCCGGCATCCGCACATCCATCAGCACCACATCCGGCCGCGACTCCCGCACCGCGCGGACCGCGCCGTCCCCGTCGGCCGCCTCGGCGACCACGGTCAGATCGGGCTCGCCGTCCAGGATGAGGCGCAGAGCCACCCGGACCAGCTGCTCGTCGTCCACGACCAGGACCCGCACCGGCTGCCGCTCGCCGTCCACTCAACTGCTCCGCTCGTCAGGGGGTTTCGGCCAGGGCAGCCGCGCGGACAGCAGATACCCGCCGTCGGCCGTGGGGTGGTGGTCGAGCTCCCCGCCGACGAGTTCGACGCGCTCGGCGAGGCCCGGCAGCCCGAAGCCCGAGGCCGCCGCGCCGGTGGCCGCCGCCGTCGCGGGGCCGTTGCGGACCGCGACCCGCAGGTCCCCACCCGGTGCCCCGTCCACCGTCACCCGCACCCAGGCCCCGGGGGCGTGCTTGGCCGCGTTGGTCAGGGCCTCCTGGACGGTCCGGTAGCAGGTGCGCCCGGCCGCCTCGGGCGGCTCCGCCGTCACGGTGGAGGCGTACGTGGCGTCCAGGCCGTATGTCCGGGCCTCCGCCACCAGGGCGGGGACCCGCGCCAGGGAGGGCGGCCGCGGCTCCGGCCCGTCCGGGTCGGCCCGGAGCACCCCCAGGACGTCCCGCAGCTCCTCCAGGGCCTGGTGGGAGCCGTCCACGATGCCCCGGACCAGCACCCGTGCCTCCTCGGCCGCCAGATCGGCGCGGTGGTCCAGCGCCCCGGCCTGCATGGCGACCAGGGAGATCCGGTGGGCCAGCACATCGTGCATCTCGCGGGCGATGCGGTTGCGTTCCAGCGCCCGGGCCCGGTCCGCCCGCGCCCGCTGCTCCCGCTCCGCGCTGTGCGCCCGCTCCCGCAGCGACCGGACCTCGGCCCGGCGCGCCCCGACCGCCGCGCCCGCGGCCACCGCGGCACCCGCCGCCAGACCCTGCATCAGGGTGGGCAGCCAGAACGAACCGGGGGCGCTCGGCAGCGGGTACAGCTCGCCGACGAACAGCGGCGCCACCACGAAGGCCGCCACCACCACCGCGATCTCCGGCGGTCTGCGGCGGGTGGACAACGAGCCCAGCGCCAGCAGCGCGGCCCCGGCGGCGAGGGTGGAGGCGGCCGACGCGACCCCGGTCGAGAGCGCCACGGCGAACGGGAACCGGTGCCGCCAGAGCAGCGCCGCCAGACAGCCGACGGCGATCAGCGGATCGCCGGTGGCCAGCCATGAGCAGGAGTGCGCGGCGCACCCCGGCTCCACCATCGCCGCGGTGACGACCCAGAGCGACGCCCCCACCGCCGCGGCCGCCGCGAACCGCGCCGTCTGCTGCCATGGGCCACGACGTGGCGCGCCACCCGTTCTCATCCGTCGATTATCCCGGCCGCGCCCGGGGGGTGACTCCGCCTCGGGTCGGGTCCGACCCCCGACCCAGGTCGTAGCGGGCCCCGGTCCGCCTCGCCCCCGGTCGAGGGCCGGAGCGGGCCGACAGGCCGACGTACCGGCGGTATGAGCCGCAACAGACTGAGGGCCCACGGACGATGCGGAGGACAACGGATGAAGTACCGCACACCTCTGGCCCTCACCCTCGCGGCGGCCGCCCTGGCCGCGACCGCGGCCGCCCCGTTCCCGGCCCCGGCGGTGGAAGCACCGGCCCCGGCGGTGGAAGCATCGGCCCCCGCCGCGGGAGCATCGGCCCCCGCTACGGGAGCACCGGCCCCCGCCACGGGAGCATCGGAGCCGCTGCGGTGGGGCCCCTGCCCGCAGCCCACCACCTCACCCACGCTGCGATGCGCCACCCTCAAGGTCCCGCTGGACTACCGCCACCCCGGCGGCCGCCGGATCGAGATCGCCCTCTCCCGGCTGCCGAGCGAGAACCCGGCCCAGCGCCGCGGTGTGCTGCTGACCAACCCCGGCGGCCCTGGCGGCCCCGGGCTCGCGCACCCGGCGGACCTCGCCGCCGCGAAGCTCCCCCGCTCGGTGCTGGACGCCTACGACCTCATCGGCTTCGACCCGCGCGGCACCGGCCGCAGCACCCCGGTCACCTGCCATCTCACCCCGGCCCAGCAGCAGCGCGGCGCCTTCCCGGTCTACGCTCGCGGCCCGGCCGACGTCACCCGCGAGGCCTCCTACGCCCGGACCGTCGCCCGGCGGTGCGCCACCTCCAGCACCGCCTGGATGCTGCCGCACACCACGACGGCGAACACCGCCCGCGACATGGACCGCATCCGGGCCGCCCTGGGCGAGAGCACCGTCTCCTACCTCGGGCACTCCTACGGCACCCAGCTCGGCGCGGCCTACGCCACACTGTTCCCCCGGCGCGGCGACCGGATCGTGCTCGACAGCGTGCTGGGCCCCGGCGGCTACGACGTCACCGCCTTCCGGGCCCTCGGACGCGGCATGGAGGACCGCTTCCCCGACTTCGCGGCGTACGCGGCCGCGCACCCCGAGTACGGCCTCGGCTCCACCCCCGCGCGGGTGACCGCCACGTACCACGCGCTCGCCCGGCGGCTGGACGCCAGGCCGGTCGAGGGCGTCGACGGGACGGTCTTCCGCGCTCTGACCTTCCAGGGGCTGTACGTGGACGGGCTGATGCCCGTCCTGGCCAGGACCTGGCAGGGCCTGGCCAAGGGCCGGCTGGAGCCCGGCGTACTGCCGCCGAACCAGGAGAACGCGATGGCCGCCCGCCTCTACGTCCTCTGCGCCGACTCCCGCTGGCCGAGGAAGCTCGGCACCTACCGGCTCAACGTCCTGGTCGACCGCCTCCGCCACCCGCTGATCGGCGCCTCCACGGCGAACATCACCCCCTGCGCCTTCTGGCCGGACCAGCACCGCGAACCGCCGGTGCGGATCAGCGACCGGGGCCCCTCGAACATCCTTCTGGTGCAGAACGAACGGGACCCGGGCACCCCGCTGACGGGCGCTCAGCGGATGCGCCGGGCGCTGGGGGAGCGCGCCCGGATGGTCACCGCAGACCAGGGCGGGCACGGCGTCTACCCCTTCGGACGCAACAGCTGCGCCAACGACGCGGCGACGGCCTTCCTCACCACCGGCCGGCGCCCCGCCGGGGACCTCGCCTGCCCGGCCGAACCCCGCCGCTGACCTGACGTGCCACCCCCCCCGGGGGCCGCTCAGCGGCGGATCTCGCTGCCGGCCCGGGTGTGCCGGTCCTGCTCGGTGGGGCCGTGCCAGTCCAGGCACAGCACGGTCGCGTCGTCCTGCAAGCGGCCCCCGCTGGCCTCCACCACGGCGGCGGCCAGCGCCCGCACCACCTCCCGCGGATGCTCCCCGGCGGTACGGGAGAGCAGCTCCGGCAGTGCCACGGACGCCGCACCGCGGTCCTGGACGCCGTCGGTGTACAGCAGCAGCCGGTCCCCGGGACGCAGGTCGATGTCCTGCACGCGGTAGCGCCCGGCCGCCCGGCCGACCCCGAAGGGCAGGTCGACCCGCAGCCGCACCTCCTCCGCCCGGCCCTCGCGCAGCCGCAGCGGCCAGGGGTGGCCGGCGTTGACCAGCTGCGCGCCGCCGCCGTCCAGGCCGATGCAGAGCAACTGCCCGGTGGCCAGGGCACCGCCGCCGTGCTCCTTGAGCGCCCGGTGGATCTGCTCGGCCTGGTCGCCGAGGCCCATCCCGGCCCGCCGGGCACCGCGGGCGGCGTTGACCAGCAAGGTGGCCAGCAGCGCCGAGCGGGTGTCATGGCCCATGGCGTCGGTGACGGACAGATGCAGGGTGTGCTGGTCGAGGCTGTAGTCGTAGGTGTCACCGCCGACGTCGTCGGCCGGCAGCAGGGCCCCCGCGAGGGCGAACTGCGCCGCCTCGCAGGACGGGGCGGACGGCAGCAGCTGGTGCTGGATCTCCGCGGCCAGGCTGAAGGGGGTGGTACGGCGGTGGAAGTGGTACAGGTCGGTGAAGCGCCGGTCGGTCACCACGATGTACGCCAGCGCGTGCGCCGCGTCGCCCACCTGCCGCAGCATCTCCTCGGTGACGTTCTCCAGACGCAGCTCCAGCAGGCCGATGGTGTCGCCGCGGTTGGTGACCGGCGCGACCACCCACTCCTCGCCGGCCCCGCCCGTGCGCCGGCTGATCCGCTGGGTGCGCAGCACCTCGTCGTAGACGCTGCCCGCCAGTCCCATCGCCTTCCCGTCGTCCGATTCCCCGGGTGCGGCGGTGGCCTCGCTGACGCGCACCACCCGCTGCCCGACGACATCGGGGAAGAGGAAGGACACCTGGCGGGCGGCGAACCGCTCGCGCAGATGGCCGGCCACCACGTCCAGCGACCGCACCGGCGCCGCGTTCTCGGCGGCGTCCAGGATCTGCGCCAGGGTTTCTCGACTGTGTGACATCGCCTCTCCGCAACTCGTACGCGGGCCCCGTACGCGCTCGCGGAAGGGCTCGGCACGTACGCCGGACACGTGCTACCGGACCATACCCAGCGGATCACCGCCATGCGCCGCGTAGGCTCGGCCCCGTGACTCCCGAGACGCTGCGGCACGGCCGCTACCTCAGCCTCACCACCTTCCGCAAGGACGGCACGGGCGTCGCCACCCCCGTCTGGTACGCGGTGGACGGCGACGACATCCTCGTCTGGACCAACTCCGACTCCTGGAAGGTCAAGCGGCTCCGCCGCGACCAGCGGGTGATCGTCGCCCCCTGCGACATGCGCGGCAATGTGGCCGACGACGCCCCGCGCGCCGAGGGCACCGCCCGGCTGCTGGACACCGACGAGCT
Organism: Streptomyces sp. NPDC046887; assembly: GCF_040644755.1. Lineage (NCBI taxonomy): Bacteria > Bacillati > Actinomycetota > Actinomycetes > Kitasatosporales > Streptomycetaceae > Streptomyces > Streptomyces sp. NPDC046887. Next base: position 202,612 of record NZ_JBEYXH010000010.1, read on the forward strand.
GAAGCGGGTGCGCACGCTGCTGTCCCGCAAGTACAGCTGGCAGTTCTGGCTGATCGACGCCCCGGCCACGCTCTTCCGGCGCGGCAAGCGCCCGCACACCGGAATCGCGGTGCGGCTCACGGCGGAAAAGCAGCCGTAGCCCAGGCGTAACACGCCCGCGGTCCAATGCCTCCGACCAGTTCCGCCAGTTCCGTCGAAGGCCGGGAGCGCGCGTGTCGGACCCTCAACTCACCACCGGAGCCGCTGAGTCGGCGGCGTTACTCCACCGTCTCACCGGGCTGCTCGATCCTGCGGACGGCTGGTACGGGGTCTTCGCCGAGCGCGACCCGGACGGTCTGCGCGCCTGCCTGGACGGCGCCGAGATCCCGCCCTGGGACGTGGTCGAGGCGCTGCTGTACGACCTGGCGGTGCGGTACGGGCCACAGGCCGCGGAGCGGGAACGCCCCCGCGCCGCCGCCGTGCACGCCGCCGCCGCGGCGGCCCACGACCGCCGCCCGGGTGGCCGGACGGCCCTGTGGCGAAGCCAAAGGCCCCGGCGTTGGCCACGTTCGCCTTGGCGGCGACCAGCTGGGGCCGCTGGTAGAGCGGGATGGAGCCGGCGGTGGCCCA